>NZ_MTKN01000061.1:0-15233 GCF_001975825.1 [Flexibacter] sp. ATCC 35208
TTGATGAAGTATATATTAACAATAATATTTGGAATGATTCCCTCAGTGATCTGCGGGCAAACTTTGCGATATGACAGACCAGCTCAGGTATGGGAGGAGACGTTGCCGCTTGGCAATGGCCGATTGGGGATGATGCCTGATGGGGATGTGAGGATGGAGAAGATTGTTTTGAACGATATAACACTGTGGTCGGGTGCACCGCAGGATGCGAATAATTATGAAGCTTATAAGCAGCTACCGGTTATCAGGCAATTGCTTCGGGAAGGGAAGAATGATGAGGCACAGGCATTGATGGATAAGAACTTCATTTGTACAGGGAAAGGCTCGGGTAGTGTGCCTTTTGGGTGTTATCAGACGATGGGGGAATTGCAGATAGCATTTGAGCATGGGCCGGTGGGATCATATGTTTTTGAGGCGCCGGGAGGATATGAGCGAAAGCTTTCTTTAAATGATGCGATCGCCAGCTGTCAGTATAAAGCAGGGGGTGTAACTTATCATAGAGAGTACTTTACCAGCTTTGATGATGATGTTAGCATTATTCGTTTGACGGCAGATATACAGGGGAGGCTTACCTGTCGTGTTACAATGAGTCGGGCAGAGAGAGGGGCTACGCGTATTCAGGATAGTACTTTGGTGCTATCAGGCCAATTGGATAATGGCATAGATGGAAAAGGGATGCGGTATCAGGCTGTAGTAAAAGCAAAATTAAAGGGAGGTGTGCTGACGACTGAGGATCATGCGCTGGTGATTAAGAATGCGACAGAGATTATTCTGTATATTTCTGCTGGTACTAATTATAAGGATGCGGGGTATGTAGAAAGGATGAATAAGGTCTTGAAAACAGCCATGGCAAAACCGTATGGTATAGAAAGACAACAGCATATCAGGAAGTATGGAAGATTGTTTAATAGGGTACAGATTGATCTTGGGAATGGATTAGATGAAACAACTGATAAGAGACTGGCTGCTACAACAGATAAAGGTTTGCCCGCAGCAACTGATAAAGGTTTGACAACAACCGACAAAAGACTGGCTGCTACAACAGATAAAAGTTTACCCACAGCAACTGATAAAGGTTTGACAACAACCGACAAAAGACTGGCTACCACAAAAGATAAAGGTTCGCCCGCAGCAACTGATAAAGGTTTGATAACAACCGACAGAAGACTGGCTGCATTTTATAATCATCCCACAGAAGATAACGAACTACCGGTAATGTTTTATCAGTTTGGACGTTACTTATCCATTTGTAGTACAAGGCCCGGTTTATTACCTCCCAATTTACAAGGCTTATGGGCCAATCAAATACAAACACCATGGAATGGCGATTATCACCTGGATATAAATGTGCAGATGAATCACTGGCCGCTGGAAGTATCCAATCTATCAGAACTGAACTTACCGCTGGCAGAGCTGGTGCGCGGACTTGTCGCCCCGGGTGCCCGCACAGCAAAGGCTTATTACAATGCACCAGGTTGGGTAGCTCATGTAATCACTAATATATGGGGTTTTACAGAACCGGGTGAAAGTGCATCCTGGGGCGCTACCAAATCAGGTTCCGGTTGGTTGTGTAATAACCTGTGGGAGCATTATGCTTTTACTAATGACACACATTATCTGAAAGACATTTATCCAATACTAAAAGGCGCTGCAGCGTTTTATAATAGTCTGTTGATAAAAGATGATAAAACAGGATGGCTCGTCATGTCTCCTTCCTCCTCTCCTGAAAATGCGTTTTTTCTTCCGAATGGCAATCATGCCAGTATTTGTATAGGAGCGACAATCGATAACCAGATTGTACGGGATCTGTTTAATAATGTGATCACGGCTTCAAAAGTATTGGGTTTGGATACTGCATTCAGAAATGAGCTGTTGGTCAAAATAAAACAACTCCCTCCAGCAGGAGTTATTTCAAAAGATGGCAGAATCATGGAATGGTTAGAAGATTATAAAGAAACCGATCCGCAACACAGGCATATCTCGCACTTGTGGGGATTGTATCCTGCCTCGCTGATCACAACAGAAACAACACCTGATCTGGCAGCTGCGGCAAAGAAAACACTGGAAGTAAGAGGTGATGATGGGCCAAGCTGGACGATTGCTTATAAACTATTATTCTGGGCGAGGTTACAGGATGGAAACAGGGCATTTAAACTATTGAAAGAAATACTGAAGCCTACTGTAAGAACAGATATTAATTATGGCGCAGGTGGAGGTGTTTATCAGAATATGTTATCTGCAGGTCCACCATTCCAGATTGATGGCAACTTTGGCGCTACGGCAGGCATTGCTGAAATGTTGTTGCAAAGTCATGCAGGGATGATTAATTTTTTACCGGCTATCCCGGATCATTGGAAAGCAGCAGGATCTGTGAAAGGGTTGAAGGCAAGAGGAAATTTCACGGTAGACTTTGCATGGAAAAACGGGGAGGTGATTAGTTATCGTGTTACAGCGCCTCGTGCGGGCCAAAAGGTTAAACTTAAAATAAACGGAGAGATCAGGGAGATCATAGCCAGCAAAAAATAATTCATGATACAACAGACATTGACAAAAGACATACGCTACCCACTCGGACATGGAGCTGGCAGTGACGCTATACATCGCGACCCTGTTTATTCCTACGCCGTTACTTTGTTAAAAGATGATAGCGGCCATACAGGTACAGGGCTGGCATTTACATTGGGAGAAGGCAATGACCTGGTTTGTAAGGCAGCAGATTTTTATGCGTCCCAATTAAAAGGCAGAGATATTGAAGACGTGATGGCAAACTTCGGAGAAATATTTCGCCAGTTATCTAATGAACAACAGTTTCGCTGGCTAGGTCCGCATAAGGGTGTCGTCCATTTGGGCCTTGCCTCTGTGACCAATGCCTGTTATGATCTGTGGGCCAAAAAGAGAGGCGTACCTCTATGGAAATTATTGATCGATCTTTCTCCCGAAGAAATTGTAAATACACTGGACCTCTCCTATCTTGAAGATGAACTAACCTCAAAGCAGGCGATTGCATTGATCACAGCCAACAGAGATCTGACACGAGAAAAGATCACTGTTACTGGATATCCAGGTTATGACACCTCTATCGGCTGGTTCAACTATCCGGATGCACAAATAAAGGAGAATGCGAAAAAAGCCTTAGCAGAAGGATTCAGCGCCATGAAACTCAAAGTCGGTTCTGCGGATGCAGAGCGGGATATCCGAAGGGCAAATCTTATCAGAGAAGTGACGGGTGATGATGTCAAGATTATGCTGGATGCAAACCAGCAATGGACATTGCCACAGGCACTGGATATATGCGGAAGATTACAACAAATGTGCCCTTACTGGATAGAAGAGCCTACACATCCTGATGATGTGATCGCACATCAACAGCTGGCGAAGGCCATTGCTCCTACAAAGCTGGCAGGAGGAGAACATGTACCGAATCGGGTAATTTTTAAAAACTATTTACAGGCTAAATGCATAGGGTTTTTACAGGTGGATGCGGTGAGAGTAGGTGGTGTTAGTGAGTTTATAACAGTGAGTCTGTTAAGCCGGAAGTATGGTATTCCAGTAGTACCACATGTGGGTGATATGGGGCAACTACATCAGCATTTGGTGCTATTCAATCATATTTCACTGGGGCATGAGGCGCTGTTTTTAGAACATATCCCGCATCTGCAGGAGCATTTTACACACCCGGTACGAATCAGGGAAGGATACTACCTTACGCCACAGGAACCGGGTAGCAGCTGTGATCTTAAACAGATATCATCATTCTGACCACCGCAGGAATTGTAGCCACCAGCTGTGACCTAAACAAATTGTATGCGTATCGTTACCATTCTGACCACCGCAGGATTGTAGCCACCAGCTGTGACCTTAAACAAATTATATGATCATCGTCGTTATTCTATACATCATCATCATCGTAGCAATAGGCCTATGGGCTGGTCTAAAAAAAGACAAAGACCCAAAGGACTACTTCCTGGCAGGCAAAACCCTGCGCTGGCCCATGATCGGCCTCGCATTATTTGCCACAAACATATCCTGTCTTCATTTAGTAAGTCTGGCGCAAAGTGGTTATGACGATGGCTTACTAAGTGGCAACTTTGAATGGATGGCGGCGTTTACCTTAATACTGCTGGCACTATTTTTTGCACCATTTTATATCCGTAGCGGGATCAGTACACTACCCGATTTTTTGGAAAAACGTTATAACCGTGCATGCAGGGACTGGCTTACATTGATCTCCATTATATCTGCCATCACTATCCATATTGCGTTTTCCCTGCTCACAGGTGGTATCGTACTGGAAACATTGTTTGGTGTCAATATGTACACCAGCGTAACGGTAATTGCCTGCATTACCGCCGTCTATACCATTATCGGCGGACTCAGAGCTGTTGTAGTCACAGAAAGTATTCAAACAGTCGTACTGGTATCAGGTGCCGTGATCATCACCATCGCCTGTTTTCAAAAAATGGGCGGATGGCATGCCATGACGGATGTATTACAGGAACATGGACAGATGGATAAGTTGTCTATGCTGAGGAGTGGTGGTAACCTACCCTGGTATGGGGTGTTCCTTGGCTACCCGGTGATTGGTATCTGGTATTGGTGTGCGGATCAAACAATCGTGCAGCGCATATTGGGAGCAAAAAATGAAAATCATGCAAGACTCGGCCCATTGTTTTGTGGCTTTATCAAAATACTGCCTGTTTTTATTTTTATTCTGCCCGGGTTATTTGCCAGCACATTGGCAAAGAAAGGTTTGCTGATTGCACCTGCAGATAGCAAAGGTATTTACACAGTAATGATCACACAGCTGGTACCATCAGGGTTAGCGGGTATTATTGTCGCTGCATTATTATCAGGTTTGATGAGCCAGGTATCAGGGGCACTGAATTCTATATCTACGCTGGTGAGTTTTGATCTGTACAAAAGATTTAAACCATCCGCAAGCGATCAGCAATTGGTGAGAATGGGCCGTATATCGGCAGGCATTGCTTTATTATTATCGATTTGCTTGCTTCCTTTACTCAATAGCTATAATAGTATTTTCAATGGGGTAAATGATATTATTTCGCATATCGCCCCTCCTATTACCTGCGTATTTTTGTTGGGCATTTTCTGGTCACGGGCTTCTGCCAGAGCTGCACAGCTTACTCTATTGATCGGGTCTTTGCTGGGAGCGTTTGTTTATACAATTAATAAATTGTACCCGGCTACCTCATTTGCACAAATTCCATTTATGATGATGGCGTTTTATCTGTTCATCATCTGTTGTATTATACAGGTTTCATTTTCTTTTGTATATCCTATGCAGCATACCGCTGTAAGTGCCACATTATACTGGAAATCGCCATTAGAGCCTTTGAAAAACAAAGGCAGTTACAAGGTCTTATCTATACTGTTATTACTGGTAATGGCGATCCTATATTCAATCTTTAAATAACGAGACATGCAACTTTTGACCGGTAAAATAATTTTGCTAACAGGAGGATCCACAGGTATCGGATTTGAATGTGCATTAAAATATGCAGAAGCAGGTGCGGTAGTCGTAGTGGTATCGAACGATGCTACTACCCTGACCACCGCTATCAATACCCTTGGAGATAACCATTACAGTATCTATGCAGATATCTCACAGACGACAGATGTACAACAGATGATTGCTCTGATATTGGAGAAATACGGTAGGATCGATGTGATCCATAACAATGCCGCGATTGCTCACCCCTCCAAACCATTGCATGAAACGGCGGAGACAGAATGGGATGACCTGATGAACATTAACCTGAAGAGTATTTTCTTAACTACACGATACGGTATTGAGGCATTAAAAAGCAGTAAGGGATGCATTATCAATACGAGTAGCCTGGTTGGTGAAATCGGACAGGAAAATCACGCTGCCTATACAGCGACAAAAGGAGCGGTGAATGCACTTACAAAGTCTATGGCACTGGATTATGCACCTTATCAAATTCGTGTAAATGCGGTGGCACCTGCTGGGGTATGGACACCCATGTTACGCGAATGGGGTAAGTACCAGAACAATGGACAGGGTATTGACGCATATATGAATGCGATTCATCCACTGGGATATTGTCCTGAGGGCGATGTGATTGCGGATGCATGTGTATTTCTTGCATCAGACAAAGCAAGGTTTATTACTGGTCATATTATGCATGTAAGCGGTGGTGCAGAATTAGGTTACAGGGCGCTTAAATATCAGGATTAGTCAGGAAGTATATTATTACAGGTTTGCGCTTCCTACAGGTCTGTATTTATCAAATCAGAAAAGCCGCTTTCCCCAGGAATCAATTTTAATCATGAAGCATATTATCACAATACCTTGCTTCCGCTTCCTACAGGTCTACATTTTTCAAATCAGGAAAGCCGCTTTTCCCAGGAATCAATTTTAATCATGAAGTACATTATTACATTTTTTCTCCTTTTGCAGTTTCCCGCCCATGCGCAGGTCAATATACCCTTTGGAAAGAATAATAAAATCGTCTATGACCTGACAGCCGGCACATATACAGTGGTCCTGAATGGTCAGTCCACTTTTGAAAATGTGTATGCGATAGCGCAAAATATTGATTCGCGCACAACTGTAAAACGTGGGTATGTGATAAAAAAATCCGGCACAGCTACTGTATATACAGTCAACAGCGGTCCGCTGCTGCAATTGTTTTATACTTTCCCGGGCAAAGATTACTGTATTATTTCTATACAGGTGGCAGGCATGGCATGTAACTACCTATCACCATTAAACACCGCCCAAATAAATGCTTCCGGTCGCATGCTGAATGTTCCTTTTGACAATGATATGTGGTTCAGATATGATGCGCCCTCCATTGAGCATGCCGACTTTACAGGTAGTGAAGTCACCGCGATTTATAATGAGCATAGTGGAATAGTGATTGGATCGTTGGAACAGGATGTATGGAAAACGGGGATTCAGATACATCACAATGCATTGAAAGTATTTTGCGGGTATACTGATTCTCTTCGTACACATGACCAGAAAGCCCATGGCACCGTACGCCCCGTAGATGGTTATTGCCATTCAGCACCGATCTTTATCGGGTATAATAAAGACTGGCGGAATGCCATGGAAACCTATGCTGCCGCGAACAAAACACCTCGTTACGTAGCTGCATGGAAAGCCGCCACACCTATATGCTGGAATAGCTGGGGAGTAATACAGACTAAATTAGATTTTGCAAAAGCAAAAGATGTGGTCAATTTCTTCCATGATTCCTGCACAGGGTATCCTACTGCTGACAATACCTTATACATTGACCTTGACTCCTACTGGGATAATATGACGCCAGAGCAGTTAAAAACCTTCGCAGCATATTGCAGGGAGAAAGGCTTTAAACCGGGCATTTACTGGGCACCATTTGTTGACTGGGGTAAATATGACCGGCAGGTAGAAGGTAGTACTTATCGTTATAAAGACACCTGGACTACGCAGGATGGAAAGTATGCAGATACAGATGGCGGTCGCGCCATGGATCCCACGCATCCTGCAACCCGCCAGCGGATCATTCACTTTATGCAGCGATTTAAAGATATGGGATATGAGATGGTGAAGATAGATTTTCTATCACATGGTGCGATTGAAGGGGACCATTTTTATGATACTGGTGTAACAACAGGTATGCAGGCTTTTCGTAAAGGGATGGAACTGATTGATAGTATGGCAGGGAAAAATATGCTGCTGTATGCTGCTATTTCTCCTAACATTGCTACCGCCCCCTATGTACACATGCGTCGTATAGCATGTGATGCTTTCAACTCAATAGCGCATACAGAATATACATTGAACAGTACAGCCTATGGCTGGTGGCAGTCAAAGATGTATCCATATTTGGATGCGGATCATGTAGTGTTTAAAGATGCTTCTTTCAATGCGAATAAAGCCCGTTTAGCATCGGCACTAGTGACCGGCTCCCTTGTAACCGGTGATGATTATGCCGCTGAGGGGCCATGGAAAAAAGTTGCGTTACAATTATTACAGGACAAAGAATTGCTGGCTATTACAAAAAACGGGAAGAGTTTCCGCCCGGTAGATGGGAACAATGTGTTCATGAAGGATGATAAATATATTGCCATATTTAACTACGGCCCCCAGGAACAGGTGTATCGCGTGCCGGTGTTGAAAGGAGGAAATTTTAAGGAGTTATTTAGTAAGAAAACGGTTCCCGTAAGTGATACGCTTACTGCAAAAGTGCAAGGTGGCAGTGCCGTAATATACTTTAAACAATAATAAAGGTTTGTTGTTGTACTCTATATGCTTTTGCAGAAAATAACCAAACCTCTGATCATATGGAACACCACCACCATGGATGCACACATTGTGCATGCAACAATCCTGTTTTGAAACTCCTAAAGGATGAGCTCTTTACCCCTGAAAATTTCGAACAACTCCCCCTCCAAAGGGTTACTGAAAGAAAAAAGCAAACCAAGCCTTTCATGGTCACTGGCGGAACTATACGTCCCATGGTCAACGGAGCTGTTGACACAGTAGAAGCCATTGGCTTCGCAAATGGCGTTGTAGTAGCTACAGGTTCCGAGGCAGAGGTAGCGGCCTTCATGCAGGCAAACTTTCCCGGTTATACCACCAGAAAGTTGGAAGAAGGCAACACCTTACTGCCCGGTCTGATAGAACCCCATATCCACCTTGTACCCACGGCGATGTTAATGGGCTGGACAGATCTGGGTGCATTTGATGGACAGGTGTTGAAACCGGATTATAACATAAAGTCAGTAGGCGCTATTATCGCGAAGGAAGCTAAGCGATTAAGTAACATAGACAAGACCCTTTGGTTCCTGGGTGCAAACCTTGATCCGGCATTGATGCCATTGTTAAATAACAATACAGAGTTATTAACAATAGACATCGACCTGTTAGACAGTATTACCACAGATGCCCCTGTATGTATCATCAGTGCATCTATGCACACCTTGTATGTAAATACACCAGCGCTGTCTTTAATCTGGAATTTCCCGGGTAACCTGGAATTATTACAGGAGTATCATTCATTCAACGAATACAAGAGTAAAACAAAGGGGCAGTTGCAGGAAGCAGCACAAATGGATCCTGCATTAAAAGCAATTCCGCCGATTCAGAAAGCTGACTTCTTCCTGAAATCATTTATTTACTTAAAACAAATCTTTGAGACCGCCAATTCCAGGGGTGTCACCTTTATGCATGATGCAGGGATGACAGGTGGTCAAAAATCTATACTGGATGCTTATTTAAAAGTATTTGCACCGACTGTTCGCATCGGCGCGGCTACGGTTTGTGATACATTAGAAGATGCGCAAAATTTAGGAACATTCAATATACCCGGGGAGTACACAGACATTTACTATAGTCATGTTAAGGTGATCTCTGACGGTTCCAATCAGGGATTGACAGGCTATCAGTCTGACCCATATTTATGTAAGCCGGCCAACAACCATGGCGTATATAATTTCGCCGACAAATATGATGAAAAGCCGACAAATCCGCCACTGTATTTCAGAGATCTGATGGGACATATTATCAAGGATAAAAAGTGGCCTGTTATGATCCATGCAAATGGTGACCTTGCTGTTAATTTCGCTATTGAGGCCTTTAAGGAATTTGTTCATGACCCATTCGCAGGTGTACGGCATAGAATAGAACATTGCTCATTGACCACGCAGGAGAATCTTGAAGACATGAAAAATCTGCAGGTGTCTCCGAGTTTCCTGATTGGCCACGTAGGCTATTGGGGATATGCTTTTAAGAATGCGATATTCGGGGAAAAATCAAATATGCTGGATCTTTGCAAGAGTGCACTGCAGCAAGGCATGCGGATCACACTGCATAGTGACAACTCGGTAAGTCCGCTGGGACCATTGAGAATGATGGAGCAGTCTGTCACGCGGATAATGGAGGCTGATCCTGCAGCTGGTGTGCTAAACGCGGCTGAAAATATTTCTCGCGAA
Organism: [Flexibacter] sp. ATCC 35208; assembly: GCF_001975825.1. Lineage (GTDB taxonomy): Bacteria > Bacteroidota > Bacteroidia > Chitinophagales > Chitinophagaceae > Chitinophaga. The sequence goes on from NZ_MTKN01000061.1 coordinate 9,967, forward strand.
CAGGCATTGAAAGCGATCACCTACGATGCAGCATGGCAGTGTTATGCAGAGCAGTGGACAGGGTCTCTGAAGGTGGGGAATTTTGCAGACTTTGTAGTGCTGCAACAGGATCCGCTGACGATAAAAAATCCATTTATGAATATGCGGAATATTGAAGTGGTTGAGACATGGGTAGCTGGTTTGAAGGTGTATAGTACCGTGGTGGAAGAGGTGAGTATGGCGTAATATTTAAAAGAGGGTGGATCATAAATAAATGACACTCCTGAGAATCGCATAAAATGGAATCTGGCTCCATTAGGTACCCGAATTAAAGGAGGGTGTATCAAAAGTTAGATACACCCTCCTTTTCAATTATAGCATGTTCCGGATTTTTAGGCTTCCTGTGTTTTTGCACATTTGCAATATGCAGGACATTATTCAAAAAATAGAAAATACAGACTGGCAACACATATGCGAAAAAATGCATCAGCAGGGATATGCCATCATTCCGGGTTTATTGTCAACTGAACAATGCGAATTACTGAAAGCAAATTATGACGATGCAAAGTTGTATCGTAAAACGGTCGTAATGGCTCGTTATCGTTTTGGGTTGGGAGAATACAAATATTTCAACTACCCGCTTCCTGATACCATTCAAACCATCAGAACGAATATCTATACTAAACTTGCTCCTATTGCAAATGCGTGGTTCAAGGTATTGAATATTAATTTCCAATTTCCATCGGAACATACAGATCTATTGCAACAATGCCATCAAAACGGGCAGGATAAAGCAACTGTTTTGATATTAAAATACGGACAGGGTGGGTTTAATACTTTACACCAGGATCTGTATGGAGATATTTATTTTCCTATCCAGGTAGTATTGATGCTGAATGAACCTGATAAAGATTTTACAGGAGGTGAATTCGTGCTTACGCAGCAGGTGCCAAGAGCACAATCAAAAGCCATGGTTCTAAAACCCAATAAAGGAGATGTATTAATTTTCACAACGAACTTTAAACCGGAGAAGGGGGCAAAAGGATATTATCGGGTACACATGAAGCATGGTGTAAGTGAGGTTACATCAGGGGAACGCCATACGTTGGGGATTATTTTTCATGATGCAGTTAGTTAGGTGAATGGAAGTGGGTGGGCAGAAGAGCAATCTTTAAAGAGTGTGTATCTTACTATGATACACGCTCTTTTTTATCTCCGCGCCTCATTTCAATTTTTTCAGGTACTGCTCCTCGCAATATTTAAGTTCCGCGTCGTATCCTTTTCTATCTATGAAAGCGGAAGGATTATAAGCGCTGCCGGGCTTATGCTTACTTTGCAGGTCAAACTGACCGGCATGTGAGGCCAACCAGATGTCGAAATGTAAGTTCTTCATCGCATGTAAAGTATACGCGTAATCTTTGGCCATATGCGGGTAACGGGAGATGTCTGAAAAGTGGTTGTCGATAATAACAGTGGGGATGTTAGCGATGAGTACCTTATAAGAACGTGCTGTATCTTTTACATCGAACAGGAAACTACAGGATCCTTTTGTATGACCGGGGTGGTGCAACATAACAAGTTTCATACCTCCCAGCTTGATCGTATCTCCATTATGTAAGATACGATCCACCTTTACAGGTGCGAAAAGGCTGACACTACCACCTTGTAAATAATCAGAATACCCGCCGTCAGCCACAACCGGGGCATCTGCGGCATCTATCATCAATCTGGCACCGGTAGATTTCTTTATGGCGGCCATAGCGCCCATATGGTCATAATGAGCCTGTGTATTTAAAAGGATCTTTGTGTCGGACAGTTTGAATCCCAGAGATTCAATATTGGCTTTAATCATTGGTGCAGAGGCAGCCAGACCGGTGTTAATCAATATATTACCCCTGGGGGTTACAATCAGGTAACAGGCCAGGTCGTAGGTGCCTACATAATAAAGGTTCCCGGCAATCTGAAAGGGTTCGTAAGGTTTACTCCACTCAGGATTGTTAGTGGTTGGAGGTTCGGCTACTTTCTGAGCAGTGGCAAAGAAAGTGATCAATAATAAGCCGATCAAAATCAGGTTTCGCTTTATAAACATATAATTCAATATAGGATTTTATATCTGCGCGAATATACTCAGTAATATCTGTCATTTACTCATTGTCTGTTACTCATCGCATCAATCATATCATATTCTTACATTTACAGCTGGCATACTCAGCATAATTTCCCACCCGCACTACTAATTAAAGTAGCATTTGCTTTTTTATTGACAATCATTGAAAAGATATTATCTAATATTACAAAATGTAGCTATAGAAGTACTGTGTCTTAGATTCAATTTCCTATATCCCTTAAAATCCACACACCTGTGAAATCTAATCAATCCTTAATGCAAAAGCATTTCATGCTTTTCCTTTCCATCATTTTTCTATTGGCGGGCAAGCCACTATTTGCGACGCCTGAATGTCCTATTATAAGCGGGACCTTTTCGGGGGCAAATGGAACGACCGTAGACAACTCAGCCACCGGATGGTATCTCGATGCTTCAAAAGTACTCAGCACCGGTTATTTTGCCGTAAAATCGAATCGTTTGCATGCAGAGGAACTTGGAGGGGAAGGCGTATGGTATTCGAAGGTATTTTCTACGGCAGGGTATACAGACTGGCAGGTAGCCGTGAAGGTCACTGCCGAGGGCGATTTAAATAGCACCGAATATGTAAAGGTCTATTACAAAATAAATGGAGGTGCAGAGACATTGCTGGACCAGCGAACGGGTAATTTCGGAACATTAGATTTTACCTCCGCGACACTCAATGGGAGTACTGTACAATTAGTTGTGAGAATTTATAATTACAACAATGGAGGCTCGCAGACTTCTAAATATTATATTGAACAGTATAGGGTATTTAAAGAGAAAGGCCCCTGTGCTGGTACGGGTATCACAGTGACAGCAACCGCCGGGAATAGTGGTGTGCTCACCTGCTCCGCTCCTTCTCTCACGCTTGCAGCAACATCTTCAGCAAGCAGCACCACCTATAGCTGGACAGGCCCTAATAGTTTTACATCTACTTCACAGAATCCTACCGTGAGTACAGCAGGTACTTATACTGTAACAGGTACCAGTAGTGCCGGTACAGGAACAGCTACTGTAGTGGTGACAGAAAATAAGGTGGCACCGGATCTTAGTGCTGCGGGAGGTTCGCTGGCATGTGCAACCAGTGTAACATTATCAGCTTCATCAGCAGTAGCCAATGCGACTTATGCATGGACAGGGCCGAATGGGTTTACGTCTTCTTCGCAAAAACCTACAGTAAGTGTAGCGGGTAGTTATACGGTGACAGTCACCAATCCTGCAAATGGGTGTACGACTTCTCAGACGGTACAGGTCACAGCGGGCAATGGAGCAACTACTACCTGGGAGGAGAACTTTACATTATCAAACGGAACGAATTCAGATAATGGAACGACGGCATGGACAGTGACTTCGCCTTCGGGGAGTGTGTTTTCTGTGAATAATAATGAATTTAAAATTAGTGGTATAGGTACGACAGGAGAAGGTGTGTGGACTTCGGGGAGTATAGCGATGGCGGGGAAAACCAGTGTGACTGTTTCAGGGGCGGTGCGAAGTTCAGTATCGACAGGAGCGGTGATGAATGATACGGGTGAGTATGCAGATTATTTAAGATTCTATTACAAATTGAATGGCGGTAGTGAGGTGTTGTTTTATGAGAAGACATCGGCTATCAATAATCATAGTACAACGAATACTACTTTTTCAGTGTCAATACCTACGGGCAATACATTGCAGATTGTAGTAAGGGCAAGGGCCACGGGGACAGATGAATTTTATTATTTCGACAATGTGAAGATCGCAGCTGTAGATCCTGCGGTGACGTTGGCTACAGCCGTAAGTGGGCCGGTTACCTGTAGTAGTAATGCACAGATCACGGTAACGGCAAGTGGTACGGTTTCATCATATTCATGGACGGGGCCAAACGGATTTACATCTACTCTTCAGAATCCCACTGTATCTGCGGCAGGGGTGTATACTGTGACAGGGACATTGCCGTCTGGTTGTACAGTGTCAGCAACGGCTACAGTTACTGAGAATAAAGTAGCGCCTGACCTGGATGCGATGGGTGCAGTGATAGGTTGTATGTCGAGTGTGGTGATATCTGCTTCATCAACGGTGGCGAATGTCGCTTATGCATGGACAGGGCCGGGAGGGTTTACTTCTTCATTGCAGCTGCCTACGGTGAGTGTGGCAGGGACATATACGGTGAGTGTTACAAATCCGGCAAATGGTTGTAGTACATCAAAGTCTGTGGTAGTAGCATCTTCTTCTACAACGCCGACGGTGTTCTGGCTGGAGGATTTTACATTGGCGAATGGGACGACTTCGGATAATGGGAGTACGGCATGGACAATAGTTAGTACAGGAACGGGGACGACATCGGTGCAGAATAATGAATACAAGGTGTCTTATACGGGAGCGGGAGAAACGACATGGTCATCAGGGGTGGTGGATATTTCGGGGAAGTCGAATGTGGTTATTTCAGCATTGCTCAGGAGTGAGACGGCGAGTGTGAATGATGCGTTTGAGACGGATGATTATATGAGGGTGTATTATAAGCTGAATGGTGGTGCAGAGGTGTTGGTGTATGAGGATTATGCGGGGATAGGGAATACGACGACAGGGACGGCTTCGGTAACGGTGACTTCTGCGGGGGTGAATGGGAGTACTTTGCAGGTGATAATAAGGGCGAGGAATTCGGATCCAACAGAGCGGTATTTCTTTGATAATGTGAGTCTGACGGGGGCGAGTACGTTTAGTTATCCTACGGCAGTGGCGACGGTGGCGGATTCGCTGACTTGTATTAAGACTTCGGTAGTGTTGACAGGTAGTTCTTCTACAGCGGGGGTGACGTATAAATGGGATGGGCCGAATGGGTATACTTCTTCTTCGCAGAATCCTACGGTAAGTGCAGCGGGAGATTATATTTTAACGGTGACGAATGCATCGACGGGATGTGTGGGGAAGGATACGGTGACGGTGAGGCAGAATGTTAGTAAGCCGGGGTTGGTGGTGAGTGCGCCAGCAACATTAAATTGTGCGATCACTTCAGTAAATCTTACGGCTACTTCAAGTGGTACGATTACTTGGACGGGGTATAATGAGGGAGTTAATCCGGTTGCAGTGACTGCTGCGGGTAAGTACTATGTAACTACGCGGGGGGCAAATGGGTGTGCCAGTACAGATAGTGTGATGGTGAGTCAGGATATCACCAAGCCGA
>NZ_MTKN01000061.1:15285-46940 GCF_001975825.1 [Flexibacter] sp. ATCC 35208
TTGACTTGCGCTACTACTTCTGTAAATCTTACCGCTTCTTCTAACGGCACGATTACATGGAATGGATATAGCGCAGGAGTTAATCCAATTGCAGTAACTGCTCCGGGTAAATACTATGTAACAGCTAAGGCTACGAATGGATGTACTACCACTGATAGTGTAACGGTACAACAAAACATCTCCCCTGCTGCCAACGTACAAGCTTCAAACAATGGCCCGCTGACCTGTACAAAAACAACCGTACAAATCACTGGCTCCTCTACATCATCCGATGTAACCTATAAATGGAGCGGCCCATCCAATTATACAGCTACTACAGCACAGGCAAATGTAACAACTGCAGGGACCTATACCCTGGTGGTCACTAACACCCAAAACGGATGTACCGCCACCACCAATACCCCTGTCACTCAAAACATCACGCCACCAGCCAATATCCAGGCATCCAACGACGGCCCTCTCACCTGTCAAAAAACAAACGTGATCATCACCGGTACCTCCTCCACAAACGGAACTACCTTCAGATGGACAGGGCCTAACAACTTTGTCGCCAACACCGCATCAGCCATTGTAACTACATCAGGCACTTATACCCTGTCAGTTACCAATCCGGACAACGGCTGCGTAGCCACCACCAATACACCTGTTATAAGTAACACCACTCTACCGACTGCCGTTATCCTGCCACCAGCGACAAATCCTGATCCACTATCAGTAGACCTCCTGAGTGCACAAAGCGTTTCCAATGCCAACTACCAATGGTCATTAGTCTCCTCCGATAACAGCTGGTTGATACTCGACGGCGCTCAAACAGCCACCGTCCTCTATCAATCAGGCAATCCAGATATCAGTGGCATATTTACTTTACAGGTTACCGACAAATCCAATGGATGCCAGAATACTGCCACATACACATTGAACACTGTTTCCGCTGCTTTGCAACAAACAGCCGCTTCGCTTGAATACAACGCATATCCAAATCCATTTACTGATGAATTATCCATTACTTTCAAATCACCTGTAAATGGAAAAATATCAGTAGAGATCTACAGTAATATGCAGGGTAACAGAGAAAGCCTCCTGTTCAACGAATATGTAAAAGCTGGTGAAGTGCATAAACTAACATACAGATCAATTAGCCTCCCCGCCGGCCTGCACTATTGTGTTATCCGTGCGAATGGTAAAGTTTACACTAAAAAACTAATCCTTATCAGATAAAACCTATGAGCCTGTATCTAAAATTGAAGTCAATCCAAAAGGTTAAAAATTTTGGGGGTATTTCAAAAAGATACAGGCTCTTTCTATTACGGATCATTATAGAAAAAGGTATCGCGCCAACAACTTCTACCGAGATCATTCTATACTGGTCCACGATAGAAACAACTGTCGCACTAACAAATTCTAAGGACGTCTTTTTATGTATGACACATCCCCTTTATTCAACTAAATCCCTGGAAAATGAAATGTAACCTTCTATTATTATTCCTATGCCTCCTCTCTGTCAGCTGGATGTACAAACCCACCCAACGCGCAGATGTAATCGCCATGGATGAATTAGTAAGAGCAGAAGAAGGTGGCCCCAACGGCATCATCTCCTTCCTCCTGCTAAACGGAACAACAGCACCCAGCGATATCACCATCACCTACTCCGTCAATGCCACAGTATCAGATCCGGCCACCAACGGCGTAGACTACACCACCCTCTCTGGTACCATTATCCTCAAAGCCGGTTATTCAGAAGCACAACTGATCATTGACGTCAATGACGACCTCCTGATCGAAGGAGACGAAAGCATTGAAATCGGTCTGCTCTCCGCAACTGATGCCGACGGCATCAGTTATCTCGGTACACAAAGAACCTTAACCGCTAAACTGATCGATAACGACAACCGCCTGGCCATTACCAAAACTACCGATGGTAAAGAACTCGGCAACGGAAACGCCAGCAATGGTGAATTTAAAATCAGCCTTCCGGGAACACTTACTTTTAATGAAGACATCCTGGTGAAATATACCATTGACGGCGCCAGCTCTGCCACCGGAGGCGCCGGGACTAGCTTCGACTACAATAACACCAATATGACAGGCGAAATCAAGCTACCTGCTAATACTAACAGCATAGCACTCCCTGTCCATGTAAATGACGATTACATCGTTGAACCCACCGAAACCGTCCAGGTGACCCTGCAATCCACAAGCCTCTCCTCTTCAGGAGCAATGACTTTCTCTGCCAGCTCCTCCGCTGTTGTAAATATTGAAGATGACGATGTTAACATCCCTATCGGTATTCAGTCTACCACAAACGGTAAAGAACCCGGTGGCACCGGCAATGATGGTAGCTTCTCCATCGGATGGCCCAATGGCACTTATACTACAGGCTTTGTGCTCGTGAGATTCACCATTACCGGCACCGCCACTAACGGAACAGATTATACAACTATCACCCTTACTAAAAATATTCCCGCAGGTACCAGCAATGTTCCAATTGCTGTAACTGTTAAAGACGATAACCTGATCGAAGGTCCGGAAACCGTTATCCTCACTATCACTGCATTCTCTGTAGGCACAGGCGTACCAGCTCTCACCACAGGTACCAGCGTCGGCACTGTTACCATCGCTGATGATGATTTCATGGCTTCGCAACAATGGAAGTCAGCCAGCTACACAGGAACAGCAGTAAAGGCAGGTGACGTGATTACTTATTCCCTTCATGTGCGCAATACCGGGAATGTGGTGTTGAATAATGTAAAGATCACAGATACGGTTCCGGCTCATACTGTTTTTAAAAATGCAGATGAAAGTATATCTCCTGATGCGGTTGGCAAACTGACATGGACTATTCCTGCTATCGCCGTCGGCTCTACCATCACACGAAACTTTTCTGTAACTGTGGCAAATGATCTGACCGGCGTCACCAATATTACCAATACCGGCAATGTTGATAACGGCGATGGTACAGGCAATCATCCTACTACCCCACCAGATCCGTTAAATCCTAATGAGCCGCAATCCAATCCGGATCCTAACGATCCTTCTACCGATGTTCCCGTTGATAATGGTGGTAAACAATCTGTGAGCTGGAAAAGTACTGACTTCACAGGCATCGCCAAACCCGGCGACGAAATCGTTTATCATATTCATGTACGTAATACAGGACATGTGGCATTGACTAATGTGATCGTTACCGATGCCATTCCTGACTATACCGAATTCGTAAGTGCAGATGAAAGCATTACTCCTGTGAATGGTAAACTGACCTGGACCATTACTGATATTCCTGTCGGCGCCGCAGATGTGATCCGAAGTTTTACGGTACGTGTAGTAAATGACCTGACTGGTGCTACCAGCATTACAAATACCGCTGGTGTAGATGATGGCGATGGCAGTGGCGAACATCCGACTGTACCTCCGGATCCTTCCAATAATGATCATCCAAAATCCAATCCTGATCCTAACGATCCCTCTGTTGATATTCCGATAGACAATGCAAAAAAATCTCTCAACTGGAAAAGCGCTGCTTATACCGGAACTGGCTCAGGAGGCATGGTGAAGACAAATGATGAAATCACTTATACTATACACGTCAGGAATACTGGAAATGTCGAATTGAACAATGTGATCATCACCGATACAATACCGGCATATACCGTATTTGTAAGTGCCGATGAAGGCATTACTCCCGTGAATGGTAAACTAACATGGACCATCACTGATATTCCCGTTGGCACTGCGGATGTGACCAGAAGTTTTAAAGTGAAAGTGGCACAGGACCTCACGAATGCCGGGTACATCACTAACACTGGATATGTAGATAACGGCGATGGCTCAGGCGATCATCCGACTACGCCATCCACCACAGGTAATCCGAATGAACCTATGACGAACCCGGATCCAAATGATCCATCCACAGAAATTCCTGTAGATAATGGCAAACAATCCCTGAACTGGAAAAGCGCCACCTACACACCTACCGGACCTAAAGGCGGTGTGACTACCGGTGATGAAGTTACTTACACCATTCACATCCGCAACAATGGAAGTATTAAGCTCGTCAATGTAAAAATTACGGACACGATTCCTGCCTACACCGATTTTGTCAGTGCAGATGAAAATATTCAACCCGTTAATGATGTACTGATCTGGACCATTCCGGAAATAGCCGTGGGTGCACCCGATGTGACGAGAAGCTTTAAGGTAAAAGTAACTACCGATCTTACCGGTGCCACCTTTATTACCAATACTGCTGCCGTGGACAATGGCAATGGCAAAGAAGATCAGCCAACGATTCCTGCTGATCCCGGAGACAATGATAATCCGGCTACTAATCCGCCACCGGGACCGTCTACGAACATCTCTGTAGACACGGTGGTAAACTGGGTCACCTGGAAAGTAGCCACTCCTGCCAGTAAAAAAGATAAAGTAATGCCTGCTGAAGAACTCACCTATCAGATCTACATCAGAAACACGGGTAATACCGCCATTGAAAATATCAAAATAACGGATGCCGTTCCTCAGTATACTACCTACATCAGCGCTACTGCTAATGGTACCTATAGTGAAAGCGATAATGCTGTAGCCTGGAATATTCCTGCTATGCCTGTAGGCAGCACAGCAGAAGTATCTATGATTGTTAAAACGATTGATAATCTCGACAGCATTCCCGTCATTACCAATACCGCTACCGTTACGGATGGTACCAACTCAAAACCAACGGCAGGCTGCGATCCGGCAGTAGATGGCTGCAGCGGGGATCCCGGCACTAATATCGAAACAACCCCGGGAAAAACAATATTGTCTTTTGCCAATGCCATGAGTCCGAACGGAGATGGTAAGAATGATTTCTTTGTGATCAAAGGACTGGAAAAATACCCACCCGCTCCCCTATTCGTGTTCAACCGCTGGGGCGATATGGTGTTCCAGTCAAAAGCATATCACAATGAATGGGATGGTGCCGGATTAAGCGAAGGCGTATACTACTATAAACTGGATGTAGACGAAGGCGATGGAATAAAACAATATACAGGATGGGTCATCTTAAAAAGAAAATGATCATGCGTACACTGATAGTTTTTTTATTGTTAACAGGGGCGTTGCAATCAACTGCACAGCAGAATGTGCAGTTCAGTCAATACATTTTCAATGGCCTCAGTGTGAATCCTGCATATGCCGGATATAAAAATGCGTGGTACCTGAACACGATCTACAGACAACAATGGACGGGGTTACCCGGTGCGCCGCGAACGGCAGGCGTGTCATTTGATGGTCCGTTACGTCATGATAAAGACAAGGCAGGAATGGGTCTGGGTGTACAGTTAATGGCTGATATGTCAGGGCCACAACAGGCATATTCTCTTTATGCCTCCTACTCTTACCAGATTCCGCTGAATGCGAATCGCACACAACACCTGAGTTTCGGTCTGGGTGTTGGCGTGGCTCAATATCATCTGGATGGTGAAAGTCTTCAGTACTTTGATGCGGAAGACCCCACCTTCCCGGGTGGAGGTGTCAATGCCCTTACTCCTGATGCCCGCTTTGGTATTTATTATCATTCTCCTTCCTTTTTTATCAGTGTGTCTGCATTGGATCTCTTTAGCCAATACCTCACTGCTGACTATAAATGGAAAGGATATAATTATGAAAATATCCGGAAGACAACGCACCTCTACCTGTCAACCGGTTGTATGCTTTCTTTGTCAGAGCAGTTGCAGCTAAAGCCGTCAGTCATGGTCAAAGATGATCTGAAAGGTCCGACAAATATAGATTTCAATGCTATGCTGCTAATCGATCGTGCATTTTGGATAGGCGGTTCTTATCGTACTGCATTGCCGGTATGGCGTAAAGATCTGCCGACGGGTCTGGAGGCGAAAAATGCTGCCAGTGCACTTGTTGAATTTTATATTTCTGACAACTACAGGATCGGGTATGCATATGATCTGAATCTGAATGAGCTGGCCGATGCACAGGGAGGCTCGCATGAAATCTCGATAGGTATTTTATTCCGTCCTAAAAGGTACAGTGTATCAAGTCCACGGTATTTTTAAAATCAGAAAAGATGTTGCGTAAACTTATAGTATTGCTGTTTATCCCTTTATTCAGTTATGGGCAGGAAGATAAAAGCCTGATAGAACTGGGGGACGAAGCATTTGCAAGACAGGAATATGCAGATGCGGCCAAATTGTATGGTCAGTTAGCTGACAGGAAAGGGAAAAAGGCACCATTGGTCTTACTGGACAAAACAGCAAATTGTTATGTAGCAATGGCGAGGTTTGAAGAAGCGGGTTATTGGTATTTCAGGATGTTGCAGCATCCCGGTTGTCCTTCGGCAGTAAATATGTTGTATGGGGAAACACAGATGAATATGGAACATTACGACTCTGCTAAAAAATACATTGCATTGTATACTACATCGAATACAGATAGTATGCAATGGAAGAACAGACTATTGGCAGGTTGTGATAGTGGGGTGCTCTGGAAGAAAAGTTCGCACTTCATGGCATTAGAGAATATTAAGGAACTGAGCACGCCTGGTGCTGATTGGATCAGTGGTGTGGTAAAAGATGGATTGCTGCTGGTTTCTAACGGATACCGGAAAATGTTGCTGACTACAGGGTCAGAGCGTCATCCTGAGATTGATCCACGGGTAGATCAGCCATATTTCAAACCATATGTATTTAAACAATATCAGAAAGGAAGTAATGCCAATACTTACCTGGAAGAAGTGCTGCCGAAACTACTGGGGAAATTACCATATCATGTAGGTCCGGTATGTTTTAATAACAGGGAGGATACTGTCTATGTGACCTTAAATGCAGATGTGTTTCACAAAACGAAAAAGGGGCCGATAAACGGGCAGCGTTTAATGTCGCTGTTCTGGGCTTTTAAGAAAGGTGATACATGGTCTGCACTTGCACCTGTTACTGAATTAAATGCACCGGGCAGTTATACGGGTAATGTCGTAATTAGTGGTCAGATACTTTACCTTGTATCAGACAGACCGGGTGGAGTGGGGAAGACAGATATATGGTATAGTGAGCGGAAGGCAAATGGAACGTGGGGGATGCCAAGGAACTGTGGGAATGTTATCAATACATCATCAGAAGAGACCTTTCCTACTGTCAATGAACCGGGGGTGCTTTATTTTTCAAGTAAAGGACATATTGGAATTGGTGGTTTTGATATTTTTCGTGCAGTGGGCAGTGGTGCTGAATGGAGTGAACCCGTGAACCTGAAAATGCCTTTTAATTCAGGTGGTGATGATCTGGGATTTATTATGAAGGACAATTACTATGAAGGTTATTTTGCGTCGAACAGGAATGGAGGGAATGGAGGGGATGATGTTTATCATTTTATGGATACGCATGTGACAGAGAAATTGGAGAATAAGCCGGAGGTGGCGGTGCAGAAGATGGTTGTACCAGAGCGGGGTGTACCAGAGGTGATTGTTCCAGAGATGACTGTTCCGGAGCTGGCAAAGGTGGAGACACCTTCATCTCCGCGAAAAACGCTTAGTGGGGAGGATAGTGCTGTTATTGATAAACTTGAACACATGTGCTTTTATTATGATTATAACAGTGCGATCCTGCTGACTAGTTCAAGAGAACTGCTGGACAGGGTAGCGAATGTGCTCAGGAATTATCCGCAATGGAAATTGATGGTACGGTCTTATACGGATAGTAGGGGTAGCAATGATTATAATATGGATCTGTCGGCTTTGAGATGTTATGCTGTGATTGATTACCTGATTAAAAGTGGGGTATCGCCAAAGAATCTTTATTATGAAAATCTTGGGGAGCAGGAGTTGGTAAATCCGTGTGCGGATGGGGTGCCTTGTGGGGAGGAGGAGCATAGGAGAAACAGGCGGTCGACGTTGAAGGTGTATTATTGAAGTTTAACACAAAAGAGGAAGCAAGCTTCCTCTTTTGTGTTAAATAGCGACTTAGTTACTGGAAACCGTTATAATCAATTAGCCCGGTGGCGATTATTTTTGTTGTGTCTTTTTTACAACCGGCCAAAATGATAATGAGTAGTGATGTTTATTATTCAGGATGTGTGTTTTTTCTAAATAATAAAATACTGGTCACGATCATGTAAACGACTGTCAGACCGTGGATAAGCAGGTGTTGGATGTCTTTTGCACCATTGGTCATCAAGACAATACAAAAGTCATTAGCCGGTATGATGATGGCAGCTGTTAAAGCCAATGCAGCAGATCGGCGCATTTTCAGGAATAGAAATGGGAGTAGCATTAGTCCGGAAAAGATGTCGCGTATGCCCTTTATTCTTCCGTATGGCAGGTCTTCAACACCCGATATAGGAATTCCAAAACCATTGGCACCTACGGAAGGTGCTATTATAAATCTGCCGCCGATGAAGATGATTCCTGCTGCCAGTAAGAGTGTCATCCAATAAGATGCTGAATTAAATCCCCAGTTTTTGTTTGTTTTCATTGTGTTATGAATTAATAACACAAAATTGAAGCATTAGCGGATCCTTTTCATGCACCTGGGTTAATAAATAAGTCGCTTGCGGATCCGGCTTAAAGATTGGGGTTTGACACCTACATAAGAAGCGATATAATATTGGGGGATACGCTGCGCAATGTCAAAATAAGTCTGAACAAACTTTTGATAGCGTGCCTGGGGTTTATCGTTGTATAATGAGGATAATTGTGCTACCGCATTGATATAAACCTGTTCTATGGCTAAACGTCCGAACCTTTCACCCTGAGGAACCTGCTGATAGAACTTTTGCAGATCATCATAGCTGATCACCCAGGCGGTTGTTGTTTCTAAAGCCTGTATATTCGTAATTGCAGGTATTTTTGGTAGGAAGCTGGGATAGTCGCACACCCACTCCCCTTCTTTATTAAAATAGAAGGTTTGCTCTTCGCCGTTATTCCTCAGGTAATATCTTACTATTCCTTTTTCGATGAATACTACACGGCGGCAAATTTGGCCTTCCTGTAAGATATGCTCATCTTTATCTATCACTATTTTTTGAAATAGGCTATTGATGATTTTTTCATCTGCGGGAGATAGTGGCACAATAGATTTGATATTTTCGATAAGCAGGTTCATCTGAATTATTTACGTGGTTATAAATTTACACATTTTCCCTGTAGGCGCTAATAGATAGAAAATTGTTAACTTCCGACTGATGAACGAATCCGAAATATTAGTTGGTTTTCATATCAGAAGGGCGCATTACGATACTTACCTTCAGGCAAATGATATTCATTTATACACTTGCCCTGGGTGTGGGTTCCCTACGCTTACAGCGAGGGGTGAATTTGATATATGCAGCATCTGTAATTGGGAAGATGATGGACAGGATGACCATGCGAAGAGTATTTTAGAAGGATTGCAAACTGAAGGGGTTTTCATTTCAGGGCCGAATGGCAATTTGTCTTTGACGGCGAATAGGATTAATATTGGTCGTATGCTGGAAAGCAATATTGAACTGATTGATGGGGAGGTTGATTTCGATACGGCAAGGGTGTTGCGGACAATTGAATTTTATGAGCGGCGCAGGCAGGATATAGAAGATAGAATGACGGGAGACGAACTACCGCAGGACCATATCTGGATAGAATGGAAAGAGGTAAGTAAAGATCTGCTGGCGGCGCTGGTGGTGCCGAAGTTGTGATGGAGGTGTGGGGAGGCAACTTACCGAATTTTTTGATGAAATAACGCAATGGCCCTACACATATCATTATTCTTACCAATATGGGAAAAGTGGTTTCCCCTTCCATACCAGACAACACCGGGTATTATTATAAGCTAAAAAAGTACTACTATTAAATGTCATAATAAATATTCACTACACCCCAAAATATATCCAGATAAAATCATAGTAGCTAAGGAGAAAGGTGGTTAAAACGCAAAAATGAAGTGGAATACCCATCTCGCATGCTGGCTAAAAAAGTATTTTTTTTAGATAAACAAGTATTATCATGAATTGATTAAGAAGTTATAGATTTGTTAACATAAATATTCCACTATATGAAACTAAACTTTAGAATCACCCTATCACAACATTTTCCACAAAACATCAAAAAGAAAGCGAGTTAATCAAACTGGCATTTCATTATTACTACTAATTGACTGTATCACCAGATACAGCGATGGGGGCATTTTATCTGTCAGTCAAAAAAAGATTAGACACATTTTTCTACATCAAACATGTACACAATACATGTTAATATAATCAAACTATGCAAAAAGTCTTACTATTTGTAGTGTTGATTGCATTAATGATTTCAAATCCAGGCACTCTCCGGGCTCAAAACAATCCACGGGTCATTAAGGGGACTATTTCAGACAATAAAGGATTAAAGTTGCCTGGAGCGACGATCGTTGTGAAAAACAACACCAAAATTTCCACGATGACTGACGGTAACGGTCAGTTCACCATCTCTGTACCAGAGCAGGAAAAAACCTTGCTGGTTTCATTCATCGGAATGAAACCTCAGGAAATTAATATCGGTAACAAGACTACTCTGAATGTAGTATTGGAATACACCAGTACTACTCTGAGCGATGTCGTTGTGATCGGTTATGGTACACAGAAAAAATCTGATGTGAATGGTGCTATCAGCTCTATTAAAAGCGACCAGATCGCGAACATTCCACAGGTAAGTATGGACCAGATCTTACAAGGTAAAATTTCTGGTGTCACCATCACACAAAACAGTGGTGCTCCCGGAAGCGAAACTTCTGTGAACATCAGGGGTATCACTTCTTTAAGTTTATCCAATGAGCCGCTGTATGTGATCGATGGTGTACCTATCTCTGGCGATGCTACCAACTCAAGTACAAGTGGTCGCACAGTACAGTTAAGCAGTGCGGGCAATGATGCTGCCAGTGGTAGAGCGGTAAGCCCGCTGGCCATGATCAACCCCAGCGATATCGAGTCTATCGATGTGCTGAAAGACGCTTCTGCAACCGCCATTTATGGTGCAAGAGCTTCTAATGGTGTGATCATCGTTACGACCAAGAGAGGTAAAGCTGGTACCGCAAGAGTAGCCTATGATGGATTCTATGGTGTGCAGGAACAGGGAAAGTTCCTGGATATGATGAACCTGAGACAATATGCCAAATTCCAGAATGTACTGGCGGATCTGGCAGGTACTACACGGAGAGGAGAATTTGCCAACCCTGACTTACTGGGTGAAGGGACCAACTGGCAGGATGCGATCTTCAGATCTGCTCCTATGCAAAGTCACCAGTTATCTGTATCAGGGGCGAAGGATGGTACCGATTATTATATCTCCGGTGGCTATCTGAACCAGGAAGGGACTATTATCGGTAATGACTTTAACCGCTATACTTTCAGAACAAATGTGAACAGCCAGGTAAAACCGTGGTTTAAAGCCGGTACTGCTATGAATGCCAGCCGTAGTGAACAACACGCTACGCTGGGCGATAATACCGGTATTATTTATAACGCATTGCTCAATGCTCCAGATCAGCCTGTATATAATGCGGATGGTTCCTATGCCGGACCTTCCAGTACGACAGAAGGTACGATCAACCCTGTAGCGCAGGCCATGAGTATCACCAACAACCTTGTCCGCTATAATATCAATGCTACCCTTTACGCCGATATGAAACTCTACAAAGATCTGACCCTGAGATCAGAATTAAATGGAGACTTCAACTGGTCAAATGCGAAAGTATACTTACCTACCTATAAATGGGGTGCCTATACAAATGAAACCGCACAGCTGACTGAATACATGGCTAATTCTCAATATTGGGGCTGGAAGGAATACCTCACCTATGCACATCAATTCGGCACAAAACATAGCGTGACGGCTATGTTAGGGCATGAAGTGACGAAGTCTACCTGGGGTGGTGTGACTGCCAGCATCAAAGGTTTTGTAGCCGGGGATGACGACAACAACCAGACCCTGGGGAATGGTACTGCCTCTACCGCTACTGTAGGTGAATATAAGGGGCAGCAAACCATGGAGTCTTTCTTTGCGCGTGGTATCTATACTTATGATAACAAATATAGCCTGACTGCCACAGTCCGTTCTGACAGATCCTCCAAATTTGCAGATGGTCACCAGACAGGGTATTTCCCTTCTTTCGCTGCATCATGGAGAATTTCTGAAGAACCTTTCATGACTAAAGTAAAAGAGGTGGCTGACAACATCAAAATCCGTGTAGGATATGGTGAAGTCGGTAACCAGAATGTGGCCAACTATAAATACGGCGCTGCACTTGCCACCGTGAGCACTGGTCTGGGTACCGGGTTCCTGGTAGATAAAGTGGAAAACGTAAAACTGACATGGGAAGCTGCACAACAAACTGATGCAGGTATTGACTTTAGCCTGCTTAGAGGCCGGGTAGATGTGATCTTTGACTACTTCTACAAGACATCCAAGAACTTCATCTTCCAACAGGCGTTGCCCGGTTATGTGTTAGGCGGTACTGCTGAATATTCCAGTGGTGCTGTGGTAGGTGCTCCATACATCAATGGAGGTAAAATCAGCAACAGAGGTTTTGACTTTACAATCACTACCCATAATATCAATAAGAAAGACTTTACCTGGAATACCACTGTGACCTTCTCTCACTTCAAAAACAAGGTCGAATCTCTGGCCGCCGGTACACCTTATATCGACAAGAGTATTACAGTCAGTTACCTGAGCTTACCCGCTACCCGTACCATCGAAGGTGGAGAAGTAGGTGCATTTTATGGATATAAAACAAAAGGTATCTTCAAAACTGCCGAGCAGTTGAAAAATGCACCGTTACAGTTTGGCAGAAGTGTTGAAAATGCAAGCGGTGGTACCTGGTTAGGTGATATTCAATACGTAGATGTAAATGGTGATGGTGTGATTAACTCAAGTGATCAAACTATATTGGGAAGTCCTAATCCTACGTTCACTTATGGTATTACCAACACCTTCTCTTATAAAGGATTTGACCTGTCTATCTTCCTGAATGGTTCTTATGGTGGTAAAATTCTGAATGCGCTGAAATATTCAACAGCGGGATTATCTTCTCTGTATCAGAACCAAATGGCTTATACGGCTAACTTCTGGTCCGAAGAAAATCCAAATTCAGACATCCCTGCCCCAAGGATCGGGGATAATCCAAACTTATACAACTCTGATCGCTTCATTGAAAGCGCTTCTTATCTGAAGATACAGAACGTAATGCTGGGATATACATTGCCTTCTGAGTGGGTGAAAAGGGCGAGATTTAGCAAGGCTAAATTCTATGTAAGCGGACAAAACCTATACACTTTCACGAACTACTCAGGTCTGGATCCGGAAGTAGGTCAGAACAACCAAAGTGTATTCCTTCGCAACGTAGACCTTGGCCGGTATCCAGCTGCCCGCACGATCACTTTTGGTGTCAATGCAGAGTTTTAATCTAATTAAACTAAGTTAAAATGAAAACAATCATATCACTGCTAACTGTATTTTTATTGACGAGTTGCAGTAAAGATTTTTTCAATGGTACACCTCAGGATGGTGTAACCGTAGATGCCTACTATAAAACAGACGCCCAGGTAACCGCCAGTACAAATGCTTTATATAGTGTGCCCTGGTTTGGATGGGTGGGAAAAGCAGGATTGGGCATCTCTGAATTGTCTTCTGGTAATGCACGTTCTTATTCCTCCGATGTGATCAACTTTCAGGACTGGACGGCGACTAATGTGAATGCAGAAGTGGTAAACGCCTGGAACTCCCTTTTTACAGTAGTGGCACAGTGTAATGCTGTGATCAAAAACCTGAATGAAAAGGCGTCTTCTTCTGTAAGTACAGATGTGCTGAACAATGCGCTGGGCGAAGCTCACCTGATGAGGGCACTGGCTTACTTTCACCTGGTGCGCATCTTCGGTGCAGTACCTATTATAGAAGATTATACAGAATATATCAGTAACTACAAGGTGCATCGCAACCTGGTAACAGATGTCTACAAATTCATACTGATAGATCTTGAATTTGCAGAAAAGAACTGTTATACTATGACAAGAAGCTCTTCCTATTCTTCACAGGGAAGGGTATCCAGCGGCTCCGCCAGTGCCCTGATGGCCAAGGTATACCTATACATGCAGGATTATACCAACGCCCGTGCCAAGGCAGAAAAAGTGATCAGTAGCGGTGAATTCCGGTTGTATGGTGCGGATGTAACCGGCGTTACCTTCAACGACCTGTTCAAAACTGCGAATAACAACAACGAAGAATCTGTGATTCAACTGCAATGGGCTACGAATGCTACCTATGGACAAGCGAACCCCGCACAGTCCCTGTTGGCCTACACGACTACTATCTCCGGTTTTGGCGATGGATGGGGCGTGCTCTCACCCACCTTCGATCTGCTCGATATGTATGATGACGGAGATGCACGTAAACATGCTACTGTGATGGTGCCTGGTGATACTTACAGTGAAATACATTCTTCCGATGGTGGATTTACCGTAGGTTCAGATTGTAATCCTGGTGGCACACACACCGGTACGAAAAAATATGTAGTAGGGAATGCAAGTGATAATGGTGGTGTAGGTGGTTCACAGGCCATGCCCAACAATACTTACATGATGCGTTACTCCGATGTATTGCTGATCTACGCTGAGGCTATTATGGCCGGTGCATCCTCTTCTTCAGACGCTACTGCGCTGGCAGCATTGAATAAGGTACGTAACAGGTCCGGATTGACAAGTCTGACCCAGATCAAAAGAGGATATTACACGGCTAATGCCGCTTACAATGCAACTACTAATCCCAATGCGCCCACCACATTATACAGAGATGATATCCTGGATGAGCGCAGAAGAGAGTTTGCTTTTGAAGATGATTTCTGGTATGACCTGGGGCGTATAGATGGTTACAATGCCACGGCTCACCCACTTGCTATCCTGCTGATCAAACAGCAGGACAGAGGCACTTCAGATAACAGTACGGTTCCTGTTCGTTATGGTAATGGTTATTTAACACCAACGAATGACGACTTCCTGTTCCCGATCCCTGCTGTGGAAATCACGGCTAATCCATTACTGTCAGAAGCGCCAGTAGCTTATGACTTTTAAAGAATAAAAACATGAAAAATACTATTGTTTTTACCTTATTAATGCTTTTCGTGTTCGCATCCTGTAAAAAGGAAGAGGATTCATCTGCACCCGTGATCACCCGCATCAGAACACTTAGCAAGACAGATACGGTCACTGTTACCAAACAAGTGACATTAGATTCGTCTGTTACGACCACTTCATCTATGGTGGTAGCTGCTGATTCTACTATTACTTCCGGTTCTATCAGTAATCAATATGGGATCGTAGGTCAGCACCTGAAAACGACAATGAAGATCTACATCAATGGGGTGAGTATCTATTTCAATCCAACATTGGTTACAGATGAGCTGATCATATTTACCATTCCTACTACAGTATCTTATAGTACAAGTACGACTACCAACAAGATCACTGTTGTAACCATGCATGGTAGTGTGGATTATGATTTCACTGTCGCTCAACCGGCTGCCGTGATCAGTAGCTTTACACCTGCTGCGGGAGATGCCGGCACAGAGGTAACCATCACAGGTACTTATTTTGACAATTTAACCGGGGTGAAATTTGGCGATGTAACGGCAGAAATTGTTTCTTCCACTTCTACCCAGATCGTTGTCAAAGTACCGGATGGTATCGTGCAGGAATATATTTATGTCACTACACCGGGAGGTACTTCATCCTCTGCCACCAAATTCGGTTTCCAACATATCATTTATGATGATGCTTTGGCTGCGAACTGGGCTGACTGGAGCTGGAGTGTAAACAATGATTTTGCCAATACATCTCCTGTAAAACGTGGTACCTATTCTATAAAGGCGGCCTTTACTTCCGGCTGGGGAGGGGTATCTCTCGCTAACACCGGTTCTGCCAAAGACCTGAGTTCCTGTACCGCATTGAAGATATCCATTTATGGTGGTGCTGATACGGATGGGAATACCGTAAATATCGTGGTGAACAGTGATTATAGCAATGTTAAAACATTGACGCTGACAGCCGGTAAATGGACAGACTATACCGTATTATTAACAGAGGTTGGGTCTCCTACTACGCTGACATCACTGGTGATACAGGAATCCAGTGGTACAGCAGAGACCATCTATCTCGATGATATTGGCTTCCTGTAATTGTAGCATAACAGAAAGGGTGTATTCTGGTAAGAATACATCCTTTTTTGTACCGGCCAGGATGGTGTAGTATTATCAAAGAATTAATCATACAAAGGTCCTCACACCCATAGAAGAAGTGTATTCCTGTCTGAACTCTTTGGGTGTACAACCTTTTTTCTTTTTAAATATCCTGTTGAAGTTAGAGATGTTGTTGAAACCACTTTTATAGGCGATCTCACTAATAGTATGCGTTGTGTCGATCAGCATGCGGGAAGCATGTCCTAAACGAATCTCCAACAGGGTATCTACAAAGGTCTGACCGATCTTCATCTTAAAGAAACGGCTGAAGGCAACATTGGTCATAGCTGCAATCTTCGCAGCTTCTCTGAGTGTGACGTTCTTGTCGAAATTCTCATTCAGGTATTTCATGATCTTTTCGATACGACGGCTATTGTAGGCAAGGGTCTCAACAGGCACGAAACCTGAATCAGACAGGATCCGCATATTCCGGGAAGTAGACAGGTCATGCAGGATAGACATCAGTTCAAGTACAGAGTCAAATCCATGTTTTTTGGGTAACTGAACAAGCCGGGGCATAATCATCCTGGTAGTCTCTTTAGAGAAAAGGATACCCCGCAAAGAACGTTCAAACATGTTGCGGATAAAGTTCATCTGATTACGCTGAAGGAACTTTGCATCGAACAGGTCGCGGTGGAATTGTATGGTGATCTCTGTAAGCTGACCTCCCATAAAATGATGATTGAACCATCCATGATGAAGATTAGGTCCAACCAGTACTAATTCAAGCTCACCTATTTCTTCTATATGATCACCAATGATCCTTTTGGCACCGGCGGCATTTTGAATAAAATTCAATTCAAATTCTTCGTGGTAATGTAGGGGGAAATCGAATTCTTTTTTCTCTCTTGAAAAGAGGGTAAAACAGTCGCTTTGTGTGAGTGGTGTAATTTCTCTTAATAAATGCTCTTTCATGAATAATAAAGTATTACTTCAACATAAACAGTAAACATTTGAAATTTAGATACTTGTGGGTTAAATAAAATAATTCGACTGTTTAAGTATAATAAATAGATAAAAGAGTATTAAAGAAGAGTTAAAAATAACAGCAATTTTGTATAATATTATTAAACGTTATGAGCATTTAATCCGCAATTAAGAATTCCACTTGCTTAATTTAAAATCACTTTAAGATGCTAAAAAATATTTGTAGTATGATGATTGGTCTGGCATTTTCAGCGCATGCATTTGCGCAGGATTTTCCGGCTGATAAACAGGCTACACTGGAAACGGTTAATCTATACAGGAACCTGAAAAAACTGCCGGAAAAAGGATATCTTTTCGGCCACCAGGATGACCTGGCCTATGGGGTGAACTGGCGATATAAATCAGGTGCCAGTGATGTGAAAGAAGTGACCGGAGATTATCCGGCACTGTATGGCTGGGACCTGGGTGGTATAGAATCGGGAAAAGACGCTAACCTCGATCAGGTACCCTTCAAAAAGATCCGTAAGTATATCCAGGAAGCATATGAAAGAGGAGGTGTTTCCACCATCAGCTGGCATGTTACAAGTCCCATTGGAGCAGAAAAAGGTGCGTGGGATACAACGCATGGTACGGTGCGGGCTATACTTCCCGGTGGCGCCGAACATGCGAAATACAAAGAATGGCTGGATAATGTAGCTGCCTTTTTAGCTTCCCTGAAAGGTAAAAAAGGAGAAGCGATCCCTATCTTATTCCGCCCCTATCATGAGCTGACCGGCACCTGGTTCTGGTGGGGACAAAATGCCTGTTCTGCAGACGAATTCATTACGCTATGGCGTTTCACCATTTACTATCTGCAGCAGGTAAAACAATTACACAACTTATTGTACGTATACAATACCGGCGGTGAATTTACCAGAGAACAATTCCTTTCCAGGTATCCGGGTGATGATATGGTGGACGTTGTCAGCTTTGATACCTATCAATGGGATGATCCTGCTACCAGCAACAATTTTATGAAACAGACCAATGCGCAGCTGGCGATATTGGAAACCATCGCGAAAGAAAAGAACAAAATCTCAGCATTGGCAGAGACGGGATATGAAGCGGTTCCTTATGCACAATGGTGGACCAAAACACTGACGGATGCGATTGGGGATCATCACATTGCCTATACCCTACTCTGGCGTAACCATGGTTACAACGAATGGATGAAAAAGATGCATTACTATGTACCTTTCAAAGGACAGGTATCTGCTGACGACTTTATAATTTATTATAACCAGGATAGAACGCTGTTCCAGAAAGATGCGGCTGCACTGTCCCTATACAAGTAATGCATGAGATTAACATTTATTGATCTTGCAATCATCATTCTCTATCTGATCACAATGGTGATGATCGGATGGTTTTTACGAAAGAAGGCAAGAGAAAACAAAGAAAGTTATTTAATGGGAGGCAAGAAATTGCCGTGGTATATGTTAGGTTTAAGCGATGCTTCTGATATGTTCGATATTAGTGGCACGATGTGGATGGTCTCCCTCTGTTTTGTTTATGGGATGAAGAGTATCTGGATACCCTGGTTATGGCCGGTTTTCAACCAGGTATTTAATATGATGTTCCTGGCTAAATGGTTACGACGTTCCAATGCAAACACCGGTGCTGAATGGCTGGCCACCCGCTTTGGTCTGAAGGGCAAAGGTGTAAAAGGTTCTCACAGCGTGGTGGTGGCGTTTGCGCTGATTGGCTGTCTGGGATTCCTTGCCTATGGCTTTGTAGGATTAGGAAAATTCATCGAGATATTTTTACCCTGGCATCTTGTACAGCCCTATCTTCCATTTACCATACCGCCCGCTTATGTCGCTCATTTTTATGGGATTATTTTCACGCTCTTTGCGATGTTCTACTCCGTGTTGGGAGGCATGCATAGCATCGTGTTGAGTGATGTGATTAAATATGTGATCATGACGGTGGGCTGTATCGCTATCGCGGTGATAGCTATGTTGCACCTGCATCGTCCTGGGGTCGTGCTGAACGTACCGGGTGGCTGGGAAAATCCACTCTTTGGCTGGAAACTGGACCTTGACTGGTCTAATATCATCGCCGAGGCTAATAAAAAGATATCAGATGATGGGTATAGTCTGTTTGGTCTCTTCTTCATGATGATGATATTCAAAGGGATTTTCGCCAGTCTGGCAGGCCCTGCGCCTAACTATGATATGCAGAAAGTCTTATCATCCCGATCACCTAAAGACGCTTCTAAAATGACAGGTTTTGTATCTATCATTTTATTGCCGGTACGATATTCTCTCATCATCGGGCTCACAGTACTGTCATTGTTGTACTATCATCAACTGGATATTACTTCATCAACAGGCGTAGATTTTGAGCGGATCTTACCTTCTGCCATCAATACTTTTCTGCCGGCGGGTATATTGGGGATAGTACTGACAGGACTATTAGGCGCCTTTATGGGTACGTTTTCCGGAACTCTGAATGCTGCACAGGCGTATATCGTGAATGATATATACCTGAAGTATGTAAATCCACATGCCTCTACCAAAAAGATCATCTCCATGAATTACATCGTAGGGATACTGACTGTAGCGGTGAGTATAGTGCTGGGATTTTTTGCAAAGGATGTGAATAGCATTCTGCAATGGATAGTAGGCGCATTATACGGTGGATATATTGCTGCTAACATGCTCAAATGGTATTGGTGGCGCTTTAATGCGGGCGGGTTTTTCTGGGGAATGATCTGTGGTATCGTTGCAGCTTTGATATTCCCTTTAATTTTCAAAGGGCTGCCTTTGTACAACTGGCCACTTTTATTCGTCATTTCGCTGACTGGCTGCATCATTGGTACCTATGCAACTCCTCCTACAGATACAGAAACATTAAAATCATTCTATCGTACTGTAAAGCCCTGGGGGTTCTGGAAACCGATACATGAAATGGTAATCAAAGATGACCCGACATTCGTAGCTAACCGGCGCTTTAAGCTGGATATGTTCAATGTAGTGTTGGGTATCATCGCTCAATCCTGCCTGACCATACTTCCAATGTATGTCGTATTGTGGTTAAAACTGCCACTGCTGTTAACTGTTTGTGTACTGATAGTGGTGAGCTTTATACTCAAACGTACCTGGTGGGATAAACTGGAAAATTAACTAGTAACCGGAAAAATTATATTTATGAACTTTGAAAAGAGATTGGAAGCCTTACAAACGGCCTATGACCAATTGATTAGCCGGCCTAATGAAAAGCAACCTTTAGGCAATGGGGTATATGATAGGTACCGTTATCCTGTATTGACTGCTGCGCATGCACCACTTGCCTGGAAATACGACCTCAATAAAGGGACCAATCCATACCTGATGGAACGGTTTGGTATTAACGGCGTATTCAATGCCGGTGCTATAAAACTGAATGGTAAATACCTGCTGATGGCCAGAGTAGAAGGTGCTGATCGTAAATCATTTTTTGCGGTAGCTGAAAGTGACAATGGTATAGATAACTTCCGGTTCTGGGACCGGCCCTCACTCATACCGGAATTAGCAGTTCCTGATACTAACATATATGATATCCGGTTGGTACAACATGAAGATGGCTGGATATATGGGCTGTTCTGTACTGAACGTCGTGATCCATCTGCAGATGCAGGAGATCAATCTGCTGCCATCGCACAATGCGGCATTGTGCGAACTAAAGATATGCTTACATGGGAACGGCTGCCTGATCTGGTGACACCTTCTCCCCAACAGCGGAATGTGGTGTTACATCCTGAATTTGTAGAAGGGAAATATGGTTTTTATACGCGCCCTCAGGATGGGTTTATTAATACCGGATCTGGTGGAGGTATTGGTTTTGGTCTTTCCGATAGTATGACACCGGCGGTGATTGATCAGGAAATTGTGATCGACGCTAAAGTATATCATACTGTTTATGAAGCAAAGAATGGGCAGGGTCCTGCTCCGATCAAAACGCCTAAAGGATGGTTACATCTTGCACATGGTGTGCGTAATACAGCGGCGGGCTTGCGTTATGTATTGTATATGTTCATGACAGATCTGAACGACCTTACTAAGGTGATTTATAAACCCGGGGGGTACTTTATGGCTCCTGAAGGAGAAGAAAGAGTCGGCGATGTATCCAATGTACTTTTTAGCAATGGATGGGTAGCTGATGATGATGGTACTGTTTTTATTTATTATGCTTCTTCAGATACGCGGATGCATGTGGCGGTTTCTTCTATAGATCGGTTGTTGGATTATGTAGTGCATACACCGGCGGATGGGCTGCGGTCAGCAGCGAGTGTGGAGAAGATTCTGCAGATTATTGAGGGGAATGAAAGGATTTAAGGATAAAAGGAACCGTCTCAATAATAATTGAGGCGGCTCCTTACCTTGTCTGCTCTGTTAGTTACTAATCAATCAATAATTTATAGGTTGAAATTGCGCCTTTATTAGTCATAAAGCTCACAAAGTATAGGCCCGGAGTCTGCCCACTGAAATTATAAGTAAGTTGTTGTGTACCCTCTGTCTCCGATCTTACTACACCCAGATCTTTTACGAGCTTACCCTGCGCATCAAATAGCCGGATGA
Source organism: [Flexibacter] sp. ATCC 35208 (assembly GCF_001975825.1). Classification (GTDB taxonomy): domain Bacteria; phylum Bacteroidota; class Bacteroidia; order Chitinophagales; family Chitinophagaceae; genus Chitinophaga. Next base: position 37,025 of record NZ_MTKN01000061.1, read on the forward strand.
TCGTCTGCTCATCTTTAGCAAGGGTTACATTGATGGTTGTATTTCCATGCGTAGGATTAGGATAAACACGGCTCACTTCGACAGTACTCAGCGCTGCTATTCTGGCTGAAGACGTGATCGTTCCTCCGGCAACAGGAGTTGCCGTTGCCGTAAGTGCAATTTGCGTAGTGCCTGTGCTGCCGCAATCAGGAGTGGTCAGGGTGGCACCTGCGCCAGCAGTGACCAGCGCTTTCACAGAGCTGGCAGGATCGGCCGTCAATGTATATGGAGGCGTGAAAGCCGCACCACTGCCGGATGTATTGCCGGAAGTATTGGTGAAGAGATTATTCTTTTGAGTGATGGCTGTAAATGTATTGTCCATCAGATCAATCGGATTTTTCACATTCTCAAATACGTTCCCTTCTATGAGCAGGTCGGCTTCATAGCCTGCCATGATGCATTTGTTGGAAACAGTGGAGTTGAAATAATTATTCACCAGGTGTACTTTACCAAATCTTACTCTTGGCATACGTTCTTTACAACCCTGTGCCCACCAGCAGTTGGCCAGTGTGATGCGCAGTTTTCCTCTGTCGCCGGTAGCGCCGTCACTGGAACCAAACAGGTTGGAGAAACGGTGATCGTCAGATCCTCCTGAGCCACCTGCAACAGGGGTTTTGTTGTAAGAGAATTTACACCAGGTCACTGAAATGTAATCGGCAGCAGCTTTGATATCCAGATTTCCATCCATACCGTCCTGAAAATCGCAATGGTCTACCCACACATTCGTACTATTATCGATCGTCATGTTATCCCATCCGTCAGTATCATAAGCAGCAGGGCCTACAAAAGTGACGTTCCTGAAGATCACATTTGATACACGTTTTACATAGATGATACCGGAACCATCTTTTGTGAGATCGTTTGATACCAGCTTAGAACCGGGCAATCCATAAATTGTCTTTGCTGACTGGTCCTGAAAACTTATTCTGCCACCAGAAGGAATGGTGATCGTGCCTGATATGTGCACGACTTTTACAGTTGAAGAAGTAATCGCAGTTTTAAGTGCATCATAGGTGCTTACAATTACGGGAGTTGCAGTTCCACCACCTGTTACACCGCCGTTTTGGCTAGCCCAGCCTACCAGACTACATTGAGCGTGGGCAAATAATTTGAAAAAGCAACAGATGGCAATCAATGCCCATCTTAAATACCGGGTTTTCATCATAGGATGTTGTTTACTAGTAATGGTTATAAATAGAGCAGACTACAGGTATTATTAAAATAACAGACCTGAGGGGTACCAGATATGGTTAGGTGGAAACTTTAGCGCTGCTAATATATATATTTCTAATAATATTGAAGACAGTTTTCTTTATTTAATATTCATCAGTGGTTGTGCCTGAAGATGAAGGAAGGTTACAAAAGCAATATACATTAATAAGGAAGCCACAGAAAGATATCTCCCTAATATCACTAAAATAAAATCAAAAAGTGATGCTTCTTCGTGAAAATTGCAAAAACATTGCAAAATTTATCTGAATATTTTTGATCCTGGGGCAAAAATCATAAACTCAGAAATTCCGGTTATCTAATTTTAACCTGCTAAAATTCCAAACAAAATTCACAAAAATCTAAGATGATTAAATTCAACAGATTAAAAGGTCTCAGCGTACTTGCATGTTTTTTTTCCACTTGCCAGCTTCAGGCGCAGAATAGAATAGCGCCTGCATATCCACTGGATAGCCGTAAATCCTATACTAAAAATGACTGGATTGCGTGGACAGCCACTTTTGCTCCGGAAAAGGAGCAGTTTGAAGCATTGATCCAACCACTGTATATACACGCATTAGAGACACCCTCCCGTGTTCCGCTCAATGATTTTTACGATTCAGAGACTGGCATTCGTGAGAACTTCAAAGCGAGAAGTGTTGTAGGCGGGTTCTACATGAAAGTATTAGCGGACAAATTGCACACTAACTAAATCATGTCAATAGGGCCGTCTCAAACTTCGGGACGGCCCCTTTTTATTCGGGTACCAGATGGAGAGCATTCTCGTACATGCAATTCTCATGGCCTTCTTGTTACTTATAATACATCCCCATTTCATTCCACAAGCGAATTTAATGAAGGAATCTTCCAGTTAAGACTATAACCCAAATAACTTCTAAGATATGTCATGGAAAAGTCTTACCTTTCTTTTTAGAAGAATATGAAGTAACATATCGTTACTTTACATCCCAGTAATTATTCACTCGTAAGAGTCTTTCTTCACATACTACCACTGTTAAATGAGGTAGTAATTGTGGCCTGAAAATAATCCTGAACGTTCCCATTGACCTTACCAATAAAACTACTATTTCCTTTTGAAGCAAACCGGACTATAATTAACTATGTGACGCTTCTATAATAGCTTGAATAAGGATTGAGTGGAGGTTTTACACTCAGGAGTTAACAACCTATTAAAAGGTTGTTTTTATGCAGCAACAATATTTATACACTTGGAAGAACATTAAGGGCCTATGACCTTAGAAATGGCTATTAAAAATATTAGCCTATCTTAGACACAACGACTTACCTTCTGCACCCGCTTTCAACAAGTTACAAGTTAAACAACTATTACAATGATCATGATAGAGCCCCATCACATTATAGCCATTGGTGCTTCCGCTGGTGGTATGGATGAGATTAATACTTTTTTTGATAATACACCATTAGATGGTGTTGCATATGTGATTGTTCAGCATCTATCGGAACATTTTAAAAGCAGGATGGTAGATTTACTGTCCAGGCATAGCAAGTTACGGATACAGGAAGCAGAAAATGAAATTCTCATCCAATCCAATCATGTTTACCTGATTCCCAATGATAAGTTAATGACCGTCCGGAATGGCCGGTTATACTTAACTGGCAAGGAAATGCAAAAGGCACCTTATCTCACCATCAATATATTTTTTAATTCCCTCGCCATTAGTTATGGTAAGAGAGCGATAGCGATTGTGCTATCAGGATTAGGGTCAGATGGTTCAGATGGTGTAACAGCCATCAAGAGAGCAGGAGGCCTGGTAATCGTCAGGGAACCTCTTACATCAAAGTTCTCCAGTATGCCATCAAGTGCAATAGCCACCGGAATGGTTGACTTTGTATTAGAACCTTCCGCAATGCCAGCAGTAATCGAAGATTACGTAGAACAACAGTTGGAAACGGCAGCCGGTGAACAGGAAAATGAAAATACAATTGTTTCTATCATTGATTATATAAAAGAGCAATTGCCACTTGATTTTTCAGATTACAAACTAACTACCCTTCTCCGGCGAACTAAACGCAGAGCAACCTCTGCTAATTTTACCACGCTTGAAGATTATCTGGAATTTTTGCGCGTAAATCCTGCTGAGGTGGAAACACTGGCCAAAGACTTTCTTATCAGCGTCACCTCTTTTTTTAGAGATGCAGAAGCTTTTGACATCATAGAAAAAAGTATTCTGCCCGATCTGCTATCTAATCTTAATCCCGGGGATGAACTTAAAATGTGGGTTGCAGGTTGTGCTACAGGTGAGGAAGTATATTCAATGGCTATACTGATCAAAGAACAGTTGGTCGGCCCTTATAAAAATACGACGGTGAAACTCTTTGCTACCGATCTGGACAGCTCTGCATTGTTATACGCCAGTAAAGGCTTATATCATTGGAGTAGTGTAAAAGATATGTCAACTGATAGGTTGCAGAAGTATTTTACAAAGGAGGGTGAGAGCTACAGGGTATCTCCTGGTATACGCCAAATGGTAATATTTTCGCAGCATGACCTGGTAAAGAATCCCCCTTATTGCAATATGCATTTTATCAGTTGCCGCAATCTGCTGATCTATATGACGCCCTATTTGCAGAAGAAAATATTTTCAATGCTGCTCTTTGGACTTAAGTATAATGGCTACCTGTTTTTAGGTTCCAGTGAAACCCCCACTTCTATTATCAACAACCTGGAAGTGATCAGCAAAAAGTGGAGATTATATAAAAATATCAGTGAAAAACGAACGATTACTTTCGATGCATTTTCAATACCTGAATCAATTCACTCATCTAAAATTACCCCGATGAGGGAATATGACGGTAGAAACAAGGGGAATGATGTAGCAGAAATGGTGAATGATATACTTGCTAATGAACTGGATTACCTGGCTCTAATTATTAATGACAACTATCAGGTAGTCAAGTCATATGGTAATACGGCCAAATACCTGCTTCAACAAAACTTTAATTCAAACCTGTTGGAATTGTTGCCCGAACAGCTGAAACTGGCATATAATACCTTAATAAGTCAGGTGTCAGTAACAAATAAAAAAATTGGTGTCCTGGGTATTCCTGTCGAATTAAAAGGTAAAAAAATTGCAGTAAGCCTCACCATTTCCCCACTGGAGGCCAAAAATGGAAGTCCGGCCTCATTTTTAATCATCTTTAGAGAAGATCCGGCCTTTTCGGATATTCATACAGAATACCAGGTTTTTGACGAACGCGCATATAATGTTCAATACTTATCAAACCTGGAGAGTGAATTGAAAGAAGTCAAAGAAAAGCTTTCCGCGGCCTATGAAAGAATTGATGCTTACAATGAAAATATGCAGTCTTTCAACGAAGAGCTTATTTCATCCAATGAAGAAATGCAAAGTACCAACGAAGAAATGCAATCCGTGAATGAAGAACTACATACCATCAATGCTGAGTATCAGTTAAAGAATAAACAGTTACTTGAAATAAATGACGATTTGAACAACTATTTCAGAAGTAATATTAATGGCCAGATATTTTTGAATGAACAACTTGAGTTAATGAAATATTCCCCTGCTGCTGTAAAACTGATCAATCTGCAGGAGGCTGATATCGGAAGACCGATCAGCCACATTTCCACTAATATCAGGATGAGTTCTATTGTAGATGATGTCATGCAAGTACTTGATGATGGGGTTGATATTATCAAAGAAATCGAAACCAATGAAGGGCATTGGTTCCAAATGATGATTATGCCTTACATAAAACAGGAAGAAAATATACGTAAAGGAGCGGTTATTTCCTTTAATGATATTACTGCACTGAAAAAGGCAAAGATAGAATTAGATGAAAAGAATGAAAGCCTCCTGCGTATTAATGCAGATCTTGACCATTTTATTCATATGGCTTCACATGATTTATTGGATCCATTGAGTAGTATAGAGTCAAGTATTGCATTGATGAACCTGCTGGAGAATAACAATTCGGAATTGATGGAGTTTACCAAAGTTATCAATTCCTCTGTTAAGAAATTCAGTTTACTTGTCAGGAGTATTGGCACAGTGGCCAGACTGGAAAACAACATGAATGATACCGAGCAGGTAAATATCAGTGAGGTGATCAGTAATATTGAATGGAGCCTTGAAAAAAAAATCAAAAATACACACGCTGTAATCACTACAGAACTTGAAGTAAAAGAAATATCTTTTTCCCAAAAGAACCTGAGAAGTATATTGTATAACCTGATTTCCAATGCAATGAAATTTTCCGGTCCTGAGCAACCGAAGATCCACATTCAAAGCAGGAAAGAGGGCAAATATGTTATGCTGAGTGTAGAGGATAATGGAATAGGTATGACCCAGGAAGGAATTAAAAAGATATTTACCATTTATGGAAGGCTCAACCTTCATGTAGAAGGACATGGTATAGGGTTATACCTTGCCAGAAAGATTATACATGCCGCACAAGGAGATCTGAAAGTTGAAAGTGCGCCTGGTAAGGGAAGTAAATTCATCATTTATATCAGACCTTCTTAGCATTGAATTAAATGTATGCCAGTGAAATATATTACCTTCCATTAAGATGCAACAATTTGATGCGATAGTTCTTATATTAACTGTTCTAGTTGCTTTATCAGCTTTTGCTGAAAAAGTAAAATTTCCGTTTCCAATACTTCTTGTAATTACTGGTGCAATTTTAGGTGTAGTTCCACATTTTCCTATGATCATTTTAGATCCGGAAGTGGTTTTTCTATTGTTTTTACCACCTTTGCTTTATGATGCAGCTTCCCATACCTCCTGGCATGACTTTAGAGAAGAGATAATCTCTATCTCAGCGTTAGCCATAGCATTAGTTTTTTTTACAACTATTACCGTAGCGCTTGCAGCTCATTATTGTATACCAGGATTTAGCTGGCCACTTGCCTTTGCACTCGGGGCCATTGTATCTCCTCCTGATGCTGTAGCGGCAACTGGAATTACTAAAGGGTTAAGTATTAACAAACGGATAATGACCATTATTGAAGGCGAAAGCCTGGTCAACGATGCCAGTGCGCTCATCGCTTACCGGTTTTCAATGATTGCAATTAACACCGGCGCTTTTGTATTCTGGCAAGCTGGATTGCAATTTACCTTATTGGTTTGTGGTGGTATATTATGTGGGTTTATAACCGGATATATTTTTGTATGGTTGCACAAAATGATCACCCACAATTCCATTGCCAGTACAAGTCTGACGTTATTAAGCCCTTTCATTTCCTATATTCTGGCAGAACAACTACATTTATCTGGCGTACTTGCAGTGGTTAGTACCAGTCTTTTTATTTCCTGGCGTTCGCCAGAGATATTTTCCTATCAGACAAGAATGCGGTCAAAATCAGTATGGGACACATTGGTATATATCCTAAACGGATTTATTTTTTTACTGATCGGACAACAATTGCCGAATGCTTTAAAAGAACTGGAAAAGTATTCATTACCCATATTAATTGCTTATGGATTTTTAATAAGTATCGTTGTTATCGTAGTGCGGGTAATGTGGGTCTTTGCAACAGCATATTCACATAATTTACTCTCTAATAAAATTAAAGCGACCGCTTCAAAGGATATCCAGGATGAAAAAATAAATACCTGGAAAAATGTATTGATTGTTGCCTGGACAGGCACCAGAGGTATTGTATCAATGGCTACCGCCCTGGCATTGCCAATAACGCTGATAGGTGGAGCGCCTTTTCCGCAACGTTCATTGATCCTGTTCCTGACCTTTGTAGTTATTTTTGTCACATTGGTCATTCAGGGTTTATCACTTCCACTATTGATAAAGATCCTTGGCGTAAAGCCAACTTTACAGGCCCATAAAGAGGAACAGGAACTAAAATTGTTTATTGTTCAAAATATTCTTCACTTTATTGAGCATGAATTTCCTATACACCTTGACGACAAAATAAAACGACAGGTAAAAGCAGAATATGAAGCCACACTTTTACAGCTGCAAAATAAAATTGAAAATGATAGTCGCCGGCAACACAGAAATATTGCTCAGCAGTCGTGGCTGTCAATCCCTATTGCCCCCATATTGACAGCGCAAATAGAAATTAGCAGGTTTCGTCGTGAATTGTTGATCAGACTTTATAAAGAAGGTAGCTATAGTAATCTATCTATCCGGAAGCTGGAGCAGGAATTGGATCGGGATGATCTCAGTCTGAATGAGGTGCTCATGAGAGGAGAAGAATAATACCCGATTAATATTGCCTTTCCCAATTACAATTGAATTATTATTAAAATAACTTTATTTATATCTTTGTTACCGTTTTCTATAGAGATATGCCACAACTAATTACCATTAATTTGATTTACAAAGAATTATGCAGTTAAATCATTTTAAGTATATGCTGCTTTGATTGAAAGATATGTTTTCTGAATATGGAAAATATAAAATTGTTCTAAACAAAAATGCCTAATCCCCGCCTAATGAATAGATTTTTAAGACTTCTCTTTTTATCCTTGACGTTTGTCATTAACGCTTATGCTCAAACGCCTGATGCTAACGGTATTGTATACGTTAAAACCGGTGGCACCGGTACCGGTGACAGTTGGGCCAATGCTTCAGGCAATCTCTCTGACGCATTAAAAGCCGCTACGACCAACACGGCCATCAAGCAAATATGGGTATCCGGTGGGACCTGGTTACCTAATTATCCAGCCGATTTTTCCAGTGCTGACAACAGAGATAAAACCTTTTTATTAGTAAAAGACGTCAAATTATATGGCGGATTTGCCGGCACAGAAACCACTTTGGCCGAACGCAATTTATCTCTCACTGCAAATAAGACCATTCTAAGTGGCGACTTAGGCACAGTTGATGACCTAAATGACAATGCTTATCATGTAATGATTGCTTCAGGTGATGTAGGCACAGCCGAAATTAATGGAATTACCATCATGAAAGGTACATCAACCACCGGTAGCTCAACAAATACATTAACCGTAAACGGCAATGGCATAATGCGAATAGCAGGCGGAGGTATCATATTATACGGAGCAGCACCTGCTATTAATAATGTAATAATTTGCGGGAACCAGGCGATAGCCGGTGCCGGTGTTTACATAGGATATAATTCTTCCCCTAAAATCACTAATTGTATCATAAATGGTAATTATGCGAATATTAGTGGTAGTGGTAATGGCGGAGGATTATTTGCATATCAGTCAACACCCCTATTCACTAACGTTGTAATCGCCGGAAATAATGCCGCTGGTTGGGGAGGTGCCCTGGCCATTTCATCCAGCACCCTGACCTTCAATAATAGTATTATTTATGGCAACGGTACATCTAATCCAATTTATAATCTTAGCGGGTCATATACAGCACAATACACTATGGTGCAGAATGTAGCTGCCAATGCTACTAACCATAACCCTGCCAGTACTGATCCCTATTTTGTAAATGCACCTTCCAGTTCTAACGCCCCATTTACCGAAGGAGATTATTCTTTGACTTCATCCAGTCCATTAATAGATCTGGGTAGCAATAGTCTATACACCGGTTTAAGTGCCACTTCCACCGATCTGGTTGGAAAACCACGTGTCGCCAATTACAGCTCTGGTGGTATCATTGATCTGGGCGCAATAGAATATCAGCCCCTCACCAGCCAGACAATTACGGTGGCAGATGCAGTAAAAACCTATGGTGATGCCGACTTTGAACCTGTAGCATCTTCCTCATCAGGTCTTGCCGTTACATTGCAGTCATCTGACGCAAGTATCGCACAACCATATATAGATGCCGCCGATGGGAACAAATGGAAGATAAAAATATTAAAAGCCGGGGTAGCAACCATAACTGTCAGTCAGTCGGGCAATTCCGTGTATGCTGCTGCCACCAATGAGACATTTACCGTAACTATTAATAAAGCTCCACTAACCATTACTGCAAGCGATCTTACCAAAACATATGATGGTATATCATTCAGCGGTGGGAACGACGTAACTTACAGTGGCTTCGTAAATGGTGATAACGCGTCAACAGCATTAACCGGCACGCTCGTATACAACGGTACATCTCAGGGAGCAACAGCGGTAAACAGCTACACCATCATACCTTCTGGGCTTACTGCCACAAACTATGATATAACGTATGCTTCCGGTACATTAACAATCAACAAGGCCGCACTTACCATTACAGCCAGTGATCTTACCAAAACATATGATGGTATATCATTCAGCGGTGGGAACGGTGTAACTTACAGTGGCTTTGTAAATGGGGAAGATGCATCAACCGCAATAACCGGCACGATCGCTTACGCAGGTACCTCTCAGGGAGCAACAACTGTAAATAGCTACACCATCATACCTTCAGGTCTTACTGCCTCAAACTATGATATAACATATGCTTCTGGTACATTAACCATCAACAAAGCGGCACTTACTATTACTGCCAGTGACCTTACCAAAATCTATGATGATATTTCATTCAGCGGTGGCAATGGCGTAACTTACAGTGGTTTCGTAAATGGTGAAGATGCATCAACCACAATAACCGGCACGATCGCTTACACAGGTACATCTCAGGGAGCAATAGCGGTAAACAGCTACACCATCATACCTTCCGGCCTTACTGCCTCAAACTATGATATAACATATGCTTCCGGTACATTAACGATCAACAAGGCCGCACTTAC
>NZ_MTKN01000061.1:47067-50769 GCF_001975825.1 [Flexibacter] sp. ATCC 35208
ATATCATTCAGCGGTGGGAATGGCGTAACTTACAGTGGCTTCGTAAATGGTGAAGACGCTTCAGCAGCATTAACCGGTACGATCACTTACGCAGGTACCTCTCAGGGAGCAACAGTGGTAAATAGCTACACGATCATACCTTCAGGGCTTTCAGCCACAAACTATGATATAACGTATGCTTCCGGTACATTAACCATCAACAAGGCCGCACTTACCATCACTGCCAGTGATCTTACCAAAACATATGATGGTATATCATTCAGCGGTGGGAACGGTGTAACTTACAGTGGCTTCGTAAATGGTGAGGATGCATCAACAACATTAACAGGCACGCTCACTTACACAGGTACATCTCAGGGAGCAACAACTGTAAATAGCTACACGATCATACCTTCCGGCCTTATCGCCACAAACTATGATATAACATATACTGCCGGCACTCTAACCATCAACAAGGCGGCACTTACTATTACTGCCAGTGATCTTACCAAAACCTATGATGGTATACCATTCAGCGGTGGGAACGGCGTAACTTACAATGGCTTCGTAAATGGGGAAGATGCATCAGCAGCATTAACAGGCACGATCACTTACACGGGTACCTCCCAGGGAGCAACAGCTGTAAACAGCTACACGATCATACCTTCCGGCCTTACCGCCTCAAACTATGATATAACATATGCTACTGGTACATTAACCATCAACAAAGCTGCACTTACCGTTACAGCCGACAACAAAGCACGTTGTTTTGGCGCCAATGATCCATCATTTACATTTACCTATAATGGTTGGGTAAATGGAGAAAGCATTACTGAATTAGCCGCTCAGCCGGTAGCCACCACTATTGCTACAGCAGCTACAACAGCAGGTAATTATGACATCATACCTTCTGGTGCTGCAGCATCCAACTATACTATCACTTATGTAAATGGTACTTTAACCATTTATGCACTCCCCGCAGCTACCCTGAGCGCAACAGAAGGCGCAGTGCTTTGCGGTAACAATGCTACCATAACACTTACCGCTTCCGGAAATTATACCTACCAGTGGTTGCTGGACAATAGTCAAATCAATGGTGGAGAAACCGGTACCCTTTCATTAACAACAACCGGTGTATACACTGCTGTCGCAACTGATGGAAATGGATGTACTGCTAATGCAACCAATAGTATTACCGTTAGCAGAATTCTGCCTCCAACAGCATCATTTACCTTTAATACATATTGTGAAAATACAGCGGTTACATTCACCAATACATCTGACATTCATACAAGTGGTGTGGTAGATTATACCTGGAGCAGCGGTGACGGACAAACCGACAATAACACTGACGCCCATTTTACCTATACCACTCCCGGTGATTTCACAGTGTCTCTAACAGCTACACCACAGGAATGCCCATTACTGGCAGCCACTTCAACGCAAATTATAAACATTGCATCACAACTTGCGGCTACGAGACTAACTACCATAAATACCACATCCGGATTACCTACTCAACTATCAGCGCGTAATCTTTCAGATGCGGTATACACCTGGACGCCTTCAACCGGTTTATCTGATGTAACTATATACAATCCTATAGCAACAATTCAAAGTAGTCAGGAATATCAAATACAGATGGTGTTCCCATCAGGCTGCATAACAACTGATACTTTGCTGGTAAATCCGACTATAAGGTATGATATCATTGCGGCAAATGCTTTCACACCAAATGGCGATGGAACAAACGATGTATTCAGAGTAAATCTGAGAGGAGTAAAAGAATTTAAATTCCTGAGGATATATGATCGTTGGGGCAATAAAATATATCAAACCAATGATCCTGCAAAGGGGTGGGATGGTCGATATGGTGGAGTACTACAGCAGGTAGGCACATATATATGGAACGCAGAAGCAATAGATACTAATGGACAAATTATTCAACGGCAGGGGGTCGTGACATTATTACATTAAAATAACAACGGGCTTCGAAGTATACAACTTTGAAGCCCGTTATTAATTTTGCCATCGAATGCCGATGGGAAAGCCCACCACCCCATCATGTTATAAATACAGGTTTTCAGAAAAGTTGGCTGTGTATTACCTTTGCGCTGACATAAACACCATACATGAGCCAATTTCCGCATGTAAAGCTGCCGTTAAAAAACAAACAGACATTCGCTGCTAACCCCGTTAGCGTAGTGCCATTGCCGAATGGAGAAATCCTCATGAACTTTGCGGGTCAACCACTGATTACAAAGCTCAATGCGAACCTTGCAATAGTTTGGGAAAAAATCATACAGGGGCAGCAAGCGAGTTATGTAAGCAGCAAGTTGTCTGCTTCTCCTGATGGTAGCCTGATTGCTATTGCGGACACGACCAATATGCGTATTCTGGATGGAGAAGCTACAACCGAATTATATACTATAGAACATCTTTCCTGGGGCCGTTTCCTGGGTGCATCCTGTTATTTCGGCAGGGATAATAAAACGATCTGGTATGTATTGCCAGGTGATGAAAATGAAAGTGACGCGCTACATGTAATAAATACTTCAGATTTTGAAGTGGTCGCTACTCACCCACTACTGGAAAGCCAGCAATATGTCTACACATTTCATACTACCCCGGACAATAGCATTATTCTGCTGGAAGCCTCAGCTGGACAGGAAGAAGCCATCCTGTTAAAGTTACAGCTAAAAAATGGTATCATTTCCCTGACTGCACTTACCCAATGTGATGATATGATCATGGGCAACTTTGCTCCATCCGGGGAAGAGTTTGTCATGGCGCCTCATTATGACGGGCCACTGGAAATCTACTCCTTCCCTGAGATCAGCAAAGTAGCGGAGCAGGATCAGCAGGCAATTTTTGACGGCAGTAAAGATTTTCCTGCTGCAGAACCCGATAATATCAACTATAGTGTATTCTTTATAGATGATACTACCATTTTGGTCGTTTCCCAGTTTGGCAGATTGTTATTGCTGGACAGAAAAGATTTAATTTGTAAGGCAGAGCTAATGCCGGAGGGAATAGCATTTACAGCATATAACCTGGATGGTCATCCCACTACCAATCCGGATTATATTTTTGATTACAGTAGTAATATTATCAACGTAATGATTTTGCATGACCAGCTGTTTCTAACGACCGGTGAGGGACACTTTCTCAGCTATGAACTGCCTGTATGCTAATAGTGTTTTTCTGGTTTCGGATACACCTTCTTTGAGGATGGCCGCTGGTATCTGATATGCCCTAAAGCGAACTATAAAGGGCAGGCCAATGGACAGAATGACCCGGCTAATATTATCTTCTCTGCAAATGTGCAGGACTATGTAGCATTCTGGGCTACTACTATTTCCAATAATTCAGATGATGCTGTTATCATCTATAATATATCACCAAACAGTGGTAACCCCAATGTGTTTAATCCTTTCCGGTCGGATGAGGAAGTGAGAAGCGGTGCAGTGGTACCTTCACAACCAGATGCCTTGCCGGGAACACAGACCTCAGTAACGTTTTATTCATTCGAGTCCAAGGTTAAAACTAAAGGGACAGAAGCCTTTACCATATATTTTGCCCTATATGAAGTGGATCCGGCTAATCCTGAAAATCAGATCCTTTATGGTTGCTACTACTGGGATCCAACTATCCAGGTACAATAATCGGGATAGCTTTACACTACATATTGAAAGTTTTATGTGGGGGCTGACCAAAAAGGTC
>NZ_MTKN01000062.1 GCF_001975825.1 [Flexibacter] sp. ATCC 35208
GTATAAACAACTTCATAGATAATAATTTGAAAATCAACAAAATAATTTGACACATTTTGTGTTTTTTTCAAAAATTAGTTGAATATTTACATCACGATTCCTTTTGATCGTTTCAAAGGAATCTGGTTTTAATTGAAATTAGAGTGGCTTGAGAATATTTCTATATTACTCAAGCCTTTTTTTTGCCCTCAAAAAAAATTTAAACTTTTTTTCTATTCCGCTCATACTTTTTCATCATCAGCATTGTCTTACTTATACCCTCTAAATTGAACCAGGTTGATATTCATGTCAGCCATGCTCTTTGCTTTCCCTTTTTAACCTCGAAGGCACCTGGCATTATATAAAAACCAGGAGTCACGTATGCGGAAAAGCTGCATACAGCTATATACCTCATTATTAACCGGTTGTCTTACTATACGAAGACAACGAACCTGAAAGTTGTTTGAATTCATTACCCATGTCACCCATTCAGCCACCGCAAAGGAATATTCCTTTGGAACGGTGGCTGATCGGTGGTGTACTTCCTTCTATTAAAAATGGTATTAATTCATCCCTTAGCATGGGATAATTATCTTCAATATAGATGGCGAAGACAAAAAAGCCATTGCTTTTATCGCAATGGCTCTCAATTAATTATAAATAGGTATAGGAGCAATCATTTTTCTATACTGTTGGACATCCACCAATTCTATCAAACTCTTATTCTCACTTGCCAGCTGTCTATTTAATTTATAATTTTCAATTCCTTTAAATTTCGCTAATAGGAACTGGGCATAATAACACTTGTTTATGTCTGAAAGCTTTGCACCCACCGGTGTATATTCATCAATTAATTTCTTATTCTTTAATATTGCGTCTTTAGGGTGTTCAATCATACCACTCGATGATAGCATGGTCGTTTCTAAAAAGGTCAAACCCGTTTCATCATCCGAATCGACATCCAGATAATACCCCAGGAAACAATGTGAAGGTACCAGCACTAATACCGGTCTCAATCCCATCCGCTTTAAAATAGAAGCCATCAACACCGTACCATCCACACAATTCGCCTGACTGGTATTCATGGCATTGTCAAAGGTGCGTACCGTCTGAGAGAAAATATAGTTGTCCTGTCTCGCGGCTGAATTATCAGTAATACTGCTATATTTAAATCCTCGGTCATGCAATACTCTCCAGACAGCAGCTACCTGAAGATCTACCGAATTCATAGCGTCCACTCTTTCTGCAGATGAAAGCGCATGGCCCCTATTGAATCCCTGGTATCCCATTACGGAACTAATCATCTTGGTATCTAAAGCTTCCTTCAATATTTTGTCAATTAAAGGATGTTCTTCGTTTACATAGGCGGCAAACATGAAGTTGTAAGACTGATTATCGTAAAGGGTTATACAGTCGTTAATACTCCTCAAGGTAGCAGTTACCAGCTTCTCTACCCTTGCACCGGTGACAGGGTCTATCAATCTGAAATAGATATCCATTGGCGCCGAGGTCTGGTGCTTGCCCAGTTGTCTGAAATCCCAGGCGACTTTGGGCATGAAATTCAATGTCTCACCTGAGCCTTTACAGGTGATATACCCACTGTCTATTTTAAAATAACTTTTATCTGCAGATTCTATCTCCCACTTCAATACAACTCCTGAGACATTGCTTTTGATCTTAAAGCCTAAACTACTTCCCATGTCGACATCCTTCTCTCCTGTATAACTTGCCCAGGCAATAATAAAAGAAGGAAAGACCTGCGCGTGAAAATTGGTGACAGGTTCCCAGGAGAGATTGGTAAATTCCCCGTTTTCTACTGTTAACTTCTGTTTCTTGCTGATACTAACTTCCTGCCGGCTACGATAATCAGGTATTTGTTCATACTTAATATTACCACTGGTATCCTTTTGCCAGGTGGATTTAAAGCCTTTGGAAGTATTGGCGACTTCTTTGGAGGTCTCTCCTACCTGTTTGGTAAGATCCTGTAAGTATCCCAACCCTGTCTTTCTCAAGTTGTAAAAGCTGTTTTAATTGTTCCATTGCTATAGGCGTTTGTGCAATGCTCCTATATTTTTAAGGAGCAAATGATAGCAAAAAGCCCTTACTAATGATTACCTGCAGGTGGTTCAATATGCCAGAATGACAATCTTATTATATTCCGGATAAAATGGACCAGGGTGGGGCAACATCCCAGAATGGTGGGTCAACATAAATCAGAGACGTGGGTCAACATGCTCCAGAATGTACAATCGAGATACCCGATTGTCTAGGAGAGTACAAATTGCCTAATGAAAATATTACAGCTAGCAAGATTAATGATACAATAAATAATATTGACGACCTTAACAAAGAACTAACTGTCCTTCAAGACGATCTTCAAGTTTATAATTACCATAAATCCTTATTAACGACAAGTGGCGATCAATTAGAACAAATTGTTCAATCCATATTCGAAGAACTTGGATTTGAAATTATTTCTGCCAAAGAGAATAGAGATGACCTCATCATTTGGAGTAGTAGAAATAAAAGGAGTCAATGGCTCTGCAGCAGAAAAGCATGCTGCACAATTAGAAAAATGGGTTTCAAGTTATTATGAAGAAAATGCAATCAAGCCCAAGGGAATATTGATAGTAAATGCCTATAAAGAAAAAGCACTTAAAGATAGACCCACAGATACTTTCCCACATCAAATGCTAAACTATTCCCAACAACGAGAACACTGCTTATTAAGTAGTATACAATTATTAGGTCTTTACTATGAATTTAAAAGTAACCCTGACAAAAAGGAGGAATTAATAGACAAATTATTAAGCCATGTTGGCGTATTCCCTGATTTCAAGGATTGGAAACTTTTTTTATCTGTGGAACCAACAGAATCCTGATTTTCCAGATTCTAGTTTTCACACATCTGCAACTAATCATCAATACTCTATTATTATTTTACAAGTATAATAACTTGTCAATTAATAAACTTATTGAACCCAAATACTATTATCCTCTCTGAGTATTAAAATCCTATAGCTAACTAACGGATTGTTTTCCAATTCTTTCTTATATTTATTAGAATTGAGTATCCCCCCATCTGCTGTCAATGTCGAATTATAAATTTTAACGTTAATTCATTTTTTGTGATGCCCATGCTATATTTAAGAAACGTTGCCAAATTCCGACAATGGTATAAACAAGTAAAAGCCCGTAACGACGATAAATCTATCGATACTGACTTCGTAAACATTTTCCATCCTATCTCAAGTCGTAAAGAGAAAGGTTTCCCTTATTTGATATACGGTACCCGTGATGATATTGGTGGATTCCTTCGTAGTACATCACTAAATGTTGCTGCAGATCAACAGGCTATTTATGAATTAATACAAAATGCTGATGACAGCCGTGCAACATTTTTTAGCGTAACCTACAATGAAGACTACTTATTATGCATAAATAATGGAGCTTTTTTTACCGATAACAATATGTCAGCACTTCTCAATATTGGCGATTCAGATAAACAAGGAGACGATATTGGAACATTTGGAATCGGATTCAAAATCCTGCATCGTTTGTTAGGAGAAGATGACGGGTTGGATGCAATTATTAATGATTATGCAGGTCCCATTATCTTTAGTTGGTCGGAGGCGCACCACCTAAAGATGTTTATAGAAGGGAAGCGTCTATGTTATAACAAAATAGATGAATATAACTCCCGTTTACCTTGGTTGCTAAAGATTATTTATACCTGTTTTCCAGTATCACTAGGTGAAGAAATAAGATTAAAAGATCATGAAACGGAAGGGATTGTATTCAGTGATGAAGAGTTGAATGCAATGAGGAAATTATTAGTTGATTCTCTTGAAAGTATGAATATCCTGAATAGGGAAAGCGGACAGATAAATAAAGGATCAATTTTTTTCCTGAAACTTGGTCCGGGTAAATATAAATATATCCATGATAACATTAATAATCTTCGTAGTGGTATTTCTTACTCAATGAACTTTCTTAATAGTTTGATGCGTGTATATGTCAATGGTGAGCTTATTAACAAACAGGTACTTACAGGGTGTATTGAAGATAAATTTGAACGGGGAAGTGCTGATTTCAATGCAATAAAACCACGAAATCCCAATAGGGATATCCGCTTTAGCATAGCCTACTACAGTGATTATAAGCAATCAGACTCATTGAATCTTTCACCGAACTTTTACAACTTCTTTTCCATGGATGAAGAAAAGAATGGGTTTAGGTTCTTATTACACTGCAATGCGTTTGATATGAATAATGACCGGCGCAAATTGCAACAAGGATCTCAAATAAACGAACGGCTACTTCCGGCAATAACTAAGGCTTTTGGGGAGCGTGCAGAGAAAATACGTTTAGAGGATAGGAAGGACTTCCTGGCTATTTATGCAGCATTAATATTATCTGAAGAACCAATTAAAAAACCACATATCAATGATTTCTTTTTTAAGCCGTTAATGGAGTTTGTTCGCCAAAACATTCCTATTGGTAATGGTTTTGAAACTGATGTAGCAAACGTAAAAATAAAGGAATTTAGCACTGATTTAGATATGCAGCAGCTAGGCATGCCCAGACTTAAATGGTTTGAATGGAATAGTCAGAAGGATGAGTTGTTAGTCGATGCTGCAGTTGCAAAATTGGGTATTGAAATATGGACGATTGCGGAAGTGCTCCTCAATGCTAACATTTCTTTGCTGAATAATTGGATTACCATACAGTCGGCAACTAATTATAATGTTTTTCTGAAAGAAATTCAAGATATTGAATTTTCAGATGACGTCAAATCCAGGTTGGGAAATATAAAGTTATTAAAGTTCTCAGACGGTAAATTCTATTCGCTTCGGGACGTTATGACCAATACAGACTTAATTGCTACCACCCAACAAACAGCCAGGATAAATAAAGAACTATGCGCTATTGGTTTTTCCATTTCCGAACGAAATGTATCAGAATTGAAGTTCACTAAAGAGCTACCTTCTGATCTGCTGAAGCCGGAGGATGTTTATAGAAGAATTGCTGACAAAATACAGAAAACCAATCTGCTTTCTTCAGAAGGAAAAAGAAACTTGTTCCTGAACTTTATAGGTACAGAGACACGCTTTATTGGCGTAGCGGATGCCACATTAGGTAAATTACAACTTTTCAAGGATACCTTAGATAGAGTAAAACCGCTAGAAGCTATGCTACCCGCAACTACTAAAGTACCTGAGTGGCTCAACCAGTTTAAAATATCCCCACAAGAATACTTTCCGGAACTTAATAATTATTTGGTTCCCGAAAAGAATATTTATCAAACCTTTATATTACGCAATTGGGAAAGTATTATTGCTGAAATTGAAGAGAAGGATTCATTTTACGAAAAAGTTCAATATTATTTTTCATTAGATCCGGAAAATGCGCCGTTGCAAAATGAACGTTTTGTGCTTATTAAAGATGAAAGTGGGGAGGAACGCTTTGTATATTCACAAGATATTTTTTTCAGTGAACAGCTGCAATCTTCATCAAACTATACGACACTTGCTAATATTATTTTTAGCCTTACCGGGAAATACATACCTCATTACAATACTCTTGTATTTCTCAAGCCGCCACTGTTTATTCTAAAAACAGAATATCTTGGTGATTTACCGATTGAACCTTGCCTGTTAGACGTGTCGGATGTTCGTGAGCTTATTAACTTTTGCGAAAGAAACCATGAAACTTTTTTTGAGAAATTTTGTGTTGAGAAAGAAGATTCCGGGTTTATGGTTACTGAAGCATCAGCATCTGTACACCAGGTAAATGTAGCGACTGCCACTGCAAAATACCTAAGGGATATAATTAATAGCAATGCATCAGCAGACGTCACCTTTAAGATCCTGCCTGCGGAATTTAATGATCTTAAAAATAAAGAAGGTGTTCTATCTGGAGAAGAATTTTACTATTTTTTACTTGAACATATTGATTTTGACCTTTTTGCCGAGACATTAATAGATTTCATATCTTATTCTGGTCCTAAAATCGCTTTTCTTGAAAAACTAAATAAGCTTGTTTTATCGGCCGATGTTTCCTATGATAAAGATACTTTCGAGTACAAAGTACTTGACATGGCATGTGGTGAACTAAAGAGTAAGGAAATACAAAGCCACTGGTTCAGAAATAAAATTAGATTAATTGTCGATGGAAAAGAGGTCAGCATGAACACTATTCCTTCATCCGCTGAAGAAATTACTTTTCTTGGTAGTGATATAAAGCTATACGTTGCTGATGTATTGCCTCAGGGTTTTTCCATTACAGGGTTATTGCATAGAATAATATCCAATTTGGTGACTGCTGGAATTAATGAAATACAACTCAAGGCACTACTCAATATTCATTTTGAGACTGATCTAATAGAGATATTGGAACTTATCCCAAAGAAATTAGAAAATGCATATCAGCTTGCGTTTATAATTCTTTATCACAACCAAATCACGTCCCTGGATTTAACTGAATACTTTGTCCTCACGTTAGATGGAGAATATAATTTGACCTATAATTTTTTCATACATCACTTCAATTTTCTAAAGCCATTTGCAAGTCTTGACTTTAAGTATGAAGCTATCGAAACGATATTTAATGGGAAAGCAATTTTTCTCAAAAATGATGGTGGTAAGATTTTTAGCAAGCCAAATATTTATGATAATTCATTTGTTTGTTTCGATATTAAAGATTCGTTGGATGATTATGATAAGCTTAATCTTCTTCAATATATTTTTGAGCTGTGGAATAATGAAGACAAAAATTATTTTAGATTTGTTGACTGGTCGCGAATTGGCGGTGTTTCTACTCGGGAATTATTAGGGTTCAATCCACTTGTCTGTATGATAGTTCAAGATTTAGCAATTGAGGAGGAGTTACCCCCGGCGTATTTCTTAGATTGGATCTTACAAAATCAGATTCCTGATAGTTTTCTTAGTGATTTAGAGATTAATACTCCTCTCGCTAATATTGTGGCCATTCGAAAACAATTAAAAAAGCATGGTTCATTATCATTAATAATAGAGGATGTCAATGAAATGTTGCTGAATAATACGTTGGTTTGGATGAAAGAACAGAATATATCCTTGACTGGAATAGATGAGCTTAGGAGTTTGGAGAAAATGGCCAGCCACATTAATAAGTATATCAACGAAAATTTTGAATCAGATGAAGCAAATGTGGATTCAGATGATGAAGAAGATGTTGAGGAGGAAGTTTTAGAGCCAATTGAGATTATAAAAGAATTTGATTTTAACACACTTGATTTAGCGAGTGTGGAGCTTACGAATGAAGTATATCAACTTTGGAAGAAGATCGTGAATGATAGGTATTTAATTTTTCTATTTCCAGGTACGCTTCCTCAATTAGCCAAGATCAAAGGATTTGATGATTACATATTTGTTCGATTCAATGAGAATGACTTGGCGATGTCGGATAACAAAATTTATGTTAATAGTAATGTTCAGAGTAGTCTCACATCCTTGCTACGTAGTTTGGTTGACGAAGGGTTGAATAATGAAGATTTTGTTACATACTGTAACATAGAAGAACAACTTAAAGAAAATGGAGATCAAAGGATAATAAAAAATGGATGGGGTGATATTGAACGGCTCCTACATAACTATACACCTGAAAAATTACAGCGTTTCTTAGCACTGATTGGTAGGGTGCCAATGGATCAGTTAGAGGAGCTTGCTGATAGGGAATTCGGCGACGAAGGTGCGCGTATTAATTCAGGCTATCTAGGTGAAGAAATCGTTTATAAAGATTTGATTAAAAGATTTGGAGTCAGTAGGGTTAGATGGACAAGTGCCGAAAACCCGACTGTTATAACTCCCACAGATGCCTATGATTTTGAAATTTTGGATATTGCGTTACAGCAGGTAATATTTTATGTGGATGCGAAGTCTACAACGAGAGCCAAATTCCAGCATGAAAAAACAGAGATTTTTTGGCGCAATTCCGAATGGAGGTTTATAGAAAGTGAGCCCATTAATTATATCATTGCACGGGTATTTGGGGTAAATGGGAACGATCCTGAAATAGTCTATTTGAGATTATCTTATGATAAAGAATTTCCTGGATAAGAGGTTCGATTCCTAGACGGCAATCCTACTAGCCATAACAAAAGAGAAGCATAACCAGTTGCTAAAATATTGAACTACTAGATAATTCTTAAGTCATGTTGCCGTATTTTCTGATTTCAAGGATTGGAAACAATTTCAATCTGTGTATCCGGCTATGCTTTGATAAGTTCATTATAACGCAATAATTCAACCAGGTCTTGGCTTTCCTCTTCTATCCACTGTTTATTTCGAAAAAGCTTGGATAATAACTCTACCTGCTCCGCATTAAAAGGATGCGCGGGCCATTGTTTAACCATATCCACCTCCTTCCACCTACTCTCGTGCTTTTCTGAAACTTCAGGAATAGCAGCTTGTTGATCATAAGGCGTCAATATCCCAATATCTTTCCCCTTTTCAGCAAAAATCTTATAAATCCTTTTATAAATATCTATCCCATCCTGATCCCAATCGCAACAATAAAACAATGGAAGTTGTAATTTATCAAAGGATATATTTTCAAGAATAGCGGTATTGCTACCACCTACATACCAAAGTTCTATCTCATGGGCTATAGCTATCCAGGGTCTTTTTAAATTCGCAATATTTTCACAGAGCACAATCAATTTGGGAGATGGAGGATCTATAACAAAGCGCCATTGATTCTCCTTTGGATCACTCCCAGGAAAACTATCAAGGCCTAACAAGCGCAATACCGTACTGGCTATTCCTGGATGATCTTCAAGATACTTAGAGCCCTTTTCATGAAACACCCTACTAGAAAACTGACGGATACTAGGTACACTCTCTAGGATCTCATCTTTTCTTTCCACTATAAACGCAAATGTCTCCAAATCATACTCATCAAATCGCTGCCTACCGTCCAATGGAATATTATTAGCCTCTAGAAAGGTTACATATCGTTGATAAGCCGGCAAAAATTTTGCCTCATAGTATGCCTTATAACCTGGCTTATCCATTAAAGTATTTAACCGGCCAGGTTTAGGCCCTATCAACTTCCGGTTTTTAAGACTGCGTACAAATGCATTCTTCAATATACTATCTGATGTTTGCCCTGTTATATACAATTCATACAATCCTTTTAGATGAGGCCACTTTAATTCTCTATTTATCATCTTATCACGAATTATTTAACCAAATCCATATCCCGCTCACATCGAATAGCCAATGGTATATAATTAATGTCCTCTTTTGAAGTCAAATCCTTAGATAACATATACATATAGAGATTTCCTTCTGTAAATGCGCCTAATGGATTAATTGCAAATGACACAATTTGATAATGATACTCTTTCGCAATATTATACAACATATCATAATTACTACCAAGTCCCTCCGCTTCATCCACAGGCATAAACTTAATGCCATTTCTACCTCTGGCCCCAACTCCAGCACCAATGATATGCAATCTGGCGATACAAAGCAAAGCAATGCCAGCATAACTTTGCCCACTACTTCCCTTATTGACAGCCCCACTCTCTGATTTCATTGTAAACTCAAGATCAAAATATGAGTTAGGATCCAGTATTTTTTCAATCTTAGGTTTTGTTCTACTCCCAGAACAAGCGCCGAATGCCGCCAGTAACTTGTCATCCAGGCTAGGGCTTTCAGCAAGCCTGGTATCTATTAGGTTCTCATTATCATCTCTCAACAACGCTTGAAAATTCGTGATCCATTCATCAGGATACTCTCTTGACATAGATGATTGAAGACGAACTCTATGCCCACCAGTAATTTCCTTGTCTTCTTTATTCAGGAATATATCTATCCGTTTAACCATCGATAACCGAGTTTGTACTTCATCTAAAACCTGATCAAGGAGATCACTAATTCTCTGAAATTTACGCCTGTTCAAATCCCTGTTTTTCTCATTGATCTTATCAAGTAAATTACTGATGAGTTCTATAATATTCTTATTATTAACTTCAAGTCCCGGAAAGGCTCCAGGTAACATCACCTTACTTAGCCCAGTAGTATCAAAGATATTCTCGTACTGATACGCATCATTTTTAATAAAATCATGGACCGCTGCATTGTATTCATGCTCAAATTCATATTTCCTATTCTGGTAATCTATCCTTAAGTGACTTCCTTCTTGTTTATAAGTTTTGTCCTCAAATACATCAGCAGGTATATCACCATAGGCTTTCACGTAAAATGAATGGGCTGTTTGATAACTATCCTCAGCCACTTTAAACTTATCCCACGCGTCCATGAATTTAAATGTATTCAGTCCAGTCCTGTAAAATTCTATTTTCTCTTCCAGAAAACTGGCTTTGTCTTTTTTTTGCGTCAGTTCCAGCATTAGATAGGATTGCTGCTGGTTTGCCAGAACAAGTTCTTGCTCAGATGTAGGAAGTACCATTTCAAGCACGTCCCTATATTCATCTTTCCAGCTCTCTCCTCGCAACGTTGTATTTAAAACTTTCAACTTTGTGCTAACAAAACCATTAAATCCTCTGGCCGCTTCCTTCTCTTGAAATGTTTCTTCCATTTTTAGTTTACTATCTTCAAAATCCCGGAGAATATTTTCCTTATCTTCATAGTCTTCTATATAATCTTTGACTATCGCCTCGCTCTGCTTCATAAAATCATCGTCAACATTCAAATGCTTCAATTCATCAAGAATACTAATTGCCTGTAAATAACTATCAAAATCCAGTTCAATAACAATACTTTTCAATTGTTTATGAATTTGAACTTCCCTTTCCAAATGCTGAATCTGTTCTTTAATATTCTGGGTTTCTTGCTGAAAGAATTGCTCTATATGCTGTATATTTTCTTTAGACAGAATTTGCTTCTTCACCCAATGAATATGCTCCCGGATGCCGTTCAAATGAAGCCATCCCCCAACATCGTCCGATTCTGTGATACTTAGCTCCCGAAATAAAATTTCAGGCGCAGGAATATATCTAACAAATGGCTTAATCGTACCTGGTTTATGAGTTGACAAGGTTTTAAAGTGCATAATGACACTTTCCTCCTTTAAATTAAACGCTCGCTTTTGTTTCAATGCCCAATGACCAAGAGAACCTGTATTGTTAATATCCATAAATTGTTGAAAGCCCTCTTTTTCCTTAATAGCATCCTGCGTACGGGCAATAATATCGTCCAAAGTTTCAATAAGTGCTCTGGCAGACGTTGATGGCATTAGAGATGTCAACAGATCTTGCAACCCTTTTCTTTCAAGGGCGCGATTCCCTTCTTTCCATATATCGGCGTATTTCTTTAACCTTGCATTTTTTTGATAGACAGAAAGCAATTCCCCAATAGTAGTATCATATTTTTTTAACCACGAATCTACCGACTCAATAATGCCTTTTCTCCTTTGTTGTATACCATATTCCCGTTGTGCATCATCAAATGCTCTTTGCTTAACTTCAAGGTCTATTGTTGAATTATCTCCTAATTGCTTTAGCACATTTTCAAGTAGCAATAGAGAATTATAGTTAGTTTTTGTGATACGTCCATGTTCTAAAAGCTCTCTGTTCCAATGTTCCTTTTGCTGATGCGTAAATTGTAAATCATGGAGTAACGATTGATACTTCGCCTTTTCTGTCTCAATTTCCAAATTTAAAATGATACCAAGTCGTTGCTGCTTATGGGTAATTAAATCAATATCAGACTTATTCTTTGCATATTGTTCAAAGCCCTCTCTTAAATCCGCCACAGTTACTTGATAACTAGCAAAAATCTTTTTACCCCCCGCAGCTCCAAATAAAAAGTTCTTCAATGCATCTCCTTTTTGCGTTTCTGGAGTGTTTCCTCTTGAAAAAGATTGAATAATAGTAGCATAATCATTCAGCAATTTTTCATTCTCAGAAAGATCTAGTTCCAACAATTGATGATCGTATAAAAACTTATGGTATTGCTTCCTACGTTGCCATGGCTTACATACCAATTCCTTTGTCTCCAAATAATCCACCAATTCATCCAATGGAACAACCTTATCATCCTGCAATAATTCTACATAAGACAATGGTTGTTTCAATGGTATTAATGTTGTCTCATCATATCCATGTTGAATGGTAAAAGGAATTGCGCCTCTAGTGGAAGATTGGATATAAGTTCCTATAACCACAAATTCAGACGCAGCAATTTGAATATTTAAAAAAGCATACCCAATGTCTGTACCCCTACCATCTCTTGTCTTCAATACCATTCCATCTGGTGTTCTTGGCCCACCCATTGCTGCAGTTGCAGACTCGAATGCATCTGAACCTACCAATATCAGTTGCAACAAATCTGCAATCATACTTTTCCCTGAACCGCTTTCACCAATGAAATCAGTTCTAAATTCATGAAAATCATAATCAAACTCCTGATGTTGACGCAGTCCTAATGTGGATAACCTATAAATTATTGGATAATGCTTCATTGTTCAGATAATTTTTTGATGAGCACATCAATATTGTTGATATAATCGCTATATATTTTATGTATTCGATGAAAGGATGGATTGGGATCGAATGTATCTCCATCTAATGTAACCCAGCCAATCTTCCTAAACTCTTTCAGTGCTCTCAATACTGTATCATCCATCTCATTATCATTCATCTGAGAAGGGCTTTCTTTTTTGGCCTTGGCTATTAATCGATATAGATCACCTTTTAATTCTTCATAGTCTTTACGAATGGTTTCTTGTAGTAGACGAACCGAGGATAACGCGATATGCTGGTCGATGAAAATGACTTTATAAATCAAAAAACCAATAATGACATACTCATTCTTAAGATAATCACGTCGGGAACTATCTATTTCACTTCTGCTTTTTGAATTTAAGTCCAAAAAATAATAACGTTCCAGGCCTTCTCCACCAACTACCAAAGGCACCCCAAAGTAATTTTGGTAATATTTTTTTAAGCTCTCCTCATTTTCTTCAATAAATTGAAAGAATGGGTATTGGCCATCAATATGTTGAAAGTGCATTCCATCTTTTAATTGAAAATCTAATTCTGCGAACAGTTCATTTGCATCCCGATGCATTAAGAATTGTATCTCTACCGGCAATTCATGATTATCATTTCCCATATTGTGATACCATTTATTTGAATAGGAATCGAATTATCTACAACAAAATTGAAATCTTTCCGGTAAGGAATTTGGCGAACCAATCGATGAGCAACTCTCACTGCCAATTCAAAACTATTTTCCTCTTCTATTATTTGGAAGAAATAAGAAGAGAATAACACTTCGCCGTCTCGCCTACATTTATCCAGAATAGCTTGCACATGCTTATCTATCTGGCTTTGCAGCACTATTTTTTTATTTAATCCTTTATGGATTTCCTGCACATGTTCTTCTGATTGATCATTACCAGGACGTTTACGTGCCATGGGTGGGAACAAATCATCTTTTCGTTCTACCAATATAAAATTCGGTGTTTGCTGAAAAATTCTAAATGAAGTAATTCCCAATGGGAATACAATATTCTTCTGTTCCAGGTGAGCGTTTACCAAAATAAAACGAAGGAACTTTTCAACTTTAGTATTGAATAATGGCTTATTTAAGCCACTAAAAAGCTGCCTCATTCTGGGTTGTAAGCGATCCAATTTTTTATCGATCAAATCCAATCTGTACTTAACATGTGGAAAGTATTGACGTACTTTTTCAATATTATCGAGCAATTCTGCATTTTCAATACCATTAATATGCTTATTAAGCTCTCTATTGATTTCTTTCATAAGAGAAAATGCAGCTCTTAGCTCCAAATTATATTCTCTTACTTTTTCTAGCTCCACATTAATATTTTTTAACGTTTCTAATGCATCACCTTCCTGCAATTGAGCAGTTTCTCTGATAGCACGCACCGTCTTATCAATATATCGATCCAGGTTATCCACCTGGGTATTCATTTTGGGCTCAAAAGCAGAAAAATTAAGATGCATCCAGGACTCTAGCTCTTTGGTAGAACCACATTGAACGAGATCTTCATATAGCTTTGTACAAATGATTTCAATTTCTGTGGGATTAAAGCTTCCATTAAGTGTCGTTAATACTGCGTTAAAGATGTTTTTAGCGTAATCCCTGAATGTATAAATCTGCTCATCCTCGTCATATCTAAGAAAATAATATTGCAACCCAGATATGAGGGCATTAAATTTAGAAGCAGGAACACGCTCGTACTGCCCCCGGTTGGTTTCCTGAAAAGCAGTATATATCATCTCTTCATTGAAACGTTCTCCTGGAATAGCCCCCGTCATCATCTTTCCGTAGATCCATAGCATAGCTCTCATGGCCTGCTCTTCTGGGAATAGCGCGGCAAAGTTGGAATCTTTTTGTACTTCTCTAATAAAATCAAATGGTAATTGTTCCTGGGTCATAATATATAGGCATAGACCTGGCAAGACTTCACGTAGAAACAGGGAAACAACCTGTCAGGTCTTCAAACATTTTACATTGACAATTAGGTTGAATGCTAAGTTAATGATATTAAAAACCAGAAGAGTTAATAGAATGTTAATGAGTATGTTATAATCCAACTCCTTTATTACTTACGCCCAAAATCAGCAGGATTCTCTCCCCAGGCTTTGGTTTCCCATTTCAGGATTTGATTGATATAGATGTTTTCATTCAGGAGTTGAATGGATCTTTCAATCATTCTAAATAGCTTCTTGTTATCATCAGTTAGGGGTAAGGTGGTATTTAATTTTTTCTCTTTGACCCACTTAATAGCATTGTAACTATCAGAATAGATTGGGATTGTAAGATTATTCTTTTTACAGTATTCTAATGCATGAACGATTACCAGAAATTCAGCTACATTAATGGTTCCTCCTTTAAACGGTCCTTCACTAAACAATACTTCTTTGGTTTTGGTATTTACTCCTTTGTATTCTACCTCTTTTGTTATTGTGTCCCAAGCAGCATCTACAGATATACTATTCAAATCGGGTTGGCCAATTAATTCAAGTTGCTCTTCAGATAATTCACTCTTAAATTCTTTGGTACCAAAGTACAGGTTGTAATCATTTTTAAATGCTTCTTCGGCTTCTTGTAGGGTATTAAAGGCTTTCTGTTTGGCTCCAGTAAAACCTTTCGTTTGTGCTTCACATTCCGCCCAGGTATGATAAACCCCTTTTTCCCGGCCAATCCAAACCGTGTAGTATTTCTTTTTTGCCATATGTGTTTTTTATAGGTTATTTGTCCGCTAGTGGTAGATTTTCAACGAGTTAAAAACAATTATTTTGGGTTAATTAGGTTAAAAACAAATGATAAGATAATAGAAAAAATGGAATTATCAAAATTAGGGAGTTGCGTTATATGGCCTGCAGCTGTATAAAAAGCTAAATTATTTACTTCACCTTATAACTGCGCAAAATAACTGCGCAGTCATAACCAATATTTGCACTTATTTACCCAAATTCAAATCAATGACCACCAGACAGACAAAAACTATTGCTCACGCCATCAAACAGATTGAAGAGCTTAAAACTAACACCTGGCGCGGCAGGGTAATGGGAAAGGCTACATCAATATTAAAGCACAGTGAGAAAAGTGGATTTGAGTTAACCATTTTCCAAAATGGAATTAATCATGATGATCTTGCAGTTGGCCCTATCACTTTGGCAACTAGCAATAATCAATTCATCCTAGATGGGTTAATAGAAGGAAAACATCAAACCAAATTCAATAAAGAAACTCGTAAGGCCTATACATCCCGAAGTTATACTATCTTAAATTTCAGAAAAGGAGAAGAACAGTTTGAATCAAACTGTTATTTGAGGTCAATTATACCAATTTCAGAAGGGTTTAATTGTTATTTCATCTTTGAAATTAAAACAATCCACAATGACTATAATGGTGTAAATAAAAGTCTTCTAGAAGTAGAGATGGATAATAACAAATTTTATATTTATGCCACAGATATATTGAATGCTGGATACTTAATAATAGAAAGTCTTCAGCCACTATCTTATAATCAGTTTAGCCAATATTGTTGGACGATTTCAATAGCCCTGGCATTTTTCACTGGGCAATTATGGCAAAATGAGCAGTATATATTCAGCTACCCAACTCCAGACATGGCCCTACCTACAAGTATAAGCTATGAAAAGCTACGCCCCTGTCTACGATCTATATATACTCCCGTTACATCTAATCCATATGCACGTATCAGATCTAATAAAACTGAATTAGCTGAGAGCTACTTTGATAAAACAAAAGAAGTTAATAAAGAAGTTCTGAGTAATTTATGTAATTGGGTCCATAAAAAGGATGAACATAAGATAGTTATACTCTTGATAGTCGAGGCAAAAAATTCATCCTTACTAATGATGCCTGCAGGCTTCGCGATTGCACTGGAAGCATTAGCAACGCTATTTGAAGAGTGGTTCCCAGAAGCGATAGTCCCCATAAAAAACAAAGCAAAAGCACGGCAAATAGCTGATCAAATGAAAGCTACTTTGGTCCCATATCAAGATGATCCGGATGTAAACACATTCGTGATTGAAAAAAAGCTCAATGCTATAAACAGTCCAACCAATAGAGACAGATTAAAAATACCGTTTGAGATATTAAATATTCCATTAACAAAAGAAGATGACAAAGCACTAATGTATAGGAATGCGCTATTGCATGGAAATGTGAGCCTCATCCCATATGATAGACAAACGTTTGAGATGAAAGAACTGGAACTAGGGATGAGGTTAATGACGCTGGCCAATGCTATCATTCTTAAGCTAATGAGTTATGACGGCTATATAATTAATCATGTAAGAACACCAGAATCAGTTGAGGATGACACTTCGAGCGAAGCACATTTTCGGGCTATTGGGCCCCAAATCATTCTCTGGTAATTCGAGCCTAGCAATAATCCAGGGTTATTTTTCCCCCAGGGAATAATTCATGATATGGGGTCATTTAATCAAACATCTAATACGCTTAGATTTGGGGCAGAACATAATGATATATACACATTAATAGGCGATATCATCATATGGCATTGCCATCTTCCTAGTAGGACCAAACAACATGTTTGATAAACTAATTTGCAAAGCATAAACTAATCATTGTTGTCATCGATCGGAAGAAGGGATTAGTTCATGTTTCATTTTATAATTTTATATAATAATAGATACTTACATTCTAAACATCTATCAATTAAACACTAACACTTATAAACTTTTTCCATCTTTTTGCAAGCGCATCTCTATCAGGCCGCATTCTATCTCTTCGTTGCCTTAACAATATCCCATCTAAATACTCATACTCGCCCCCCTTCAACTTATTCCCTATCCGTACCTTCAATGTATCTGGCTCTATCCCAATCAAATCAGCATCAAACAAAATATGTAAATCTGCCCTCATGAGCAGCCCATTAGTAGAATGATTATTACCCTTTTCCTTATGTGGTTCAACATGACAAGCAATCAGCAACTCTTCTATGCTGGATCCAGTTATACAACAGCGTCCTTCATATAATTTCATGAGTCCGTCTTTCAAAGCTTTTTGTCCAGTTCTTAAACGCTTAATATTAGCCACCATTTTTTTGACCACATCATTAGGCGCTTCAGTATGCGTGATCAATTCTTCAATTTCCTCATCTGTGCCCTTTTCCCCTAATGGCTGTATGATATCCCACACAATCTGTACAGGGGTTGTCTTCTCATGTCTAATGGCAATTCCCCATCCGCGGTATAAAAATGGACTCCGATCCTGCTCTCTTGTAAAAATATGCACAGGTACTTTTCTACTTAGCATTTCTTGGATGGTGTTCTGGCCTACATGTGATTCATTCTTTCCATACCAAACTAACATATTTTCTCCTTCCCAATGATTGTCGTAGTTATGACCAGTTCTTCCCGCTACACCAATATTTGCAAAAATATAATAGCTGCCTTCGTACTTTACGTAACCTGTATTCCAAGAGCCTTTTTGTCTTTCTCTTGGTACTGATAGCGCTTTGTAAATGTCTTCTTTGAAGTAGTTCTCTTTGGGTATTAGCATAATTTCGCAGTATAAAATTGACTACCAAATATACAAATTCGAACACCCTATTCTCAAATCCGAACACCATCTAAATATTTATAATATCTAATCCTTAATATTATAAATACTTAAAAAGTGGCCATCTTTTTGTGCCCATCCTACCAGCCAAAATCCAACCCATGTTCAGAAATTATATCAAAATCGCATTCCGCAATATTATCCGGCATAAGTCCTATACTACTATCAATGTATTAGGCCTTGCAGTCGGCATGGCTTCCAGCATTTTGATATTACTATGGGTACAGCATGAAAAGAGCTATGACCGGTTTCATAAAAACGCTGATCAGACCTATAGGGTCATCGTCAACGCCAGCGACTTTATAGCAGCGGTAAACCCTGCCGGGATGCCTGCAGGGTTAAAGGAAGCAATCCCCCAAATAAAAAATACAGTAAGGTTGAGCCATTTAGAACACCACCTCTTCCAGGTCAATGAACTGAAATTCGAAGAGAAAAGGGTATTCTATGCGGATCCGAGCTTTTTGGAGATATTCAACTTTGCCTTTGTAAAGGGAGATGCAAAAACAGCACTAAATAGGGTTGACGGTGTCCTCATCACCCAGAATATGGCTAAAAAGTACTTCGGTACGGAGAATGCGATTGGGAAAACGCTCAAAATAGATAATGGAAGCTCAATAACAGTAACTGGGGTCTTAGCTAACATCCCTTCTAACTCCCACCTGCAATTTGATTTCATTTTGCCAATGTCTGCAATAGCGAAAATCAGTTCAGACCTAATCAACAACACCTGGACCAACTTTAATTTCTATACCTATATACAATTGGATAAAAGCTTTATCCCTACACCAGCAGCCTTATCCAAACTAAACGCAGACATTACCCGGGTATTTAAACAACATGTGCCCACCATGAAAGCCGAATACACAGCACAACCCCTGACCAGCATTCACCTATCTCCTGCAGCTCAGGTGGATTTGCCCGGTCATGGGAATGTACAATATGTAAATATCTTCTTTATAGTAGCAATATTCATATTGATAGTCGCCTGTATTAACTTCATGAACCTCGCTACAGCCCGTTCTGCCAGAAGAGCAAAAGAAGTGGGATTACGCAAGGTAATAGGTGCGCTAAGAGGTCAATTGATCAGACAGTTTTTGGCTGAGTCATTATTAATATCCTTCTTCTCATTGATACTGGCTTTAATAATTGTCTGCTTATTCCTCCCTGTATTCAATTTACTGGCGGATAAAGATCTTACACTCCATTTAAAGGATATAGGTATCCTATCAGGTATCGCGCTCTTCACCGGCCTGCTGTCTGGCATATACCCCGCACTTATTCTTTCAGGATTCCAACCTATCAAAGTGTTGAAAGGGAATAACAACCTCCCAGGCGGAAATTTAATCTTCCGCAATGGGCTGGTGATCGTACAATTTGTGGTATCTATTGTACTTCTAATAGGAACAGTAGTCGTGTATAAACAACTCCAATACATCAGAAACAGTAACCTGGGGTTTGACAAATCTAACCTGGTCTATATACCCATCAATGGTGAATTGTCAGAAAAAACAAAGGCATTACAAACTGCATTAGAACAAAATCCACATACAGCTAATTATACGATCATATCAGAATTGCCTATCAATATCATCAGTGGGAATATGAATGTAATGTGGGAAGGGAGAGATCCTAATTTGCAGGTAGTCATCCCCAGCATGGGCGTAAGTGAAAACTTTACAAAGGTCTTTCAAATAAACGTGTTGAGAGGGAGAAGCTTCTCTACCGCATTTAATGACTCAAGTAATTTTGTGATCAATGAAACGGCTGTGAAACTAATGGGAATGACAGTCGATAACGCCCTAGGCAAACCACTATCATTAAATGGTACCAGTGGCAAAATCATAGGAGTGATAAAAGATTTCAATTTCAAACCTATACAACAGGTCATTGAACCACTCATCTTAGGGCTTAATAAATATGGCGGGTATGCAGTAGTCAAAAGCCAGCCAGGTAGTACAGAAGCGACCATCAAAGCCTTAGAAAAAATAAACACAGACCTGAACCCTTCTTATCCTTTCACGTATAGCTTCCTGGACCAGGACCTGGCTAATCAATACAAAGGAGAGCAGCAGATGAGCAAGATCTTCAATCTATTCTCTATCCTGGCAATCTTCATTTCCAGTTTGGGATTATATGGTCTCTCTGCCTTCCTGGCACAACAAAAGACGAAAGAAATTGGTGTAAGAAAGGTATTAGGAGCTTCTATCCTAAACATCATTTACCTGCTGACTACGGGTTTCACCAGATTAGTACTAATAGCTGTCGTTATCGCTATACCTATTTCTATATTAGGAATCAATCGCTGGCTGGAGACGTTTGCCTACCATGTACATATTGGCTGGGGGGTATTTGTAATAGCGCCATTAACAGCGTTAGCCATCGCATGGATGACTGTGGGGTTTGAGATCTTAAAAGCAGCGATGGTGAATCCGGTGATAAGTTTGAAAAGGGATTGATGATGATCATTTGGCTGTTACAATAGCATGGATTAAATCGCTGAATGTCCTTGCTTTCAGGCGAAGTTGTGCCGGGCGTTGCGCACCTTTGGCACTAATATTGGCAGAGTTACTGCGGGTGGCAAAGGTTGAATTGGGTTGTTGACGCTGTTTGGGCATGCTGGAGGTTTAACAATAAAAAGATACGAAATTTTATTGATCAGCCTTCATCATTACCCTGTTATATACTAACCATCGAATAAGGTCCATTCCTAATAATTGGATGCCTTCTTTAGCGGTTCGCCTGTCTAAGAGATGAACCATCTCTACTACCGGCTTTTCATTCACATATACAAAAGGTGCTTCATGACCGGGTATCCTGATGCCTTGTTCATACTGAATGAGCTCTTTTCCTAATACAGGGATTTGTTCTACGATAGCAGCAGGGTTTGTTATTAACAGATCATCTGCACTTAACTTCAATACCTGATCCTGTTCAATAAAAAGCGCCTTGCTTCGTTTCTCCCAAAACGGACTGTCATAAATATTTTGTGACTGATAAAATTGCTGCGTCCATTTCACATGCTTACTCACCTCATCTGCCACCATGTTTTCATAAAACGCTATCCCCGCTGCTGCATCTCCTTTTAATATTGTATTTACGACTACCGCTCCCTGCACGGCAGTCTTCAATGCCTTTTGCACCCCCTGTGCAGATAAAGGGTCCATGGTAAACACCGCATCTCCTATTTTAATAAAATTCTTCCCTACGGGCGATTCATCTACATAAGCAGTAGCGGTACACATCTTTACTTCGCCAAAGTGGCCTGAATTTATCAATTGAGAATCCCTTATCAATTGAACATCATTCATCAATTTAGAATCCTTCATTAATTGGATATCCCTCGTCAATTGAAAATCTCTCATTAATTGAACATCCTTCATCAATTGAGAATATCTCATCAATTGAACATCCTTCGTCAATTGAGACCTCCGCATCAATTGAGAATCCTTCAACAAAAACTTCCGCATCAATTGAGAACGTCCCATCTTATCCACAAAAAACGCTTGCACTGAATTATATCTCTGCACCTCACCCGGATCTGCAAACACAAATCCCATTCCCCCTCCACCCCAATACCAACAACTCTCTCCCGCTTCAATAAAAGTCTCAATAGATGAAGAACACCTCGCATACGCCGCCACCGTTACCGGCAATATAGCACGACGGCGCCCCTTTAAGAGAGGTCGCCGTCCTGTAGCCACTACCAGAAATCTTGCTGAA
This sequence comes from [Flexibacter] sp. ATCC 35208, assembly GCF_001975825.1. Taxonomy (GTDB): domain Bacteria; phylum Bacteroidota; class Bacteroidia; order Chitinophagales; family Chitinophagaceae; genus Chitinophaga. The sequence continues at coordinate 21,804 of NZ_MTKN01000062.1, forward strand.
AATGATTGTTCCTGTTCTATAAAAACATCCCACTCACCATGTATGTTCTCTATCGGATACGCATTACCAAAAATCACACGCGCACCTGATGCATTCAATAATAACTGATCAAACCATCCCCTATCCACATGCCAACCACCTTCTTTTTCCACCACTTCATTACTCTCCCATAATACTAAAGAACGGGGAGACAAACGCTTTTCCATACCCACACCTGCACCCACACCTACACCTACACTAACATCCACTCCCAATACCTTCAACCAATGCTCCACACCTGGCGATAAAGATATCCCTACATGTGGCCTTGGAAACGGCACCTTCTCAATCACCACCACACTATACCCAAACTCAATCAGCCGCTTTGCCATCGCACTCCCAGCCGGTCCTCCACCGAAAATACAAATGTCATACTTTGTCATAACCAGGCATCAATCTGTTTATCCTTTCATAAGACTGCAATGTATAATGCAGCCATCCCCTGATATAATCACAAGCACCTCTACCTCTTTCCAATACCTCATGATGACAACCACCTCCACATAAATACCTCGCCCAACAACCGCTACATGGCTGTTGATGATGCACATGTCGCTCTGTCAACCATGCCTGTTGTAAAGCAGCATCCACACCTTTATCCACACTCCCCATCTCTGCCCGCGAGTCATTCACGAATCTATGACAAGCCGCCAATTCCCCATTTGCAGATACTCCCAAATACCCCGCACCAGCTCCACAAGGATAAGGTCGATGTGTAGACTTCGCAATTTCTTTATAAGCATTCACCATATTCAAAAACGGATATCGCCTGCCATTCAGCACCGCCTCTTCAAACTGTAATCCACATGCAATCATCTCCGCTAATAAATGCTCGAGATCATAAGCACTCATTTCATTCGCCCCATTATCCGCCCGCAATAATGGCGAAAATCCCACACTATGAAAGCCCATATTAATAAACGTATCCAACGCTGTATGCAACTCCATATTCATCGGCGTAACAGTCACCCTAGCAGATACCTGCATTCGTTTTTGTAATGATAACAAAGGCGAGATATTCGCCATTACCTGGTCATAAGTACCTTTGCCATTTTTAAAAGTTCGTATCCGATCATGCTCCTCCTTCAACCCATCTAAACTAATCGTCACCGCAAAACCATACTCTTCAAAAAAAGAAGCATCTTCCTCCCTAATCAAAGTACCATTAGAAGTAATCGAAAATCCAATATCCACTCCGCGTGCCAAAGCCTGCTTTGCAGCATACGCAGTAGCCATCCGTATCCCGGCCCTGTTCATCAGTGGCTCACCACCTAAAAAAGATAACTGTACCTTATCACCGGCAACCTTATCTTTCAACAACAAATCCACCGCCTTAAAAGCCATCTCCGCATTCATACTACTCGCCGCCCCAGTTCCAAACTCTCCCTGGCCCGCATAGCAATAACTACATCCCATATTACAACTCTGCGATATCGCCAATGACAAAGCATGCAAAGGAGGATCAGGGATAGTATCATCTATCAGCACAGGTCCATCCATCTCCATACCTAATAGCCCTAAAGCAATAGATGCATCATCTTTAGAAGATAATAATGAAGAGATAAAAGCCGTCTGCTCAGGGTTTCCCCTGAACAGACGGCTGCCATTTGGTAAAAAGATTAAAGGCTCACCACTACCTGGTATCATATGGACATGCGCAGATCCAGGAGCTGCATCTTTTGCAATCTTGGCCGCCAGCTTAGTGGCGAGCTTATTATATGTACCCATTATGCCTGTTTTTGTAGGATCTGTGTTCTTTGTATTCTCCGCTAATGCTTATTCCTAAGCTCACCAGATATACCCATTATGCTTATTTTTGTAGGACCAGTATTCTTTGCATTCTCCACTACCAGCTTATTTCCAGGCTCACCAGATGTACCCATTATGCCGGTTTTTCAGAACCAGTTTTCTTTGTACTCTCTCCATATCTCCCCATCACACCTGTTTTTTACCCCCATCAGAATCCAACGCATCATTCCCCTTCACCAAAAAATTCAACTCCCCTTCCCAATCCAAAAACAAATCATCATAAGTCAGCAAACGACTATCAGCCCGATTATCCGGAATATAATTCCCACTCCGCTTCTTCGCCATCCAGTTATCCCCCCGACTAATCCCATCCGGACCCGGCACCACATTCACATAATCAGGACGGGAAGCCGCCCAGTAATAACAAGCACATTCTCTATAATCATTCTGCCATGGCGCACATAACCCCTGTGTCAATTCACCTGCTTTAATAATATCATTATTAATTGCCGTACTATTCTCCTCAAAGAAATTATTCACCGTCATCACCACCCGCACCAGGTTAGCATTACTTGTATTCAGATCAGCCGCACTCACCACCACCTCTGTATTCGACTCATCTTTCGTAAAGTAGCACTCTACTTCCTTCCCCTGATTTTGTAATACATATGCCAGCCCATTAGACCACTCCATAAAAGACACCCCATTTGGATTAAATGTATTGATCAAAGGCAAATTACCGCTCCGTGGGAAAGTAGGTCCTTGTGTGGGCACCATAGTCGGTTTACCCTGTACCCCAACTAACCGATGATACAAGAGATGTGAAAATTCCTCCTCCGTTTCCACAATGAAGTTGTTATTCTCAATCAAAGTGATCCCTTTAAACGCCCGTCTCCACAAGTTTCTAAAGTCCATCTCCAATCCAGGAAAACAATTTGAAATCGCACTCCTTGCCATCACAGAATAAGGATTCCCATTCCCTTTATAATGTAACTGACCATATACATCCGCCACAGGAATACTAGTCGTCGTACTGGTATTCAACTTCGTCGCACCTGCCTGAAACATAGCCGACGCCGCACTCTGAATAATCGTATGAATCTGTCTGTAAGTAAAACACAACGCTCTACCATCCGCACCACGCATCATAGCTGGCATTTTACGTCTTTCCTCATTGGATAAATTACCAATGGTATCCGGTCTGCGCAAAGCACTGTCAAACCACGTACTCGTAGAGGGTGTACCAATACCATTAAATACCCGTTCATGAATCGCCCTCACCGCCAGATTATCCACAATAGAAGGGGCCATGATCGGTTCATACATCCTGCCAAAGTCATTTGAATCCTGTGCAGGCATCATACTCGCAGGTCGTGGTCTGCCATAATAGTTATTCCCATTCATGATAGCGGTATTCATGAGGCGTACCGTTTCCAACGCTCTTCTTACGATCTCCTGCGCTTCTTCTATAGGCACTTCTTTATCCACATCCGGACCTAATAAGATTTGCTCTATCTCATCTGTCACCACACGTACCGGCAAGGTATCCGGTGCATACGCTGGTGGTCCTGCACATACATGCGCACTTGCTGTCAACAAAGTTCCATCTGATTTTTTCAACTCAATGGTGATTCTGCCATCACACTCATCATCCACATATCCCCAACTCACCCTGTTATTACCCTGATCATATCCCGCAAAAATACCCGCAGGATTAGTCAAAATCGGTCTTTCCTGATTACCTTCCACATAATTGAACCAATCTCCATCCTTACTATACAATAAGAAGTCATCTCCATATTTTAAATACAATGGATCTGGCTCCGGCGCACTACCGTCATCAGGAATCCTCGTGGTAGAACAACCATAGATCCTTCCAGGCCCGGGTGTGAACCTAAATCGAATTTGAGGAAAATCAGTCGTAGGCTGAATAAACTGCACATGGCCCAATGGTAATTTTCTACCCGAAACAAAGTTGGCACACTCTCCTTCCACTGGTATCAATTGATGCGACTGTATATAAGTGATCTCCGCATTGATCTTATCCTTCTCACTCTGTGTACGACGATACAATTTAATATTCGCCAGATGTACATGCCATGAAATACTATCCAGATTATAACCCGCTTTTGTCAACAGGTCTGTCGTCAGAGGAACCAACTGATCCGGATTGTCTGTTGTAATCGCAAACACTTCCAGGAAAGGTGCTACAGGCCGCACCGTACCATTTTTCACATCTATGTTAATCGCATCTTTGAAGATGACTTTATCAGGTGTGAATTTTGTCATGATCCCTGTGGCAGGATCTACTTTATAAGATTCCTCTACTGTAATTTTTCTAAAATCAAGTGGATTTGTCGGGTCTACATCCAGCATAAAAGCATCCATAGGCAATGAAGAGGAACCCAATCGCCCAATAGCGATAGGAGGCAAAATCCTTAAACCAGAAATTTGCATACAATATGTTTATGTGGGTGAATTAAATGGTTTCAAGAATGATGACATTCGGAAATGCGATCAATCTTCCGGTAAAAAATAAACAGTTACGTTAGTGATGATATCGGTTCCTTCCATCAATCTTCCTGTAAAACTTAAACAGTTACGCCAGTGATGATATCGGTTACTTCCATCCATCTTCCAGTAAAAACTTAAACAGTTGCACCTGTGATGATATCGGCTACTTCCATCCATCTTCCAGTAAAACTTAAACAGTTACGCCAGTGATGATATCGGCTACTTCCATCAATCTTCCTGTAAAAACTTAAACAGTTACGCCAGTGATGATATCGGCTACTTCTATCCATCCTATCATAAAAAATCAAACAGTTACGCAGATCAATTCCTTCCTAAAAAACTAAACTGCCCCTTAATCGCCACCATCCCTACTTCATACACACCTTATCCCCCGCCAATATCGCATCCGCCACTTCCATCAACTTCTTATCCGCCGCCTGCAATGAATACAAATAAGTACTATACTGCTGATTCCCAAACGCCAGCAACGCTGATATAATCCCCGACGAAGCATACAGCAAATCCTTATGCACCCGCCACTTATTCTTCTCCCCAAATGGCAGATCCAACGTATAAGGTGACAAAAACGGCGGTCCCGCCTTCTTATCCGTTCCCCCACCCGCAGGCAAATTCATCAACACATTCGCCAGTGTTCGCAAATTATACATCTCCCCAAACGTCGCATGTATAATCATCCCTCTCGGTGAATTGACCATATCATTATACCCTTCTCCCAACAAAAAACTATGCGTTAAAAAATTCAACAACATCCGATAACGCACATCGAATAAATTCGCCCAGAACTTCGTCTGAAAATCCGTAATCATACTCACCCCATCACTCGGTATAGCACTCTGTTCAGGAGATACATAAGGGTTCGTGAGAATATTCTTAGAAGGATTAAACGTTTCAGGCAATTTCCGCCATGCCTTATAAATATTCAAAAAACGCTGGAAATGCGATTCATCTGCATCATCCGCATCCGGGTTCTCCCCCTGCTCTGCAATCGCTTTCACAGCAGCAACGGTATCTGTACGACAAGTTAATGGCACTACCAACACATTCGGTGTATTCGCCGGACTCGCATGCGTTGAATTCCCCCTCGCGCCATGATCATACCCACGCTGCCATTCATCCGGCTTCGCCTGAAAAGGATAAGTCTCCACACCAAAGACATCATCAGGTATCATCTCTTCATTTTCCAACAATTCAATGATGCTTTCAAACAACACACTAATCGGATCACCGATATTCGCCGAAGGCAACAATGCTTTAATCTCCTGCTTGATCGCCTTGGTCTCTGCATCATCACTATCCTGTACATTCAGCCATCCTGCAGGTGACTCTGCATATACATACTTCGCCAGCGATGCTTTAGACAATGGCTCCAATATAAAATCAAACGGATACAAAGATGAATCATAAGGAAAATCCTGCCTGGCAAAGTTCAGTGGCGCACCTATCACCCGCAATACATTTTGAATAGATACAAAATGCCCCATCTCTTCCTTCGCAATACCCATGATGACTTCCTGCCAACTCTTCACCAGGTCTTTCTGTGCGTCAGGCACATGGTCGCCACCCAGGCTGTAGGCGGCATACAAATATTGCACCATAAGACTGTGCTCTAACTCCGCATCCACATGGAGCATATAAGTTAACCAGTCCTTAGGATTGAATTCCGGCGGAATCAGCGGGCCTGCGGTAATACCTTCCGCACTAAATGTAGAGGTATCTCCCGTAATAAATCCGGAGACAGCTTCGGCCGTACCTTCCGTACTAATAAACGCTGCTGCTCTCAGGGCTGTAACACCCCTTCTTTCAGGACGTGCCTGATCCAGCAGAAATGATAAATGTCGCTGCATGCTACTTCTCATAGAATGAAATAGTTAGGGTCGTGAAGGTGATTGAGTTGTGGTTATAAATATGTTATAAAATGATACCTTAATCGATCATTATTCAGATGAGGGCTTCCATAATCAACATATTTAACGTCTCGAAAAAGAATATGTTCACCACACAGAAAAAATTATAATTTTCTAATTCATTTTGATAAATTTATCTCCACAGGTCTAAATTCATTCACACATTCCACCTCATGCTCTTATGAATAAGCATATCAGTCTTATTTTCTTAGCCCAGGCACTCTATCTTTCCCTTTCCGCACAGGTACAGGTTAAACAACTGCTCACGGAAGGGCTAAAAGATCCACAAACTATTGACAATGCTCATCCCCGCTTCAGCTGGAAACTCAGCACGGAGCAAAAGAATACCCTTCAATCGGCCTATGAAATCACCGTGATGGATGGAAAGAAGACCACATGGACTAGTGGTAAGATCACCTCCGACGAGTCTTTGCATGCCCCCTATGAAGGTGACGCCCTCACTCCCGGCAAACTATATAGCTGGAAAGTAAAGGTGTGGGATAACCATGGTCATAACAGCGCTTCTACCGAACCCGCTTACTTCCGCATGGGAATCACAGATTGGAAAGCAAAATGGATAGAACCCGGTTACACCGAACAAGCCACTAACCGCCCATGTCCTATTTTCAAAACCACTTATCGTAATGGAAAGAAAGTAGCTTCGGCTATCGCTTACATTACCAGTCATGGTTTATACGAAGCCCGCATCAATGATAAAAAAGTAGGTGACGGCTTCCTCACCCCCGGTTTCACCAGCTATAACAAACGCCTGCAATACCAGGCATACGACGTTACCAACCTCCTGCAATCAGGCGATAACAATATTGAAATCACCGTAGGTTCCGGTTGGTACAGAGGCACCATCGGCTGGGGAGATAATAAATATGGTAAGACACTGGGTGTGTTATACCAAATGGAAGTCACCTATACCGACGGCACTAAAGAAACCATCATCTCCGACGAACACTGGAAATCAGGCACCGGCAAGATCACCTACTCCGAGATCTATAACGGCGAATGGCAGGATAACCGCAAAGAAACCACATGGACAGGTGTGAAAGTGATCGACGTTCCCCTGAACAACCTAGTAGCAAGCGTGGCGCCTCCTGTTACCAAACACCAGGTCTTCAGCAATATCAAGATGATCAAAACTCCTGCCGGTGAAAACGTGATCGACTTTGGCCAGAACCTCTCCGGCTTTGTTCACTTCAAAGCTAGCGGTCAACCCGGCGACAGCATCATCCTCGAACATGGCGAGATCCTGGACAAGAAAGGCAACTTCTACAATGCCAACCTCCGCACCGCTGCTGCTAAAGACATCTTCGTACTCAGCGGCAAAGGGGAAGAATACTTCGAACCACATTTTACCTTCCATGGTTTCCGGTACGTAAGAGTCAGGACCAAAGCTAAAATGACCGGCATAGAAGCAGTAGCCATTTATTCAAACACACCCGCTACCGGCGATTTCGAGTGCTCCAACGCTATGATCAACCAACTCCAGCATAATATTCAATGGAGCCAGGTGGACAACTTCGTAGACATTCCGACCGATTGCCCACAGCGTGATGAACGTCTTGGCTGGACAGGCGATGCACAGGCCTTTGTGCAAACTGCTACCTTCAATCACAACGTCAATACCTTCTTTACTAAATGGCTCCGTGACCTGGCAGCTGATCAGTTACAAAATGGTTCCGTGCCTTACGTGATTCCTAACGTACTAGGCAATGACGCCACTGGTTCTGCCGGCTGGGGAGATGCCGCCACCGTAGTGCCCTGGACAATGTACCAGGTATACAGCGACAAGCGCCTCTTAGAACAACAATATCCTTCTATGAAAGGATGGGTTGATTTCATCCAACTGCAATCTCCCAATAACATGTGGGCTAGTGGCTCGCACTTTGGCGACTGGTTATCTTATAAATCAGAGAACCGTTATGCCGACACCTATACTTATATCACCACCCAATGTTACTACGCGTTATCCACCCAACTCGTGATTAACGCAGCCAAAGTGCTCGGCAAACAGGATGATGTGGCAAAATATTCCGCCTTACTGAAAAAAATCAAAGACGCCTTTTGTGCGGAGTATGTGACCCCCAATGGTCGTATCATGTCTAATACCCAGACCTCTTATGTACTGGCGCTGGCATTTGACATGCTACCAGAAAACATCAGGGCGATGGCGGCAAAGAATCTTGTGGATGACATTGCCAGCTATAATAATCACCTGACCACCGGTTTCCTGGGTACCTATTTATTGTCAAATACGTTGACCAGGTTTGGCTATACAGATGTTGCCTATAAGCTCTTATTGCAAGAAACCTATCCGTCCTGGTTATACCCTGTAAAAATGGGGGCGACCACGATATGGGAGCGTTGGGATGGCATGAAAACGGACAGTACCTTCCAGACAACAGACATGAACTCCTTTAACCACTACGCCTATGGCGCCATCGGAGATTGGATGTATAAAAACATCACAGGGATTAATATGGACTCATCCACCACCGGCTTTAAAAAGATCAGAATTATGCCGAGACCGGGTGGCAACCTGACTTATGCAAAGGCCAGTTATGAGAGTGGATATGGCAAAATTGGCGTAGACTGGAAAATTCAGGACACAAAATTTATCATGGATGTAGAGATACCTGTTAACACCACTGCCGAAATCTATGTACCTGGAAAAGAAGGGAAAGAGGAAGTCGGAAGCGGTAAATATCACTATGAATCCACTATAAATACCACAAAAAAGTAGACATTATCTCCGGATAATCATCGATTAATATTGGCAAGACAACGGTCAAAATCCTATATTTAGGCCCCGATTGCTTTTTTTAAAGGATGATAATATGGAAAATTCAAGGAGTCTAACGGAGTTCATCGCTGATTTTGAGCGGGCGCTTAGACGAATATTTTATGAACAAAACGATATTAATCAGTTAAGTCTTCAGCGGGGCTTACCCGATAATATATGGAAGGATATTATGGACATGGCGCCTCTTTCTGTAGCCATACCAACGGCATACGGAGGTAGAGGAGCGGTTGTAAAAGAATGTCTTTCATTATTGTCTGCCGCGGCTTATGAGTCTTTGCCGCTATCGCTGACCTTTGGGATTAATATCGCTTTGTTCCTGGAGCCGCTGGCCAAATACGGTAATGACAAAATAAAAAAGGAAGTATTTGACAACTTCCTGCACCACCAGAGTATGGGGGGCCTCATGATCACGGAGCCTGATTTTGGGAGTGATGCCTTGAATATGATGACGGCTTACAAGGAGCTGAGTGACACTTTCGCCATCAAAGGTTCCAAGCACTGGCAAGGTCTGACCGGCCAGGCAAACTACTGGCTGATTGCTGCCAGAAAGGAACAGGAAGATGGCAGTTTGTCAAGAGACGTTGATTTCTTCATGGCAGACAACTGTAAGGAAGAGCAAAAAATCATTGTGGAGTCATATTACAATAATCTTGGTTTGTATATGATTCCCTATGGACTGAATAAAATCGACATACAGGTGCCTAAGGAACAGATATTGATTCCGGAAAGTACTGGTATTAAGATGATGCTGGACATCCTGCACAGAAGTAGGATGCAGTTCCCGGGTATGGGTATGGGCTTTATCAAACGAATGTTGGACGAAGCTCTGGATCATACCAAGAACAGGATGGTAGGTGCGGGCAACCTCTACGCCATGGACTCCATTAAGTTCCAGCTGTCACGTATACAAACAGCGTTTACCATCTGCTCTGCGATGTGTTACAAAAGCAGCAAGATCAGCGGTATTGAAAATAACCTGGCTACAGAAGGACTGGAAGCGAACAGTATGAAGGCCCTCGTGACCGACCTGATGCACGAGTCCGCCCAGCTGTGTTTGCAGTTGTCCGGCGCCAACGGCTATAAGATCAGCCATATTGCGGGTAGAGGTATAGTAGACAGCCGGCCTTTCCAGATCTTTGAAGGCTCCAACGAGATGTTGTACACACAGATCGCGGATGTGGTGATGAAGAAGATGAAGCGCCATCATACCAGCAGTCTGTACGACTTCCTGTCTACCTTCCCGTTGACACAGCGATCATCAGAATACTTTAAAGAACAGCTTGCCTGCGATATATCCACGACCCTGACCCAACGTAAAATGGTGGATCTGGGTAAAATCATCAGCAGACTCATTTGTACAGATTATACACTGGAAATGGAAGATGCAGGGTTCAGAAAAGACCTGGTAGAGAACTGTATTGGCAACGTGCGGATAGAAATAGCGCACCTGGTATCCAATCTCGGCATTCCGAACCTGTCAGTTCCGGTAGACGACTATCGGGCAGACAGCGACTGGTTCTCCCTATAAGAACGATATTTAGTTAATATAAGCGCTGGCAACAGCGCTTATGTTTTTTATAGCCAAAAATAAAACGTACCTTTGCTATAATTTAGCATCTGTCTGGCACTATTATATAATACTAAATTATCCAACACTAACAGCGATCCAGACTAATACTACACCTTGCTATTACTTATCTATTGAGATGATAGTTAGCCTCGTATGGGGATGCCATTTTCTATTAAATTTATTACTAACATCGATCAATTCCTTTTGATCTATTCTATCACCAATTTTTTTTACTATGGCAATAAGCTGGAATAAAAAGACAAAAGAGAATAAAAAGAAGGTTGCAAAGCAGCAGAAAGAGGACAGGAAACAGGAGAGGAAAGCGAATTCTGCAAAAGGACAAGGCCTGGAAAGTATGATGGCTTACCTGGATGAGGATGGCAATCTGACAACGGTTCCGCCAGAGGAACGTGAGAAAGTTAAAAAAGAAGACAAAGAACAAGAATAATTAAAGGGGAGAGCCCCCCCTTTAATTAATGTTCTAGTGGAGTTATGTTTTTAGTGGTGGGGTCACGTGTATGTTTTTAGCATTGCTTTTACCGCACTCTTTCTATGCTTAGATACAGGAATCTCCTTCTCTGTATAGTTCAATCCCAGAATACTGCTTTACATGCAACTTATTTACTCAATGCAATCGGGTAAATCCATACCTGCTTAATAGCTTATCATTTAAATACAATGAGAAGTGCTATCCGATTTGTCAAATAACCGGCCATTTATGATCAAGTATCTATAGCAGGTTCTTTAATCCTTCATTTTCCCTCTCACTTTAAATGATATTATGGAGTATCGATCTCCCTGATTAATAACAATGTTAGTTTCATCTTTTGCGGGGGAAAACTAACAGTGCATCACAAGAGGAATAATCAAGGAATGTGAAAATGGGGGCGATGGTTATGAATCTGGAAGCTAACAAAGCTATCATTTGTGCACTACTAAGGTCAGACTTCTCACTCTTACATCATTATTAATCATGCAATTCTTAATCATAATAAAAAAGTAAAAATTCCCTTTTTTATTGAATTTCCTGATGTAACTTAATATTGTAATGGCCCTGTAATAGGGTTCATTAGCCAATACACCACGATTTATGAGTGCAAATTATTCTCGACTCCTTCGGGATGACGACTTAGTACAACATTTTATTGAAAAAGTTCTTCAATTCAGAACTACTCCAAAAATCATCAGGAAAATTGTGACAAGTGAGAAAATGTTGATGGATTTTAAGGAGGAAGAAAACACGTTAATTAGTACAAAGCATAGAGACAGAGATTATGTAAGTGAACTAGATAGATGGAACTTAAGAGAACGTATTATTTCCGAATTGTATACACTACAAAGATTGGGGAATGAGGATGAAACAACACTGGGGGCAGGAGGTGCCTTACCTCGCATACCTGTAAGATCAGAAAGAAGAGCCTTCATACTAATAGGGCCTCCGGCATCAGGAAAATCTTCTATAGCAAATGCTATATCTGAAGATGAAGGTGCTATCATCTTAGATTCTGATTTCGCCAAAAGGAAATTGCCTGAATTTGAATATGACTGCGGGGCAACCCTTGTTCAGGAAGAATCCAATAAAATTGTTTTTGGCTTTGGAGAAAACAATCCACAAAAAATTCAATCATTATATAACCGGGCTATTGAAAATGGAAACAATTTGGTAATTCCTAAAGTTGGACCAGATCCAAAATCCATAATTAAACTCGCCGAAACGCTGACTAAAATTGACTATCAGGTCAACTTAACATTAGTTTCTCTAAAACGGAGAGAAGCCACCATCAGGGCATTACATCGTTTTAATACTACCAAAAGGTATGTTCCACTGGGGTATATATTTGATCAGGTTGGAAACGACCCGCTGCTGACATATTACTTAGTGAAAGAGAAAGGACAGGAATTTTTCAGCAGCTTTGGAGCTATTAGTACAGATGTTAATCTAAACGAAGCCCCTGAATGCATTGATCTAAAAGGAGATAATCCGGCTAAAAAATATAAACTTAATCAAGATCGATTTTTTTAACCAAACTGGCTTCATATGCAAAAGAAAATTATGACCGGGAAAATTTCTAAAAAGAAAAACAGAAGAGTTCCTAGAGGTTTTAAAAAAACAGACGCGCTGGTAAACAAAATGGACAGATACTACAGAGCTCTCTCTTACATTTATAAAGTGGAATCCGAAGCAATTGATATAATGATTGCATCTACAAATGCTTTTATTGCAAAGCAATAAATTTGAATAGCGATGTATCTATAATAAAATCCTGCATTGTTAAAATGCAGGATTTTATTATTAAAACGAACAAACATCTACATAAAAAAATCTGGTCATCAGGATATCGATCTCCTTAAAAAAATTCTTCAAAATTTAAATATTCAGTGCATAATGCGTACTCCTCCCACCACCTCCAATATAAATAACCGCCCCATAAATCAGGTGTAAATGGCCATCCATTTATCAAACCCACCCAAAGCATTCACGCAGAACTCACCTACGTCTACCACCAGAATTATATCTTCATGACTAGTTATGGCAAAGAGAAAAGCCTCTTCCAACAAGTCGTGACTTTAATACCACCTGACACATTCATCTATTACTGGAACAACTACGGTTTCTCCAAATCCCTTGCACTCACCTCCCTGATCAAGATTAATGAATAGTGTTAAACATTTCGAAGAAATCGTCAAGTCTTAGAACGTCGGTGCCATGATCTTTGTAGCATGAAAAAAACAATCTTCATCACCGGCACCTCAACCGGCTTTGGCCGTGAGGCGACTAAATTATTTCAGCAACACGGCTGGAATGTAATCGCGACGATGCGCAATCCTGACAAAGAAGCGGAGTTGCAGCAGTTGGAAAATGTACTCGTTACCAGGTTGGATGTACAGGACCAGACTTCTATTACACAGGCGGTGAACGAAGGGTTGAACCGCTTTGGCAAAATAGATGTGCTCATCAATAATGCAGGATATAGTGTGATGGGCGCTTTCGAATCTTCTACCCACGAGCAGTTACTACAAATGTACAAGGTGAATGTATTCGGTCTCATGGACGTGACACGGGCTATCCTGCCTTATATGAGAGAGCAGGGACATGGTACGATCATTAACCTCTCCTCTATTGCAGGTGTATTTGGTTTCCCTTTTGGGAGTCCGTATGTGAGTAGTAAATTTGCAGTAGAAGGATTTTCAGAATCTTTACATCATGAGCTCAAGCCTTTAAATATTGGTGTAAAACTCATCGAACCGGGCTCTGTCGATACGAATTTCCGTAACAACGTACAGTTGATCAAAAATGAAATTGCGGCTTACAATGAACATTTTGCAACTTTCATGGGTAATTTATCAGCTTTGACAGCGCCTATGAAACCAACCACAGCAGCAGATGTAGCGCAATTGATCTACGAAGCAGCGACAGACAATACAGACCGGCTGAGATATATGATTGGAGAAGATGCTGAATTTTATATCAGGGAAAAAAATAACCAGGAAATACCATGGCAATCATAGAAGGATTGGAGAAGATGCTGAATTTTATAGCAATTTAAAAACAACAACCAAATACCATGGCAATCATAGATATATTGAAGAAGATGCTGAATTTTATAGCAATATAAAAGCAACAACCAAATAACATGGCAATCACAGATGTATTGGAGATGATGCTGAATTTTATATCAATATAAAAACAACAACCAAATACCATGGCAATCATAGATGTATTGGAGAAGATGCTGAATTTTACATCAATATAAAAGCAACAACCAAATAACATAGCAATCACAGATGTATTGAAGATGATGCTGGATTTTATAGCAATATAAACAACAACCAGCAAATAACATGGCAATCACAGATGTATTGAAGAAGATGCTGAATTTTATAGCAATATAAAAACAACAACATGGCAATCATAGATATAAAATCTATTGCTGACCTGCACGAGATTGCAGGTCTTGGGAAGCCGACGCACCCGCTTGTGGCTGCCATTGAAATGACGGGTGTAAGACAACCTACCCCATCCAACTCCTCCTACAGGTTGGGTTGCTATAGTATTCTATGTAAACAATACATTGGCCAGTTAAAATATGGTCAGTCCTATTACGACTTCGGTGAAGGTTCATTGATGTTCACCGCTCCTGGCCAGGTAATGACCCCCAGCCCTGGTGATTATGTCGAGCAAGGCTGGGGATTATTTTTTCATCCTGACCTGATTAATAATAGTCCGTTGGGACGTAAGATCATTGATTGCTCCTTCTTTCATTATGCAACCAATGAGGCGCTGTTCGTGACAGAAGAGGAGAAACAAATTCTCACGACCTGTTTTGACAACATCCGGAAAGAATATTCACAACGTATCGATAAGCATACCAATAGTTTGATTCAGTCGAATATCGCCTTGCTGTTAGACTACTGTACCCGGTTTTATGACAGGCAGTTCTATACGCATGAAAAGGTCAATACCGATATGGTACAGCAATTTGAAAAACTGCTCAAAGATTATTTTGCTCAGGAGCATACAGCGCTGCCAGGGGTTGCTTACTTTGCAAAGCAGCTGCACCTTTCGCCGAATTACTTATCTGATTTATTGCAACGGTTTACAGGTAAGACGACACAGGAGCATATTCATCTACAGGTGGTAGATATGGCAAAATCGCTACTGTGGAGTACGGAGAAGAATATTAGTGAAATAGCGTATTCACTGGGTTTTGAACATGCTTCGCATTTTACGCGGTTGTTTAAGCAGAAAACTGGTTATGCGCCGAGTGAGTTTAGAAGATTGAATTAGCGGGATCAGGGCTTCATCAGGGAATCAGGTTATCCATTCAAGACTTTCATCAGTCACTCAGATTATCTATTCAATGCTTTCATCAGATACCCAGATCACCCATTCAAGACTTTCACCAATCACCCAGGTTACCCATTTAACGCTTCCATCAGATACCCAGATCACCCATTCAAGACTTTCACCAGTCACACAGGTTACCCATTCAACGCTTTCATCAAAAACTCAGGATACCTCGTCCCCGCCGCAATTCCCGCCGGCATAATCGCTTCTATACTTTGCAAATCCTCCTGCGTAAGCTGCACTTGTTCTGCTGCAATATTTTCTTCCAGTTTATGTATCCGCTTCGTCCCCGGAATAGCAATAATATGCTCCCCCTGCGCCAACACCCATGCCAGTGCTAACTGTGTAGGTGTACACCCTTTCTGCGCAGCCAATATTTTGATTTGCTCCACCAGTTCCAGATTCTTATAGAAATTCTCCGCTTGAAAACGTGGCATATTTGGCCGGTTATCTTTCAGATCTTCAGGTGATTTTATATCACCAGTCAAAAATCCTCTGCTCAAAGGCGAATAAGCGACAATACCAATTCCCAATTCACGGGTAACAGGTAGCACTTCTGCTTCAATCTCTCTACTCCAAAGAGAATATTCAATTTGTAACGCTGTAATAGGCGCTACCGTCGCCGCTTTTCTGATGGTAGACGCAGATGCTTCAGAAAGACCAATGTACCGGATAACGCCTTTATCCACCATATCCGCCAGTGCACCCACCGTATCTTCAATAGGTACATTCGGATCTACACGCCCCGGTGTATATAGGTCGATGTAATCTGTTTTTAATCTTTGTAAACTGTAGAGAATAGCATTCTTTAAATAATCAGGATGCGCATTGACAGGGCCAAAACCAAATCCTTTATTCGCTGCAGGGGCGAACATTTGCCCTGTCTTTACTGAGAGAAACGCTTTGTCGCGCTTGCCTTTGATCGCTTTGCCGATCAATTCTTCATTGTGACCGGTACGGTAATAATCAGCGGTATCTAAAAAGTTATGTCCCAGCTCAAGTGCTCTTTCAATCACTTTAATTGATTCCTGGTCATCGGCTACGCCGTAGGCGCCTGATAAACTCATACATCCAAGACCGATGGATGATACGAGTGGTCCGTTTGTTCCAAGTTTTCTATTCATGGTACAAATTTCAGAAGAACCACATGAGAGGGCCCGGACAAAACGTATTAGTTCCCTGACAAATCCTGAATAAAGAAGAAGGATAGGAACTACCGGAAAAATCCTCTCAAAAATCCTGCATAAAAGTGATAACGGTCTTCACCCAACAGCCCACCACAGTTCCCTGACAAATCCTGAACATAGAAGAAGGACAGTAACTACCGGAACAATCCTCTCAAAAATCCTGCATAAAAGTGATAACGGTCTTCACCCAGCAGCCCACCACAGTTCCCTGACAAATCCTGAACATAGAAGAAGGACAGTAACTACCGGAACAATCCTCTCAAAAATCCTGCATAAAAGTGATAACGGTCTTCACCCAGCAGCCCATCACAAATCCTGAATGAACATTGCGATCGTCTGACCAGTGACCTTCTTAAATAAGCGGGAGAAGTATTCGGGATCATTAAACCCCAGGTCATAAGCCAATTCCTTAATAGAAGAGTTTCTTGCATAAAACAACCTACGCTTTGCTTCCAGTATGAGCCGGTTGGTAATGAACTCTTTCGGACTCAAACCTGAATATTGCTTTACAATGCTATACAAACTGTTTGTATTCAAAGCAAGTTCTTCTGCAATCTCAATAATACTGGGATGATCCGTGAGATTGTTCTCTATCAATAATTTAAAATTGATGTACTTGGCGAGTTTGTCATCCGCAGGCTGTTTATCCACAGCGAAATACGCAGAATTGATTTCTGTTAATAAACTATTGAGATGCGCCAGTATCAGGTCGGGATCGGTATCCATAGTACTGAGCAATCCGAGTAGCATTTCAAAGATGGATTTCAGTCTGGCAGCTGCGGGAGGGGTGAAGTAGATTTTCTGGTTGTTGAGAGGATTGATGAGGAAAGGGTATTGTCTTGGTAAGAGCGACAGACTACTTTCCTCAAAGCCCAGTTTGAAAAAGTTAATCCCTTTTTTTGAATCAGGTACATGGTGAATTTGGTGCGGCAACACAAAGAGGAGCTCGTTTGCCTGTATATCGAAATGCTGTAAGTCTACGCCATGGCGGGTAGTGCCTTCCAGCACAAAGAGGAACAGGTAATGTGTTTTGCGATGAGCAGGCGAGTGGGGCCCCAGAATTTCCGGAGGAAGGCTCCCGAAAGTAGGGGAGATGATACGGATAGGGAGTTTGTTGTTTTGTGTATGTTGATGAAGGATGGAATTCATGGTATAAAAGTAGGGAATAAATTTCAACCCTTACTACTCGGGATAATCTCTTCAAAGTGCTTACGGGTGAGGTTGATACCTGCATGAAGAAAACCATTTCCCCCATCCTCCATTATTAACCTACCTTTTAGAAATCGGAAATAATCACAATCTGTTTTACTATATAAATCGATATCGACACATCGCTCACCTTTCTCATTCAAATACCCAAAATACTGACGGTAAAATTTAGATAACTGATGCTTAGTATTTGCCCCCTGCAAAATCTGCTCTGCAATTTGTACATCTTCGCAGGTAACATTAATAGAATCCTGAAATACCACAGCGACATATCCTGCTCCCTTACAAAGAAATGAAGCATTAGGATGTTTGGTGTGATCATACACCCACGCAATGTCATCCGCTTTTTGAGTCAACTCCCTGACCAGCGCTGTATCGCGATCCACCTTCAGAGGGATATTGATCCAATCCCAATCATCAATCTTGTATTTGATGTGATAGTTATCTAATACCAGCAGCAGACATTTTCTAAAATCTGCTATCGGTGAATATATGACATGTGTCGTTCTTCTGGCATCCAATCCAAGCGGTTGGTAAGCGACAAAAGTTGTAGACATATGGTACGACCGCCAACCAACAGCGGCAGCCATACAAACAATGATAAGACTAATCTTTAAATATGTAGACATAGAGAAATAAAATTATCTCATTCTTCCACCCTCACCAATTTCCACCTTCCATAAGGATTACAAAACAGATCACCTCAACGGATCATCGATTCGAAGATAGTATGTTGTGTCCACATAAATTATCACCAACAATTAATATCCCCCGGAATAGTTCTATATTTATCTCAATAAAATTTTAACCCATGAAGATCCCTGAAGCATTCAACGACATCATCAAAGACCACCTCAATGTCAATGCCGCCTGGCTACCGATTACAAACACCTTTCAACTAGGTGACTACGGCATCTTCTCCAACGGTGTATTTATGCAACTAGGCAATATCAAAGAATTTGGTATTACGTATGAAACCGCCGAAGGCCCGGATAGCAGTATCAACTTCACCTCTTCCGAAACCAGTGTAATCAACTTTTCAGGAGACGCACAGGTAGATGTGATCCCGCCCACAGCCATCGATGCAAAAGTGACCATGAAATTCGGCCGGAAAGGTTCCTTCTTTGTAAAATCCCCCGTGATACAGGTAAAAGTAATGCAGAACATTCACCAGATAGGCATACAGCTCAAAGCGACTGAAGGCTGGAAGAGAAAATGGAAAGTCGTACACCAGCTATACAACGCACAAGATGCAGCCATCTTCTCTACCATCGCAGCAGATACCGACCTCACTTTTAGTGGTGATGTAAAAGCACTGAAAGCCTTGAATTTAGGCGCAGCAAATATCAATGTAAATACCTCAAAAGAAATGGGATTAGAAATGCATGGAAAGGCGGGGATCATTGCCCTTGGGTTATTTAAATTAAGATGGCTGGGTGATGGTGTTAAATCAATGGACTTTACCCAACAAGATATAGAATTACTACATGGCGAGATAGAAGATGATAGCCTGTGAGCAATGCTCACAGGCCTTGTATCATTATATCGTTCCTTTCTTCATTTCCTTCACCGCATAATCCACCGCTCTTGCCGTGAGCGCCATATACGTCAGACTCGGATTCTGCGTACTGGTCGATGTCATACACGCCCCATCTGTCACAAACACATTCTTCACCAGGTGCATCTGGTTCCACTTATTCAGTAAAGACGTCTTTGGATCATGCCCCATTCTCACACCGCCCATTTCATGAATATCCAATCCCGGCGCCTGTTTGGAATCACGTGTTTTCAAATCAGTAAAACCTGCTTTAGTATACATATCCGTCATCTGCTCAAAGAAATCCTTCACCATTTTCTCATCATTATCATCATACCCAATATCAGTATGTAACAATGGAATACCCCATTCATCTTTTTGATCCTTATCCAGGTATAAACGGCTCTGCTCTTTAGGAATCGTCTCTCCCATCATATGAGAACCCACACTCCACGGACCTAACTCCTTTTTGAACAAATTATCTTTCAGCGCTGTACCAAATCCATCTGGTTTTGAAAACGAAGGACGCATGGCATGGAAGCCGGCAGCATAACCTCTCAGGAAGTCAGTCTCCTGTTTCACAAGATTCCTGAACCTCGGTATATATGCACTGGTAGGTCGTTTGCCATCAGTCGTATATTCCAGCAAGCCTTCATACTTACCAGTGATCACAGCGCGGTAATTGTGAAAAGCAAAATACTTTCCTAACAAACCACTGTCATTACCAATACCATTCGGAAAACGATCAGAAGTAGAATTGAGCAGGATAATATTTGTATTCACCGCAGCGGCATTTACAAATATCACCGGTGCAAAGTATTCAGTAGCAGCATGCGTCTTTGCATCAATCACACGTACACCAGTGGCCTTGCCTTTCTGTGCATCGTAGATGATAGAATGTACGACAGTATCAGGTTTCAAAGTAAGATTTCCTGTCCTCTCCGCCCATGGAATAGTAGAAGCATTGCTACTAAAATATCCACCAAACGGACAGCCTCGCTGACACAGGTCACGCTTCTGACACTGCATTCTACCTTGCTGTTTATGGATTTCCTGTGGCTCAGTCACGTGCGCACAACGTCCATAAATCACATGCCTGTCTGTATAGTTTTTGCCGACAAAGTCCTTGAAGTACTGCTCTACTTTCGTCAAATCCATGGGAGGGAGGAACTCCCCATCCGGTAGTCCGGGTAAGTTATCTTTGTTCCCGGAAATGCCGGCGAACTTTTCCACATAACTATACCAGGGTGCAATATCTTCATACCTGATAGGCCAGTCAACCGCAAAACCATCTCTTGCAGGACCTTCAAAATCGTAGTTACTCCATCGCTGGGTCTGCCTTGCCCACAGGAGTGATTTACCACCCACCTGGTAACCGCGGATCCAGTCAAATGGCTTATCCTGTACATATGGATGTTCCTTATCTTTTACAAAGAAGTGAAGGGCATCTTCCTTGAATGCATAACATTTGCTCACCACCGGATTATCTTCTTTTTGCTGTGCGGTGAGTTGCCCACGATGCGCAAATTCCCATGGCATCATGCTGGTGGTGGGGTAATCTTTCAGGTGTTTAACGTCTCTACCTCTTTCGAGTACTAAAGTCTTCAATCCTTTTTCCGTGAACTCTTTGGCTGCCCAGCCGCCGCTGATACCCGATCCGATCACAATCGCATCAAAGTTGTGGCTGGTATCGCCAGTATTTATATTTGGCATACAATTTATCCTTTATTGACCAATACACTTCCGTGGAATCGCCCTGGCACAAGCTCGTAGGGGAATACCTTTGTGAGATAATATTCAGAGCCGGTATAACCCTGGATTAATAAGCCTTTGTAAGTGTGATAGAAAGCGGAAGCATCTCCTGACTCAGCAGTAGTCTCTTCCATCTTTTTCAGGTAAGCGACATCTCCCTTTTTCCAGTCTTTCTGGAAGGCTTTCATACCGGTAAGGAATTTTTCCCTGTCTGTTTTTGTGAAACAATCATCGACCAGCGTGAGCGCATACTGATCAGCCTTTACCTGGATAGCTCCGGGCTTATCTCCGCCGGGGATCAGGGTGTCAGCAAGTGCTGCAAGAGAACCTGTTTCCTCAGCGCTAAGTACAAAATTATTGAGTTTTTTTCCCGGTGGCTTTTTCTCATTGAAACATGAGGGTAAAATAGCCAGACCGGCAGATACGAACAGGACCTGTTTTAAAACGGTTCGTCTGGATACAAGCATTGGCGCGTTAGTTTTTCATTACGACAATAAGGTAGTGGGAATATCCTGTATTTCCAAACATTTGGGATGAGTGGGGTAATTACCCATCACTTTCCATACACCTTCATATCCCACAGCATTCCACCGAACGTAGCCCCTACAATCAGGTTAAATAACTGGTACCGCAGCACCACCGGCGAAGCCAGCACACTAAATCCAACATTGACCAACCAGTAATAAGTAACAATTGTCAACGCATACCTGAAATGTTCATTCGCAATAGCACGGCCTTCCTGGTATAAATACCGGATCCAGCCGATGAGAAAAACAAGCATGGTGATCACCATCAGATAAGGATAAAAATTAAACAGCCGCAGTTCTTCACCCGCACGCTTAAACACATGCGTATCCTTATATTGAAACCACTCCTTGGCCACCGGCAGAATAGTATCCACATCATCATTATACACACTCAGATTCTCCGCAGGTGGAAAAACATACTGCAATAAATTCGGGCAGATATAATACTGGATATAAGGCACAGGATACCGTGCAATCAGGTACTTACCATAATCATTCAGCAATGGTGCGATCTCCGCCATTTTGCGCAGATGTCCTGCATTGTCAGAGATGTGTAGTGCACCGGGTTCTGGCTGTAGTGGCGAACCCGGATCCCAGATAAAATAAGCCATAATAGGGCGATTGGGTCTATCAGCCATAGGCACAGAATCCAGCCATTGATCCACGCGTGCCTGAATGTCAGAGAACTGTTTAGGCACCGTATCTTTGGATCTTACCGGCATATGTACATATGCATACACCGCATTATTCGCCATTTGCCAACCACTAAAAACAGAGAATTGTCGCCTGCCCATATGAGTCTCCGTCTGTCTCGTGGTATACAAAATAAACGCGCCTACAAGGAAAACCGCCATTCCGACCGCCCACACTTTGACCCACTTTGAATACTGACAAAACACAATCACCGTCATACTGATCACGGGATAAATCAACGCATGATAACGCACCGTAAATGCCAGTAACAGCACAACGAGATGCACGCACAATAACAGGAAGGTAGGTTTATAAGTCAACCGGAATAACTGCGCCATCCACACCAGACTGATCCCGATAAAATACACATCGCTGGTCACATAATTACTTAAGTAAAGAATAGCGGGGTTTAAAAAGATAACGGCGAACATGGTCCATTGCAGCCATTTGCTACAGGGTCGCAGTTCCAGTAAGGTATAAAAATAGTACAGACCACAGATGTGATAGATGAAGAACTGAATAAAAACCAGCAAAGTATCACTATGGGAAAAGAACCCGGCAAAACGGATCAGTTTAGCATACCCTACCGGCCATAAATTAGCATCGATATTGGTAACCGCACTCCGCAGGTAATTGTAGGAGTCCTGCATAAAGTTAGGATACGGATACAGGTATTTGATCAAAATAAATTGCAGGACCATTGTAACTCCTGCTAAGAAACAGTAATGGTATCGCATTCTCATCATACGGCAGGAATTTAATCATTTGATTCAATATAAAGTTAGGAGATCCCGCAAAAGCGCGTTGCACAATCATTAAAAAAATAAAACGCACCTTTAACCAATTCTTAACGAAACCCAAATTTTACTTTATTAGTTTAGTGTAGAAATCAAAATTAGTTTAGTGTAAGAAATTAAACTTGCCAGCATGCACAAAGACCTTATTCGGATATTTGAAGCCCAGGCCCCCAACGAATTATCTCATTTCTTTTACGACAATGCCATCGCCATAGACCAGCTGATTCAGCAGTACGATGCGTGGAACCTGGAAAACACCCGTCAACAGATACACCGTATTCGTGAAATCAAAAAAGGTATTCGCCAGCGCACAGCCGATCATGGCTGGACGGATATTGACGGATTGGATATTTGTTATCAGTTTACCAGGCCGGACGTACCTTCTATCAACATAGAAGCAGGGTTCATAGTTACGCGTACACAACCTGCGGGAGAGTTTGTCATCAATGTAACCACAACCGGTATAAAGGCGTGGAATCATTACGAAGACAAGCTGCTGCAGGAGTATACTACTTTTGAGCCTGTGATCGCCATGCAGAAGACGGTATTGCGGGTAGCGACTATTGGGGGAGATCAACACGATAAGATGGTGGATACACTTCAACAGGTATACGATTTTTTACATACATTGTGTGTTCAGGCACAGGTACACAAGGTGACAGTGCCCGGCTTATCTTAATAATAATCAACTAATTAACATCTACTTTTACATCGGCCCCCCCTTACTCACCAAGCAGTCTTAAGTTATCATTTTTATCTTTTTTGTTTCATTAACAAGTCATTAACCACTTACCCCAATCATTTTGTTAGTTTAGCAAAATGCTGGTCAATGCATGTAAGAAAGGTAGTCATTAGAAGGCATAGATAACTAACTATTCCGGTATTGGAACATACTATTTGCTGTAATGGAGCGTCTTAAACCCCCAACAGTTTGAATACCTGGCATTGTTCAAACCCGGCTGACACACTACCTGGCAATTTGATCATCATATTCATGTTTCATATTTCATGTTTCATGTGAAAGTGTTAACTACCATTTAAGGTGTAAACAAAATCGCCGTTAAAAAAACACGATTATGTACCCAGTATTGCACGACGAAAATAAGCTGCTTTTAATTGACCGGTTCATTACCGAATATGTTCATGCTGGTCATGTGCCGACGGAGTATTTACAATTGGTAATTCCGAGCGGAGGGCTGTATTTTGAGTCGGATAATGACTTTGATATGTTATCTCAGCATATGCAGCTGGGTTATTTTTCAGTGTGGTTACATGATATATTTGCGAAGAAAGATATTGTTCTTTGTCCATATTCTCCCTATCATTTGTGGGCGTTGCATTTTATGTATGAGGATACATTGCGGGCGGAAACGATCACTATACCGGAGTTTATGTTGGAAGAGCGGCAGTGTAATTTATTCAATCTTTACTCAGAGATGCACCGGGTGCCCATGAAAGCGGGGCAGAAGGTATTATCGTTTCATATCAATATCATGCCGGCGAATATCCCGAAGCTGGTGCAGCAGTATCCGGGGTTGTATAATCTGGCGAATAAGCGGTTGGAGAAGATCAGTGGCGTGATTAATGACAGGCCTTACCGGATAAATGCCGTGTGTAACTATCTTGTTCAGCATATATTATCTTGTAAGTATGTAGAGGAGATGGCGCAGTATTATATGCATAGGTGTTGTGTGGATTTGTTTTTAAACTTCGCCTTGCAGGATGCCACGCCACCGCCATCGTTACAGTTGTTTACGCCGATACAGACGGTGATGTTGCACCAGGTGTTTAATTATGTGACCACGAACCCGCATATGAGGCATAGTGTAGCGGAACTGGCGAATATGTTTAATATGCCGGGGGCGCAGTTGGCACAGGGGTTCAGACATAATTTTTGTATAGGGATCACGCCGTTTATTAATATGGTGAGGATGATGCATATATATGATAGTATCATGCAGAAGTCGCTTACCTTGGGGATGATAGCGGCGTCGACGGGGTATAGGAATGCAATAGATATGTTGAAAGAGGTGGATGCGTACTATGAGTGTAATGTGATGCTGATGCGAAGAGAGCAGTAGGAGATGCTTGATGGTATTGGGTTTTATCAGATTGATCGTATGATGATTTTTTGGTTTGCTTATTCATTTCTTCTAATTTTATAGAATAAACAAGCCAAAATGGAGATCATTGATATAGAAACAAAGCTCGCCAACGACCCGGCATTCCGCAGCTGGGCCAGTCAGATCTTAATAAAATTTGTTAATCCCCCAGTGGGTGACGAAGCCGATGGATTGCACAAAGTGATCACCGACTACACTTACGCACTCGATATTCTTGATCAATACGATCACCGTACCCTTACTATAAGTGGTATACATACCACCGCTTCTTTTGTGGCCACCTACGACTCCGCCATGAACGCCATCAAAGGCCTGCGTGACAAATTCGGCGGCAGCAGCCTCTTTGGCAATGAAAAAGACGACTCTTTTAAAGGCTCTATCGCCAATATTTACCAATCTTTCGGAGGAAACGACCTCTACCCCAGTATAGAAGAAAAAGCCGCGCATTTGCTTTATTTCGTCGTAAAAAACCATTCATTTTCCGATGGAAATAAACGTATTGCAGCCTTTCTCTTTGTATGGTTCTTAGAAAAAAACGGCATCCTTTACCGGACTGACGGTTCTAAAAGAATTGCAGACAATGCCCTGGTTGCACTCACACTAATGATAGCAGAAAGCAAACCGGATGAAAAAGATATCATGGCCCAGGTCGTCGTAAATCTGATCAATGAATATAATTAAATTAGCCGGGCAAGAATGCCCGGCCATATGGATATAGACTAAAAAATTCAATCAATGTGCAATGCTAGACTTTTGTTCTCAGAATTCGGTTAATGCGGAGTTAATGATCTCATATTTTTCCCTTTTACTCATATTATTTATTATTCGTAAATAATTGTTGTTCATACGAATCCTTACCAGCACGCCATCTCTCTACTGCTACTTAGGAAAAAATGAACGAAATGAACAGGCCGTATGATTGATATTTTCATATATTGCATTTACTATCAGGATCACCTATACCTGATAACCTCCAAATAACTATGAATAAAATTTACTATTGTTAACCATTAGCACTAGCACATTATGAAAACTCCCTTGAACCCGCTGAATCAGCTGGTAGAAAGCCTGCAATTCCTTAAACAGCCCGAGGACAATATTACACCGTATGAACTGATCGCTACCATACACCAGGGTACCATCAATGCCATCAGTCATCTGAAAGCAGCACTCGAAACATGCCGGTTAAACGGGCTGCATGAACAGGCCATGCAACGTTACATCCTCATTTGTCAGCAAAGGCTGTGTACCGTGATTGCTGAATTGCCGACATCCTGGTTGAATACAGAACTATCATCATCACATACCATACAGGAAAACACGGCCCTGTTACGTGCGGATATTTGTTTTCAGCTGGATGAATTCCTGGTTTACCTGAGGGATACGTTTCCTCAATATTTCAACCGGTTGCTACCGTTACCGAATATTCACAGGGAAATCATCAGACAACAATTGCTACCCGGGATACCGCTGATTAAAAGGTGGTTTGAGATAACGGATGATAGCTGCCATGACCTGCAGAATTTGATTATGCAGTTGTTTGATCAATTGGATCCGGCATTGCCTTATCAATTGAATGATGCGAAACTGCATTTTTTAGTACAGCTACACCAGCATTTACTACGCCTACTGGAACAGGAGAATTATAATTTACAACATCACCAGTTGCAGTATGTGTTATTTTGCCTGAACTGTAATACCACTGATTTTTATCACTATTGTACGACCTGGTTGACAAGGCAAATGCATCTGGCGAATTCATTCGAAGAGCAGATGAAGCTGTTGAAAGAGACGTATAGTGATATGCAGCAGTTGCAGCTTCGCTCAGGGCAGGCTTATTGTCCGGATGCACCGGCTATCAGGGATCTATTGCAGGAATGGCTGTTTGTAGAGATCAATTTTCTGGAACGGAAAATGCAGGAGGAGCCGGGGGGATTGATAATACCAGAGAAGATCCGGACGAATATGTCCGTGTCGATGATGGCGCTGATAGTAAGGTTGCTAAGAGCGATGGGGCAGCTGTCGCATAAGCATGCAGAGGAAGTGTTTCGGTTATTGCCGAAGTACTTTTCAGCGAGGAGGAATGAGCCGTTTACGGAGAGTATTTTTAGGGCGAAGTATAAGGAGGTGACGAATAGTACATTGAATAGGATAGCAGGGATAGGGCAGGAGTTGTTGAAGATGATAAAACCGGAAGAACGGCCAAGGAGAACGAGACGATCGTCTTTATGATGAAGTTGTTTACACT
>NZ_MTKN01000063.1 GCF_001975825.1 [Flexibacter] sp. ATCC 35208
AGGTCCGAATACTTACTTTGAAGGCTATGAAAATAATTTTGATAATGTAATATTTGCGGAAAGATTCTCTGAAGGTGAGATCGGCTTTGTTACCCAAGAGAGTTATAAGAAATTCAAAGTAAACCATGTTTCTTTAAATAAGGATTTGTTCTTGAAATTTTGGCCACAAGACAAAAAACAACATTCCCTATATAACATCGAAGACTTATCATTCCCTTTTTTTATTTCAAATCGTACAGATATTTTAGCAAATAAATCTGTACGAAAAAATAACTTTATTTGGTATCCAACTGACAAAGAGCTTAATCTGCAACACCAATTTTAACAGACTATATCAAAAGAAAATGTCCTACTAACAATAGGGTGTCACGACAAATTTCTCAAAAATCTTGAAGGCGCTTGGTTAACAGGTGTTTCCTTATCCCATGGCATGAACTTCTGTTTGGGATAAGTGACATATAAAAGACGCTTAGAGCGTGTTAAAGCTACAAATGCATTATTCTTTTCTTCATTAAGAGACGCTCCACCTTCCTTAACCGCTCGATAATCAGGAAATGTACCCTCATTCATCCCCATCAAAAAAACTATATCAAATTCTAGTCCTTTCACAGAATGAACTGTACCTAATATAACTCCGGTATTTTTGTTATTATTTAGGGAAATTCCTAAAGCAATTTGATTCCTAAAGTTAGATAATGTTTTATTCTCAGCAGTTGTTTGCAAAGAGTATGCCTTCCATAATGCTTTTAGCTCTTCTATATCTTGTATTACAAATCCCTTCTTTATTAAGTCGTTCGAATAATGAGGTGAAGTATTAACATATGCTTCTATCAGTTCCAATCCCTTTATAAAATTATTTATACCTGAATTAACAACTTTCCAGGACTCAAATAGAATGGTATATTCATTCTTTATATCAGATGAAATAATAAAATCTGATAATTTATATAGTTTATCAATTCCAACATTAGTATCTAATAAAGGAATTTTTTCTAACTCTAAAAGTTTACACAACTGTATAAAATGAAGTTTATCCAAAGAGTTCACTAGAATTCTAATGCCTAAATCATACATTTTAAGTAAATCACTTACAGGCTCGCTCAGATCATTTGTCTTTTTATAAACAAATGGAATTCGCTCTTTTCCTAATTCCTTTTCAAGACTTTTAAATACATATTTATTTCTTCCTAAAACAGCAATTCTTTCAGCAGTTATATCTCCCTCGATATCATTGTGCTTTTTAGAATCCAGGAAAAATTTAATCTTATTAGTTATGAACTCTGCTTCTGACTGTTCATTTTGACATTCAGAAATTGAAAATTCACCATTGATTACAGCATTAGAAATATCTACTGAATTTGGAATTAACTTTTGTGCTGCTGTTAAGACGGAAATAGAAGATCTGAAGTTTTCCGCAAGCTGTATTATTGGGGCGTTAAAATCAATGACAAAGTTTTCAGTCATAAAAGTTTTACTTGACCCATTAAATCCATAAATCGCTTGATTAGGATCTCCAACCATTAAAATATTATTGTGTTGCTTACCGCATAGTGCTTTGATTAATTCATATTGTGCAAAATTTAAGTCTTGAGCTTCATCAATGCATACATATCTAAACATCTTTCTATATAAATCGGCGACAGCCGGACGTTCAACAAGGATTTTATAAGCGAGACAAATTACATCATCAAAATCTATGGCATTTTGAGAAGATAACACAGCGTTATATTCATGGAAAAGTAACATTGTTTCTTCATCAGCCGCTTCATTCGTCTGAACAAGCCCACATAAATTCTTTTTTTGCTGGCTGATGTAATTTAAAACATCAAATATGAACTTCTGCCTATCTTTATCTGAAGCTCCTGTAACGTATTTTTTTAATGATAGGTTATTCTCAAATACCTCAAGTAAAATTTCTCTTCTATCATTTTCCCGCTCAAAAATATGCGGCATTTTATCTATCCCTATTGCAGTACCTTTTGAACGAATAAGCTCAAGGCAAAATTTATGAATAGTTCCAATGAATGCCCTATCCTTTATGCTCTGTACATCTTTAAGGCGTGTTTGCATTTCATCCGCAGCTTTATTTGTAAATGTTAATGCTAACACTTTAAATGTTCCTGGTTGCGAAGAGAGTAAATATCTTACACGTTCAGTCAAAACTCTCGTTTTACCGCTTCCTGCACTTGCCAAAACAAGCATAGGCCCGTCTTTTGACTCAACTATTATTCTTTGTTTATATGAAAGCCTGATTTCCATTATATATTAGCTTTATCAATTTCAATTTTCAAATCAGCAGATATTTTATCAAAAAGACTTTTCAAGATTGGAGGGAATCGTCTTTTTTTATCTTCTAATTTCACGATAATTTCAGTAACAATAGGGCTTATTGAGGTTTTGTTCTTAGACATATAATTCAAAATATCCAAATCACTAAATGCAGATATTTCAACTTTCCTTTTCTCAAGAAGTTCTGCTCTGGCAGTTTTCTCCTGTTCACTATTAAAAACTAAATTTTTATAGATTGCGTTTTCGATTTCAATAATTCCATTCTTAATTTCGTTTTGATAGCCTAACTCAATCAAATATTTTTCAAAGTCATTAGAGTTTGGAATTACAAATACATTTGAGGGACTATCATCGAGACTAATCTTAATTTTTGAAAGAGCTGATTTTACTTTTTTGACAGGATCAGGCTCTCCATCACTAAGTATGTACCAAGGAATATTGAATGTTTTACAAAGGCGAATAAAAGGTAAATAATTACCTGCTCCTCCAACTCCTACGAAGTTTATCCCTAGCTCAAAAGTGTGTTTGGCCCAATACCCTTTACCGAAAATCGGCAAAGATTGTTCTTCCGTTTCTCCTTCAAAAAGAACAACAGCCTTTGCAAAAAGCAATTCTCCTCTGGAATGCATTACTTCTCTTCGTAATTTTCTCAAATCTTCTGGGAACATTCCATCTATACTAAATTGAGATACTTGAGGATGGTCATTTGATTTGTAAAAGTGCCTAATCTCTTCTAAATCGCATTGTCCTGCAATATATGGAGAGTGCGAGGTAATAATTTTTTGACCTTTGATCTCTATTAGCTGAGAATATAAATGCCTTTGTGCATTAGGATGTAAATGAGCTTCTGGCTCTTCAAGTGCTAAAATGGGATAATAGGGGCTTGCTTTTCCCTTTTCAAAACTATCGGCAAGCCACGTTATATATGCTTTGAATGCCAAAAGGGAAGCCCAGCTTCTAGTTCCCATCCCATGATATTCAAGGGGAAAACTTTCATTTTCACCATCTTGAAAATTAATATTCAGTCCTTTATTCAGATCCCTAATTTTTTTGTTTAAAGGAGTAATATCAATACCCGTACTTCCTGATGGAATCGTATTACTTAATTCTTTTAACCTATCACGTAAATGGGATAAAACTTCACTATTCCCTACAATATCATCATTTAGACTCTTTATTTTTTTTTCGAGTTCCTCGATTTTCTTTGGATCTATTTCAATTTTAGAAATAAGTTTCCCGAGATAGGAGGAACGATCCTTCAGGTCACCTAATATATCTCGTTGAGCATCTATAAAAAACAATGGCAATGTTTGAAATGACGACTTTAAAGGATCTAAATATTCCTCTTTCTCCCAGTTTTCAACGTTTTCCTTCCAATCACTAATCTTATACTTTTTTATTTCGTAATCATTTTTGAAGATGTTATATGACACCTCAGTTCTAAAAGCCACATACTGGTTATCATTCCTATCAATATTTATTAGATCACCAAATTCAACATCTCTCCACAAATCCGTAAACTCTTTTATTCTTTCGCTGTTCTCATTTACAGGAATGATCCTTACATCAATTCGAATTTTATTTGCTTCATTAGAAACATCTTCTTTACTTATATGAAAATCTTCTTTTGATACAAAACGTTTTTCAATTCCTAAAGCCAGGTTAATTGCCTTTAGGAATGTGGTTTTCCCCGCGTTATTAGCACCAACAAGCAAAGTAAGAGGCGTTAAATGTACTTCGATATTCTTCAGAGAGCGGAAGTTAGAAATTCTTACAATGTCAATTAAAATACTCATTAGTTTAGTCCTTTTTAGATGCAGGTAATTTTAAAACCAAAATGAATAATTTGAATTATAACAGATTCAATAAGCAAAATATAGAAAAAGCCACCAACACGGTGGCTTTTCTATATTTTTGTTCGTCAATTTTAGTTCTTAGGTTTCCCTTGCAACAATTCTACTTTTTCCTTTTCACTTGCCAACAACCGTTCATATAACTCTACCACCTTATCAATAGGATTAGAACTGCAATAGTAATTAATGGCATTCAACGTAGAACTGTCGTTACTATTAAAAGTATTTGCAATAACATTAATCGCAGCTTCTTCGTTAAATTTCTGAATAGCTTCCGGGGTCACTTTCAACACTTTAGCGACCTGTTCTAAAATATCCGGTTCTATAGTTTCTTTCTGTTCCAATAGAGATATTTTCTTTTGTGTCCAATCATCGCCTAATTCATAGGCAAGTCCTTCCTGCTTCATACCCAGCATTTCCCTGAAACGTTTAACGTTCTTTCCTTCGTGTACTTTGTTTGGCATATCAGTGTTTGTCATGCTACAAATATAATAAATCTATCAATGGAATAATGAACCCCAAAGGGGTATAAAATACCGCTAAGATATTCTATTTATTCGGCAAGATAGCTAATTAAAGTATTGAATATGAGGGTATTGTTATGTTGTTTTGATTACCAAATCGATACCATATGACAAAGCAGGAATATAAGACGCTTACCTATAGGCCCACTCAAATGGAGAGTAACGGTGTAGGTAAGCCTCATGAAGCGCTGGAGGTCTTTTTTAGTGATTTCACAGTAGAAGATTGCCGGAAGCGCCTTTGGGAACTATATAGCCATTGGATAATTAACCATGAAAGACAAGGAACTGAGCATAATGAAGCCAGCACCATACTGCTTTTCTATACTCATACTGAAATGCTGATAGAAGCCGCTTATTTGCTCTATAATAAGAAAAAAAGGAAAGATGCAGCAAAAGAAGCAGCTCCACTGCCAGAAATACCTGTACTCAAACCGGACGAAACCCTGGTATCCATAACCCCGGATGAAACATTACAGCAGGTGATACAGGCAATAGTCAAAGAAGCGCTGCCAGAAAGGATATTTCTCATTAACCCGATTAGTGACGGCCAAAGCGGAGAGAATTTACAGTTAGAGCTAATGGTATTGCTGCCTGAAACGGCCTCTAAGCCGTTTGATGAATACCACAATAGTATTACTGCTGCCTGTAAGGATATGGCATCAGTCAAGATCTTAATACGGAAAGCGCAGGAAGTATATAGCTTTTTACAACAGGGACATATATTTTACTCTGTGGTTTGTACAGATAAGGCGCTTGTATATAGTATAAATACTGTCCCCTTGCCAGTTCCTGAACATTTACCCGTAGCTGAAATACGGGAAAAGGCGTATAAAACTTTTGAGCAGGATACCCCTAAATGTGAAGCATTTATAGACGGAGCCAGGTATTACCTGCTTACAAAAAAGTACGGCATAGCAGCATTTATGTTACAACAGGTAGTAGAACACCTACTGCGGGCTGTCATTGCCAGCCTAATGAACCGGAACGTATTTACCCATAACCTCACCAGTTTACTACAGACATGCCGGTTATGTGCCAAAGAAATAACTACAGTATTTCCACGTGATACGGATAAAGAAAAAGAGTTTTTTCAACTGTTAAACACGGCCTATGTAAAGGCCAGATATACTAATGATTACGAAATCGGCGAGTATGAAGTGTCTATCCTGCTGGAACGTGTTGAATACCTGCAATTTAGAGCCAAAGAGGTCTGTACGAAAAAAATCGAAGCATTCGGCCAATCTGTAAAATCATCAATCACCCAGTAAATTACTGTTTATGCCACAACCACACGACTTTTACCCGCAAAACTTATCTGTATCTGAAATAGCCAATCCATACATGGTAGCTAATACCTTTTTCCATGAATATGACTTAGCCTATGTAAAAAGAACCATCGCCAGTTGGATGGCAGCGGTATATAAAACGGCCAGCTGGAACAATGAATCCCCCGGTAATCTTGTCTATTTTTCTGAAAGGCTTTTACGGTTAATTGAAGCCGGATGGCTTATTAATCAGATGGACAATAGCGAAAGGCTGGCTAACCTAAGGTTGCAGTATCCGGAAGGAGAAATTGACATGATGAACCCTACCTTGTATTGCAAATTTGTACATAAAGACTACCCTTGGGATTATTTCCCCCGTAGTCTAACGCGGAAAGAATTTATTACCCCTTATAAAGTCTTTCCCAAATTCTTTCAGTTTCGTACACTATCCGAATGGAAAGAGGAACTGCATAATATTTTACATATTGCTTTAACTGGCGATAACATGGAGGCTACAGGAGATGTAATTGATGTATTGGCATTTAAAAAGCATCTTGATAAACTTGCAGATGCCTGCCACTTAATCAGCGTCAGGGAATTTGAATGGTCTAACGGAGAAATCATAGTAAAAACCATTAACACAACAAATAATGAAGGGGAAAACGCTACAGAAAAAGATTGATAAATACACTTGCAAATTAGGCCACAATCTAATGTGTATCCGTATGAAAAAGGGGATTAGCCTGTCTGCTACTTCGACTGACACAGGTATCTCCGTATACACATTACATAATATTGAGAAAGGGAAGTACCAGCATATAAGGATATTAGTACTTTTCCGATTGGCCAAATACTACCATATAATGCTGTCAGATTTATTTGAAGGTATGGATTAGGATACGCTATTCACCAACATCTTTAATATGTGTCAGCCACTTTTCTACCTGATCATAGATTTCCTGCACATCTTTTTCAGGGTAATTCTTGAACATATAATCAGCAAACTTAGCTTTCGTTTTAATATCTTCCCATTCCATAACC
The DNA here is from genome assembly GCF_001975825.1 of [Flexibacter] sp. ATCC 35208. Lineage (GTDB taxonomy): Bacteria > Bacteroidota > Bacteroidia > Chitinophagales > Chitinophagaceae > Chitinophaga. The sequence continues at coordinate 6,973 of NZ_MTKN01000063.1, forward strand.
GTGAGGCTTAACATCGGCCATTTCTTGGTTTGTTGCATAAATCCATATAATGGCAGATAAGGTGGGGCATAGTAAAAGGAATTATCTACCAGTTCATCATATAAAGGGCGATTAAACGCCCTTTTCATATCCCCAACCACATCATACAGAATACGAAATTTACTGCCTTGCTGTATAGTAGTAGCTAATGCAGGCATTCCCTTATCCTGGAAGAAAACAAACAGGTAATCTATGAACCCTGGCTCCATTTCGTCACACAAATCTTTGCTGTAAAAAGTATAGTCCAGCTTAAACTGGTCTAAAGAAAAATCAGGCAGTCGCTTATCAATAATGTAATTAATCAAAAGTTCTTCCTTCTCCATAATCTGCTCCAGCGAAGGGCCATGCATTTTCCCATCCATGAATATTACATATCTGGCTTTGGAAAACAATTCAAAATAGTAACTCTTAAAAACAATTGTTTTCCTGTCAAAGGTTACCTGTACATATAAAGGATATGTAAGCTGACCGTGAAAAAACACCTGTTTTAGCCGGTCATTGAAATATGTTTTATAGCTAACCTTGTACGTCTTTTCCATTTTTCACTCATTTTATACGTAATGGCATCAAAACGTGTAACAGAATCTAATATACCCTTATTCCCAGCATACAAATCATACCAAAGTATGCTAAAGCTGACCAATGGGGGTAAGGCTTGCAAAATAAACACTCCAAATTAATAAAAAGTTTTGGTAAAAAACAAATTAACCTAACAAATTTACTATATTAGCATTGGAGGGTATATTCTCTTGCACAGAGAGATTTTGTGAAGTTGATAAAAGTGGAGGTGCAGATGGAAAACATTCAGCCCGAGAAAATAGTTGAAATACTAAAGGGGCATGGTACGCATGTAACTATTGAAGAAGCTAAATTGATTCTGGAATTTATGTACAAGTTGGCTCAAATTGCTTTAAACACATATTTAGGAAAATGAAAGCAGACTTATATATACGCGTCAGTACTGATGAACAGGCTGACAAAGGTTTCTCCCAGAGAGATCAGGAGGAACGTTTGCAGAAATATTGCCTTAACAATGGGATTACTGTCCGGAAAGTAATATTTGAGGATTATTCAGCGAAGACGTTTGACCGGCCGGGATGGAGCAATGAGCTTTTAGACCTAAAGAAACGGAAAGGGCAGATTGATGTAATCCTGTTTACCAAATGGGATAGGTTTAGCCGTAACGCAGGAGATGCTTACCAAATGATTAATATTCTTCGTAAGCAGGGAGTAGAACCACAGGCCATAGAACAGCCATTGGATATGACAGTCCCGGAAAGCAAAATAATGCTTGCGGTCTATTTGGCAACGCCGGAAGTCGAAAATGATCGTAGGGCACTTAATGTAAGATACGGCATGCGCAGGGCAAAAAAGGAAGGGCGGTGGATGGGGCCAGCTCCTGTAGGATATGTCAATAAGATAACAGAAGATTTCAGAAAGTATATAGCCCCTGAGGAACCTTCTGCCAGTATTATGAAATGGGTATTTGATATGTTGGCAACCGGCCAGTATCAGGTAGAGCAATTATATAAGGAAGCCTGTTTAAAAGGCATTCGTTGCTGCAAGGCTAATTTCTGGAAATTATTGAGAAACCCGGTCTATTGTGGTAAAATATACCTATCTGCTTTTAAAGATGAAGAAAGTAAGCAGGTACAGGGTCTGCATGAACCTATTATATCGGAAGCACTATTTTATGAAGTGCAGGATATATTGGATGGCAAAAAGAAGGATTACCGCACAAAAGTTGGTTCACAGGAAATAATGCAACTACGTGGCTATTTACTTTGCCCCAGATGTGGTAAACTATTAACGGGCAGTGCTTCTCGTGGTAGAAATGGCCAGTATTATTATTATCACTGCATTTCCTCCTGTGGTGCAAGATTTAAAGCAGAACAGGCTAATGACCTTTTTTCAAAGGAACTACGCAAATTTATACCCAACCCCGGCATGGCAGAATCTTATAAATACGTAATTAATTCCGCCTATAAAGTACATGCAAAAGGGCATCATGGTGAAGTCAGACAAATTACGGATCAGCTAAATGAAGCACAGGCTGATATTGTAAAAGCAAGAAAATTATTGTTAAGGGAGGATATTAGCGCTGCCGATTATAAGGAAATCAAAGCTGATTGTGAGAAAAGAATTACCCAACTTGAAGCCGGTCTAATAGAACTTTCCAGAACAACCACTAATATAGAAGCCTTGCTTGACAAAGCAATAACATCTTTAGTCAGGCTTGAACAGCTGTATCTTGACAGTGATGTAAAGAAGAAGCGGCACATTATTGGTTCGATATTTCCCGAAAAACTCACTTTTGACGGATTCAATTATCGAACCACCCAAATCAACGAAGCCGTTAAGCTAATATACAGTCTGGACAAGGGATTCACCCAAAATAAAAATGGACAAACCGAAACTAATTTCGATTTGTCCACTTTGGTGAACCGGATTGGATTCGAACCAATGACCTGCTGCTTAGAAGGCAGCTGCTCTATCCAGCTGAGCTACCGATCCGTTTTCCAAATTTCCCGTATATTTACCGTTTCATTTGGGAGTGCAAATCTAGTGAAAATTCCCTTTATAAAACAAATTTTTGCCATTCAAAATTTAAAAAAATTTATGGACGTTAAAATTGAAGCAAGTTGGAAAGAAGTTTTAAAAGATGAATTTCAGAAATCTTACTTTGAACAAATCGCCCTCCATCTCAAGCAGGAGAAGGCTTTGAACCGCACCATTTACCCTCCTGGCAACCTTATTTTCAATGCTTTCGACAAGACTCCCTTCGATAAAGTTAAAGTTGTTTTATTAGGACAAGACCCTTATCACGGTCCCGGACAAGCACATGGTTTATGCTTTTCTGTACAGGATGGCGTTAAACCTCCACCTTCCCTTGTGAATATTTTTAAGGAGCTGCATGCCGACCTCGGCCTGCCTATTCCACAAGGAGGGAACCTTACCAAATGGGCAGATCATGGCGTATTGCTCCTTAATGCATTCCTCACTGTCCGCGCCAATGAACCCGCTTCTCACTCAAAAGTCGGCTGGGAAAACTTTACGGATGCGGTAATCAGAAAGGTGTCAGAAAATAAAAAAGATGTGGTATTTATTCTTTGGGGACGGTTTGCCCAGGACAAACAGGTACTGATAGATGCGACCAAACACCATATTCTGAAAGCGGCGCATCCATCGCCTTTCAGTGCTGATAAAGGATTCTTTGGCTGCAGGCATTTCTCTAAGACAAATGAACTACTGGCAAAAGCGGGTATTGAACCTGTGGATTGGAGTTTATAACAATATGTAGCTATAATGGTTACCCGTTACACCCTGTATAACGAGTACCCATTATAGCTATATACTTTCTATTATTTACCTGCTTTTAATTCATTACCCGCTCTAATCACCGCTTCATTCACTGCCTTCACCCTCTCTATATCCATTTTCTCCACCTCCCTGTCATAAGTCAACATCCCATTCACCTCATGCTCCACATCCGTCGTCTGCGTATATATAGCTACACTCAATCCTTTATACCTCATCAATTGCTCCACCTGGTCCATCAAAAGCACATAACTATCCGTTAATCGCTCCTTAGTCGGTTCATAAGCATATGCATTATTCTCCACCGGCCACATATGCCCCCGTACAAACAAACCAACACCTCCAAATTCACCCAACGATGCCGCCCGCTTATCATCCGGTACAGAAGCCCCATAAGGCCCCACGTAAATATGTGTATCTACAAAATCTCCATTTCCAGGATCACCTGCAGGCTCCTGATACCCAGGGTTATTATTAAATCCTGAATTACCATTTACCAGCCTCGAAGGATCCAGCTTCTTTACCCAATCAGTCATTTCTTTTACATCAAATGCCCCCCAGTTTTCATTGAATGGTACCCAGGTAATGATAGAAGGGGAGTTGTAAAGATCATCCATCATATCTACTAATTCCTTCCGGAAAGCACTTCTATTCTTTGCCGTATCTTCATGCTGATACCAGATAGCCGGCATATCCTGCCATACTAGCAGGCCGAGCTTGTCTGCCCAATAGTAAAACCGCTTAGGCTCAGTCTTCATATGTTTCCTGATTAAATTGAAACCAGCTTTTTTTGTAAACGAGATATCAGATCTTAACGCTTCTTCTGTAGGTGCCGTCAAAATGCCATCCGGCCAATAACCCTGATCCAGTAAGCCAACCTGCATGATAAATTTATTATTTAGCAGTGGTCTTATCACTCCATTTACTTTACCCAGTTTTATATCACGCATCCCAAAATAACTGCTGACTTCATCTTTGATATTCCCTTTATTATCCGTCAGGGTTATTTTCAGATCATATAAAAACGGATCATCGGGCGACCATAATTTTGGCTCTTTTATTGGCATATATAAAAGCGTGCCGGAGCGCCCTGAAATTTCAGACACTACGTCTGAACCATTCAATGCAACAGCCTTTACCTTTGCCTGATCTGCATCCACAAATACCTGAAGCCTGTTGTTGACAAGGTCAGGTAATAGCCGGATACTTTTAATATAATGTTCACTGACTGGCTCCAGCCATACACTTTGCCAGATACCTGATGTAAAGGTATAATCGCCCCGTGGACCGTTTTTGCCGGAAGGTGTTCTGCCATCGTTAGGATCATGTGCTGCAACGACAATTGTGTTGGTACCAGCTCTTAGAAATTTTGTAATATTGATATTAAAGGAGCTATACCCACCAGCATGCACCCCGGCTTTTTCTCCATTGACAAATAAGGTCGCATCATGATCTACTGCATCAAAGTTGATGATGATTTGCTTCCCTTTCCATGCGGCAGGCATTTCAAATGTACGGCGATACCACATATTGATTTCCTGATTCCGCGCAATACCTGACAGCACAGACTCCGGACAGTAAGGCACCAATATCTTTTCCGCTTTATCACTAAAAGCAATCGGTTTAACAGGGGCAAATGCACTCGCCACTTCTTTACCACCTATATAATCCCATTTCCCATTCAAACACATCCATTCCTTCCGCTCCAACTGCGGACGTGGGTAGTCAGGAAAAGGAACCGCTGCTGCCATCGCAGCTTTCGTCCATTGGGTAGGTAGTTTGGCTGTTTGGGCTTTTACGGAGAGTCCGTGGAATAATAGGATGCCCAAATATAGCAGGCAGTATTTTGTTTTCATAATAAACAAAATACAAATAAAAATAGCCGCATTATAGCGTGTAGCTATTTTTCATTGAATGTGATGGCGATGCCAGGACTGGCCAAAGCTGAGAAACTGGCAGAACTGAGTGTGAAGAGATTAAGCGCCGGCGCCAATGTGGTACAGGAGGCATAGCAGGCCGTAGCAAAAGCAGCACAGGTGTTTCTTGCAACAGGCGATGCTGCGATATTCCAGCAAGAGGCCATGTCACGTAGAAAACTCAACCAGCTATTTGTATCTTTGCAGTAAACTATTTCATCTATGGAAGATACGAGGGGCATGATGGACAAAATCAGGCATCACGATAAATTAGCTATCGCGTTGAATGAAAACTGTGCTATCCAACTACCGGATGATGTGAAAGCAATTTTGGTAAAACCTCACAGACTCTCCTTTTACTATTTTCAATACATGGTGAAGGGGTCCGCCACTTTTGTGGCTGACATGCAGCAATTTACTGTTGGGGATGGCGGACTGGTCTACGGTTTGCCTAACCAGGTCTTTACCAAATTGCCTTACGATAAAAATATGCAGCAGTATGCGCTCTCTTTTGATGAAAGCACGCTGATGCTGTTGCCAGGTTCTTATCCATTCCTTGTCAATCCTTATAATGCCAATACTATCTCTTTTGACGAGGCTGCTCAGCAACGGGTAAAGAATCTTCTGGCCGGACTATTTCAGCTTTTGCATGCGCCTGGTAAACAGAAGAAGTCTGAAGTGATCCTCGCGCATTTGCATGCAGTACTGACTGAGTTTAATACCGCCTATTTTGAGCGGTATGAACGTAAGGAGGTGAACACCGGTTCCAAGTTATCAAAGTATATCGCCTTTAAATTGGCTGTAGAAACGAACCTGTCTGAGCAGCATGATGTGCAGGGTATTGCGGATAGACTCGCTTTAACTTCAAGCACCTTGTACGGTATTGTAAAGGAATTTGCAGGCGTTTCGCCCAAAGAGTGGATCACTAACCGGCTCATGCTGGAAGCACAGCGGAAATTACAATATTCAAAATTATCAGTGAAGGAACTGGCTTATGAGCTGGGCTTTACTGACCCCCGTTATTTCTCCCGTGTTTTCAAAAAGAGTACAGGGAAGCGTGTAAGCACCTATCTGTCCGAATTACAGGATTTGTCCCACAATTAAAACGATTTGTCCCCATCGGCTGTTTTTCTGCCTGCTACCTTCGTTGCATAAATCAGAAGGTATGAAATCAGCATTAATAACAGGCGCTAACAAAGGTATTGGCTTTGAAGTAGCAAAAATACTTGCGCAAAAAGGTTTCTTTGTTTATTTAGGTAGCCGTGATCCTGAAAACGGCCAGGCGGCAGTTGAAAAACTGAAAGCCGAAGGATTGACCAATGTTTCAGCAATACAATTGGATGTGACCAGCCAGGCATCTGTGGATGCGGCAAGAAAAGCAATCGGTGCTTTAGATGTACTGGTCAACAATGCTGGTATTTCCGGTGTATCAGCGCAATCTGCATTAGAGACGGCAGCGGATCAGTATCAGAAAGTATATGATACCAATGTATTTGGTGTAGTAAGGGTGACACAGGCTTTCATTGATTTATTAAAAAACTCCCCCGAGCCTCGTATTGTAAATGTAAGCACGGCTATGGCTTCGCTTTCTGCAGCAGCGGATATTTACAATAGCAATTATCCTAAGCGATATGTAGTATACCAGTCTTCCAAGTCAGCGTTGAATATGTACACGGTGAATCTGGCGTATGAGTTGCGGGATACTGCGTTTAAAGTGAATGCTGTTTGTCCGGGGTATACGCAAACTGATTTTACGGGGCATCAGGGTACCAGTACACCTGAAGAAGCAGGGCAAAGGATTGCTAAATATGCGTTGATAGGGCAGGATGGTCCGACAGGGCAATATTTCAGTGAGGAATATTATCCGGCGCCGGCTAATTGTCCATGGTAATTAGAATAGGAGGGGGGATTATAAATAAATGAAACTCCTGGGAATCGCATAAAATGGAATCTGACTCCATCAGGTATCCGAATAAAAAGAGGGTGTATCAAAGTTAGATACACCCTCTTTTTATTCAAACCAGGTTGTTAAGTCGCCATTCCTGGGGTTGTTATGATATAGTTATCCATTTGTAAAAGCCAGTTTTATGCAAAAGCGAAAATAATGGATAATCATAAGGTACACTACTTTATGGCAGGTACTGCAAAATGGCAATCCGGGTGATGGCTTTTGCCATATTTGGTAGACATACCTGACTTGTTACTCCTGTATCGCAATATTTCGATATTGAACGGTTTTAGATGATATATTATATATATAAATACTTAAAATCAATGAGTTTGTCATATCCCAACTAAATTTGGCGAAAAAAAAGTTCAACTGCTCTTACTTTGAGTTACCTTCGCATCCCAATTTTCTGTGATAGATTTAATGTAAATGAGAAAGGATATCAGAGCTACCATCAGCGCACTAGGAGGCTATGTACCATCGAATATTTTGACAAATGAGTTTTTATCGACAATCGTAGATACTTCCGACGAATGGATCAAACAGCGTACTGGTATTAAAGAAAGACGTATTGCAACCGCAGAAGATGAAGCTACTTCGGATCTGGCAGCATCAGCCATCAGGAACTTACTGGATACCTACCAGGTAAAACCAGAAGAGATTGAGGCGGTCATTCTGGCCACTGCTACTCCGGACCACTTATTGTCACCAGCCAGTAGCCTGGTATGTAAAAAAAGCGGACTTAGCAATGCTTTTGGTTTTGACCTCAATGGGGCCTGCAGTGGTTTCCTGTTTGGTCTGACTATGGGGGCTAGTCTGATCGAAAGCGGCAGGTACAGGAAAGTCATTGTGGTGGGGGCGGATAAAATGAGCTCTATCGTTGATTATAATGACAGAAACAGCTGTATTCTCTTTGGAGATGGTGCAGGAGCCGTTTTGCTCGAACCTACCACTGAAAACTACGGGGTAATGGATAGTGTACTGAGAACTGATGGCGCAGGAAATGACGCGCTGCTGGTACCAGCCGGTGGGTCAAGACTGCCTGCTACGAATGAAACCTTACAGAACAGAGCGCACTATATCAAACAACATGGTGCATTGGTATTTAAGAATGCGGTAGAGTCCATGGCTACAGCCTCTGGTGAAGCCCTGGATCTCAATGACCTGGATGCAAACGAAATTGACTGGGTCATTCCACACCAGGCAAATATGAGAATTATCCAGGCTGTGAGCGACAGACTCAATATTCCATTTGAAAAGGTAAAGATCAATATAGAAAGATACGGGAATACTACTTCGGCAACAGTACCGTTAGTATTGTGGGATTTTGCAGAAGATTTTGAGCCAGGGCAGAATTTGCTGATCACTACATTTGGTGCAGGATTTTCGTGGGGAGCTACCTGTTTGAGGTGGGGACAGTTAATCGCAAAAAAGGAGCAATTTGAATATGCATTACCAGAAAGCGTAACAATATAAGATCTGATATTACAATATTGCAGGCAGCGGAAACGCTGCCTTTTTTATTTAATTTTACAAAAACATACTAACTAGTATGTTTTTGTATTACTTTTGCATTGTTCAAGTGATTAACTATGTATCAGACGATTTTAGTATTACATTCTATTAACCGTTACCTTGTACTTATCAGTCTTGTTTATTGTATAATAATGGCCTGGAACGGCGTGCGGGGAAACAAGGTTTTTTCCTCTACTGACAATACTTTCAGACATTTGACTGCGACTATTGCACATATACAGTTGATGCTTGGTCTTTACCTCTATATTATTAGTCCTGTTATCAGATATAATGTGTTTGAAGAGTATACATTCTTTCGTTATTTACACATTGCATTGATGGTAATTGCTATTATCATAATCACAATAGGCTCCGCCAAAGCAAAGCGGATGGAAACAGATAAGTTGAAATTCATGACGATACTGCTATGGTTTTCACTGGCGCTATTGATCATATTGATCGCCATACCATGGCCTTTTTCACCATTGGCTCACCGGCCTTATTTCAGATCATTTTAATCTTATTTAGTGTTATGTTACAACTTTTCAAGACGCCCATAGGACGCCTCAGGATCATTGGATTTTTCGAAGGTATTTCCCTGCTGATTTTGGTGTTTATTGCTGTGCCATTAAAGTATTGGGGTGGGCAGCCAGCCATGGTAAAGACGATGGGGCCTATTCATGGGTTGCTTTTTACCTTATTTGTCATCACGACACTCAGCGTAGGTGTGACGTACAAATGGAAGTTCTCCGAGGTTTCGTGGAAGGTGTTAGTTGCCTGTATTATACCATTCGGAACTTTTTATGTTGATAAATACATACTTGCGCCACAAGCCAATAATGAAAACAGGTAAGTAGAACTCATTTCATAATTACCCTTCAAGCATTGACTATCAATTACAAATACCCATTTATGAAATGAGTTCTAGTTATCTGTCTCAAAGTGATTCCTTTGCCAGATGGAGTTTTGATCTGTAGGGTTGTGATAATGTGCTACGTATAGAAATTAAATCCGAAATTGCAGGGTCAATCATTCAACTCCTGGAAGATAATGGTTTTGAATGTGAGGAACTGAACGATTAAAATAAACATCCAGATGAAAAAGGCGGAGGCAACAAGGATAAATATTTTACAGAAAGCATTTGAGTTAATTTATGTGAAAGGGTATAAGACAACCAGTGTTGATGATATTATTGCAACTACCCAGGTAACAAAAGGCGCCTTTTATTACCATTTCAAAAATAAGGACGAAATGGGGGTGGCAATTATCAATGAACTGATGAAACCTGCGCTTACGAGTAGTTTTATAGCGCCTTTGGAAAAAGAAGGATCAGCACTGGATGCTATTTATAACCTGATGTATCATTTGTTGATGAAGGATGAATTTATGAAAGTTGAGTATGGTTGTCCTGTGGCTAATCTGGCTAGTGAAATGTGCCCCTGGAATGAGGATTTTAACAATGTATTGAATGAAGTGACCGAGCAGTGGACAAAGTTGATGACCGCTACTGTTGAGAGGGGAAAGAAAAGCGGGACAATACGAAAGGATGTGAATGCAAAGCAGGTGACGATGTTTGTAATGTCTGGCTATTGGGGGGTGCGCAACTTTGGGAAGCTGGCGAATAGCAGGAGTCCGTATATGCTATATCTGAAGCAGCTTAAATACTACCTGGACACATTGAAGGCATAAAAAAACGGGGCTTTAGGCCCCGTGTTGTTAGTTAAACAGTACAGCGCCACCGGCTTTTTTCAAGGTAAGCGTGATCGTTGAACCTATTTTTTGTTTTTGTAGTGTGGAGGATTGCCCATCCCCATCTTTAATGATAGATACTTCTTTATTTGCCAGCATGGGCAGTGCGATTGTCAATGTCTTCTCTTTCGGTTCTCCGTTCACTGCGGCTACATACCATTTGGTACCTTTGCGTCTTGCTATTACACAGTATTTGCCCGGATAGCCATCGATCAGGCGGGTTTCATCCCAGGTGGTGGGTACATTCCTGATAAAGTCCAGCAGGTATTCCGGTTCTCCTGTCATATTATCGGGTGTTAAACCCCAGTGTTGCACTGATGAAAAGAACAGTACGGCAGTTGCCATTTCAAATGCATCTGTAGTACGTCTGATAGAACCTTTTTGTTGGGTACGGCTTAAGCGTTTATTGAGGAATACCGGTCCAAAATCCATTGGCGCCACTGCATTGCGTGTGAATGGATAGATGGTAGCGGTTTGCGGATAGTTATCACAGAATGATTGCTGGAAGACGAGGTTTTCTGATGCCAGTACGGCTTCGCTGGTTACATAGTTCGGATACATCCTTTCCCAGCCCCTTGGCAGGGTGGCGCCGTGGAAATTAATGACCAGGCCGAAGTCAGCCGCATCCACTAAAATATCGTGGTACAATTGCATCGTTGCCTGTTTATCTCCGCCGAAGAAATCAACTTTTAATCCTTTAATACCTATTTTTTGTAACCAGGCCATTTCTTCTCTGCGCACGTCTCTTTCATTCATGCGGTTCCTGGGCGTAAGCGGGGCATCATTCCAGGATCCATTGCTATTGTACCAGAGTATCAGCCCAACCCCTTTTGAGGCTGCGTAACGTGCTAATTCTTCCATTTTCTCTTTACCGATCTGTGTATCCCAGAATGCATCGATCAATACATATTCCGCTTTCAGTTGAACAGCCATATTGATATAAGTCACCTGGTCATTGTAATTGGCACTGCTATCCTGCCATACAATCCAGCTCCAGGCAGCACGGCCGGGAGTAAATATTTTTTTAGAACTGATCACCGGTTTTACGACATCAGTGGCTACTGTAGATTCAACAAGGGGTTTAAGGTCATTACCTACGGTAATGGTTTTCCAGGAAGTCTGTAAAGGTAGGGGCGCACTGGCGCTTACCGGCCCTTGTCCGTTGTTTTCACCGCTTTGGGGGAAAGCGATCGTATACAGACCATCAGCAGTACCATCACTCAGGTGTGTACCCACATAGTTGCCTGCCACGCCTGTTTCGGAAACCAATGCCCATTGCTGGCCGGCTACATGGAACAATGCCGGGAAGGTATATCCTGCTTTATATTGTGAGGCGGTGCCTATAGGCTCATCGAGTGTATAAGTTTCCTCGTAGGAGGGTTTTGTTTTCATCCAGCCGCTCATGGGCAATGCCTGTGGTGTGATAAACGTAGTCGTTGCTGCGGGGAAGTCGAAACCGGTTACTTCTTTTTCTACCGTACAGGTGAGGGGGCCTTTGCCGTTCTGAGGAATGCGGTAGGAAAAGGCCAGGTCCCGGTTGCTCACACGGAACAGCACCTCTATTGTATCTTTGCCGGCATTGGTAAAAGCACAACGCAGTTCATTCGCCTTGTAATCTACCTTGCTTACTTTCGATCTGTTAAGAGTGTATTGTTCCTGCACGGGTTGCTTTTTGTTACCAGCCCATTGTAGTTGTTGGGAGAAATCGCCGATACTGCTCACCAGTCCTAATTGCGATGGCTCCAATACCTGTTTGCCGGCATAGGTAACGCTATAATAAGCTTTTCCTTCCCGGAGCTGAACATTGACCAGTAGTTGGTTGTCCGGACTTTTAACAAGAACATCGTTTTTCTGAGAAAAGGCTTCAGTACCGGCAAATGCGGTAGCTAAGAGGCATAGCAACGTACGTTTTATCATATCATGGAAATTATTGACCTGTAATTTAGTTTCCCATTCTAAAATCGCTTACACTGTGCTGATCGAGCCTGATGTCTTCAAAATTGCTTGTGGTACCTGTATCGATAGGACATTGTGTGCTAATGCCCACCCATATCGTTTGCGGGTAATCGTTTTTATACAATCGTACCATCTGCCAGTTTTGGTTATCCAGGGAATAATAGCTGGCCACCGTTTTGGTATCAGATGATATTTTCATGTAAACGAAGCCCTGTTCCACGATGTCATGGTTATTATCGTCGGAAGTGCCTTTTGTTCTTACAGTGACCACACGGTGCTTTCCACGTTCGTCCTGTTCAAAACATTGTTTTTGATAGAGACTATCATTGACGTAAATATACAAAACACCGGCATTATAAGTACCTGTTTGGGTAAAATTAGGTGTAACTTTGACAGTTAATGTAAAAGGTTTGGTATTATCAACCTGTGAAAGCAGTAGGGGGGCGGTGTTATCAGACAATTTTCCGTCAGGGTCATTGAAGTAATCTTTTTTTTCGCCTACCCGGAATTCAATTTTCCCTGAGTCCTTTACTAATGCGAGTGAGTCAGCGTCTTTGGCAGGATGTTCTCTTTGCCGGCAGGCTATAGTACTATCAATTCTGCTTTTGAAGAAGGGGTGTTTGATAAAATACATCCGGATGATATCTTAGAACGACATATCCTGGAACTGAGTTATTTCCAGCTGCAAAAGGCCATGGCGCCGGAAAATTGACCTGCCTATAGTACACATTGCAGGTTGAGGATTCAAAATGATAAGGGAATATATATCTATGTGACACACCGTACCATTTACCTGCGTAGTTTCCAGGATGGCAGTGTGTGGCTGGCGCTATGTCTGTATTCTCCTGCCACCTCTTCAAGCCCTTCACCTGATATTGATGGCAGGGTAATAAACAGTGAAACGGGGGAGATCATCAAATTTGAGCGTTATAAACAATTCGGAAAGCAGATCCTGACCCGCCGGGAGGTGGAAGTGATTAATCATATTGCGGGAGGGCTTGACAGCAGTAAGATTGCCAGCCTCTTAAATCTTTCTGTATATACAGTACGCAGGCACCGGCAGAATATATTAAATAAGTTAAGCGTAGCAAATACTTCGGAGGCTATTAAAACCTGCTCTCATATGGGATTGCTGAAATAGTTACTTACTTCCAGTAAATTATCGTCCGGGTCCCGGAAATATACTGATCTTATTTTACCTGTAGCGCCTGTTCTTTCTACAATTCTTTTCTTATAAAAATCACCCGAATCTCCCGCGCAGGGGCCAGCTTGACTAAATTCAAAATGATAGGCTATCATTTTTCGATCACGCCTTTCGTTAAACCCGATTTCCCAATAATAGATAGTAACTTTGCAACATGATTAAGTTAGTAGTTACAGATCTGGATGGTACTTTGTTAAATGATCAGCATGAAGTACCTAAACGCTTTTGGGATATAGCCAACCGCCTGTTTAAGAAAGGAATCAAGCTCGGCATTGCCACTGGTAGACCACATTTCAGTATTACTGAAAATTTTCCTCCTTTGATGGCGCATGTTTATGCTGTTTCAGACAATGGTAGTTTTATCATGCATGATAAAAGGGAGATTATGGCGAAGCCATTGCCGCATTCTGAATTAGCTGCATTAGTGAATACATCGCGTGGTATTGCCAATACCTATCCTGTGCTTTGCGGAAAGGATTATTGGTTCCTGGAAAGCGAGGATAAAGTATTGCTGGAAAAAGTACTGATCTACCAGAAGAATATCAAAATTGTGGAAGACCTGACAAAGGTGGAAGAGCCAATATTGAAGATGTCTGTACTCGATTTAAAAGGTGCCGATCAAAACAGCTATCCTCATTATGTACAATTTGCTGATAGGTTGAAAGTCGCATTGGGTGGAACTCTCTGGGTTGATGTGACACGTATGGATGCCAATAAGGGCGAAGCTGTGCAGATGTTACAGCAGGTGAATGGGATCACTCCTGATGAAACGCTGGTATTTGGCGACTTTATGAATGATTATGAAATGATGAAGGCGGCCAAATATAGTTATGCGATGAAGAATGCATATCCAAAGATCCTGGAGGTGGCTAATTTTGTAACAGAGAAGGATAATAATGAGGAGGGGGTATTGGATGTGATAGAGGCATTGTGTCTCAATGATGAGTAGGCGTTAGTTAACCCTGCTTATTCATACTGCGAAAATACAATATTTCATATTTCAGAGGGGGCTTTGCCAAACATCTTCTTGAAGGTGCGGGAGAAATGAGAAAGGCTTTCAAAGCCTAAATCGAGGTAGATGGCGGATGGCTTTTTATGCTTTTTCTCTATGAGATGGCGTGCTTCGGTGAGTCGTTTTTCAAGGAGCCAATGCCGGGGAGCTGCATCAAATACTTTGTTGAAATCACGTTTAAATGCCGCCAGACTTCTTCCTGTTAACTGTGCAAATTTTTCTATGGGTACATTGATATGATAATTGCTAAGCATGAATTTTCTTAGATCGATCTTATGATGTATCGAAAAATCAAATAATAGATTTCGTAATGAAGGGAGGGTATGCAATAACAATTGCACACCTTCTCTTACTTTTATCATGCCCATGGCATTGTTTATCTTTTCATCCTGATGACGTACGTATGGTATTACGGATTGAAAATACCCCCGCATAAAATCATTTGAAGGAATCAGCATATTTACCGGACCGGTGTATTTTTCAGTGATTTCTATTTGTTCTTCCAATGCGATTTTTCTCAGTAGCTCTTCCTGCAGGATGATGACGATTGTTTCATAGCTGCCTTCGTCTGAAGGGGTTTTCCTGAGTTGTGCCAATTGGTTCTTGCCTACCAGCAATATATCGCCTTTTTGAAGGGTCGTTTTCTGGCTGGATGTTTCAAATGTCAATTGTCCGTTTACCATCAGGATAAGCGTACTATGCCCCAGGAATGCTGCTACTTCCTTTCGTGAAGCTGTAAGGTGAGAGTAAAAGATAACACCAGGAATTATTTCGATCGGGTTCAGCATGGCATGAAATTACAAAATTATCGTTGCAGATAGGTGCCGCCGGCTGACAAAGGCATCGTCTCTTCTGCCTTTGATGGCTTTGCCTACCAGTAGTTCGTTGGCGCCATGGCCGTAGAAATCGCCGGTATTCAGGAAGTTGATGCCGCTGTCGAGTGCCTGTTGGATGGTAGCAATGCTTTCATGTTCGTCGTTTGTGCCGCCCCAGGCTGTTGACATACGCATACAGCCAAGTCCCAGTTTTGATACCAGCGGGCCATTATTACCTAAAGCTATTTGGTTCATTGTTTTCGTTTTTTGATGGTACAAAGCTCGGTGGTAATGTGGGATGGTATATTTCCCTGATGGCTCAAAAAACTTGACTGAATGGCTCATTTTACAGCCCCACACTTCCTTCTGCCCAATACCCTTGTAATTTGATATTCCTGGAACTGACATCATGCTTTTTTAAAGCAGTTCTAAACTGCTGTACAGAAGCTACATTACCTGTAAGGTAGAATATGGCTTCCCTGTACTCATTTATGTACTTGTCCAATTCTGCCAGCGCTGCATCCGGCGTTTTGGGAACAATTCTGATATTATAGGGAGTAGGAAGATCTGGCTCATTCAACTCAAATATGCCGAATGCCTTACCATTGTTTTTATTGATCTCCCCGAGCAGGCTGATATAGAATCCAAGACTTGTTTCATCTCCAAAAAAGAAGTGAGTATGTTTACCTGGATCATATATTTTCCTGCCGCCAGGAACTGATACTTTCAGATGATCGCCGGGTGTAAGCTGATCTGCCAGATGACTACCCGGGCCATTACCATGAATATGAAAGTAGATATCAAAGGTGCCGTTTGTCTTGTTGAAATCAACAGGTGTGTAGTGTCTTATTTCCGTATCACTCACCCGGAAATTAATAGCACTACCCGGAAAGTAATCAATTTTAGAAAGATCTGTGTGAAAGGTGATCACTTTAATTTCCCTACTGTATTGGGAAATATCGCCCACTTCGATATTCATAAATTTTGAAGGTAGCAGGTTTTCCATTTGGTCGGCTACCCATTTAGGTACATTTGGCATAACTCAAAAATTATTTGTTGCTTTTTGTAACTGGATCTGTGCCAGCATTAATTCATATGCGCTTTGAATATAGTTTCGTTCGGTAGTGCTAAGGCTTTTCTCTGTGTCTAATAGTGCACTGTAGTCAAAGGCCCCAAGGCGGTATTGCTCCTGTTGATTGTGAAAGATGGTCTTTGATAATTCATAGCTATTCTTCGCATTTTTTTGGTTCAGCAGGGCATTGGCCAGTAAGGTACGAGCCTGTTGTACTTCGTAATTGATATCTGCTTCCCGCTGTTGTAGCAGTAGTTCGTGTTGACTGATCTTTTGCCTGTATTCAGTTAAGACGGCTTTATTTTTAACATGGGCGGAAATAGGAATGTGCAAATTGAGGGTAACATAGCTAAAGGGACTCCACCACCTGCCAGTACCGTAATTGAATTTATCCGAGAGGAAAAGCTGGGAATAATTTGCGCTTATCGATAAGGTAGGAAGCAGCTCCTGTTTATATTTTTGCAGATTGATTTTATTTTCTTCCTGTTGCAAGGCTAGTTGTTTGATTTCTGTTCGCTCGCCATTTGTTTTATCATAGGCAAGGGTGATGGCATCCAGTGAATCGCTGAGCAGGAGAGTCGTCTCAGCTGGTACATTCAATTGGTAGCGAAGGTTCATTACACTCAGTTCATAATTCTGATCTGCCTGTTTGCTCAGCTGGTCAGCATTCTCGCGATCCAGTATGGCCCGGAGATAATAGTTTTCAATCAGCGTACCATTATTATACATCCCCGTTGCAATCATTTCATATTCATGATTGCGTTCCGCGATATCTGCGGCTATGCGTTTTTGTAAACCTTTTAGTTGAACGTCAAGGTAAGCCCGGCTTATCTGCAGCATGATATCTATCTGCGCGGCGTGGTTCTTTTCTTCCTGTAGGGCGAGTGCAGTTTTTGCCAGTTTGGTGTCGGTTTTTAAAATTGGATTGAACAGTGGTTGGATTAGATTTAATCCGAAGACTGTTTCATTTTTAACCATGAGTGGTAATAGTGTTGTTTCATCGTATCCTGGTAGTATCCCGCCTGGAATAACGGTATTCTGTAATTGCGGGCTATACTTTATGTGTCCGTCACCACTAAGTGTTGGTAACCACTCGTTGGTGGTTTGTTTTACCTTACTGGCTGCGATGGCTACATCATATTGAATCGCCTGAACGTCAAACCTGTTTTTTAGCCCGAGTTGAATCGCTTCACTACGCGAAAGGGTTGTCTGTGCATAGCTAATCGCCGCCGTTGTCAGGAGTATTATTAGGAGAAAATTCTTTTTCATCGTTGTGATTGTTAATTAGTGTGCACTTTTGGTCGTTTTGATCAGCATGATGACCGGGATGCAAAGCGCAAAGAGAAATGCGAAGGTGATAAAGCCATGATTATAACTGAGCAGTGTTTGTTGACTGATGATGCTGTGATCCAGCATCTGGTATGCGGCAGTCCTGGCTTCGTCACTGGCATAACCTGCACTGATAAAGTTTTGTGTTAGCAATGCTGTTCTTTCCTGTGTGGCGGTATTGTACTCCGAAATATGTGCGACAAGGTTACTTCGTACAAATGCACTGTTCCTTGTCGTGTATATACTGATGAGCGCCACACCGATGGCGCCACCCAGTTGCCGTGTCATTGTTGACAGGCCGGTTGCCTGTGCCAGGTCTTTACCACGGAGTGTGCCTACAGCAATACCGATCATATTAGGTGCTACCAAAGCCACTCCGATATTGCGGATGATGAACGGCCAGAAAAAGTCATCTTTGGAAGCATCAGGAGAAATTAAGGCCATGGGCAACAGGGAAATGATCACTATGATTAGGCCTGCAATCATCTGGATTTTCGGACTTACATTGACCAGTAATTTCTTACCTGCAATCATCCCGACAGCGCCCACTATTCCGCCAGAGATCAGGAAGGCGCCAGTTTGCGTAGCTGTCCATCCAAGTGATACCTGGGCAAGGAGTGGAAAAATGAAAAGGGTACCATTCGCCATAATGCCATACATCATACCGATCACATTGCCAAGTACCAGATTGAAGTTCGAGTATAAGCGTAGTTCCACTGCTGGATGATCAGTAGTGAGTTCTCTCCATACAAAGGCGATGAATGAGCAGATAGAGATGGCAAAGAAGATGCGTATTTCTGCACTATCGAACCAGTCGTGAATAGAACCTTCTTCTAGGACATACTGCAGGGAACCTAATGCCATGGCTATAAAGGCAATGCCTGCCCAGTCGATCTTCGGAGGCCGGACAGCGTCGGGCAGGTCGGTGATATACTTCCAGGACAGTAAGGCGCCAATCATACCCAGGGGTACATTCACAAAGAAGATCCAGTGCCATGAAAGTGTATCGGTAATATAACCTCCCAGCACTGGACCAAAAATGGGCCCTATCATGATGCCGAGTGCAAAGGTGAGAAAGCCGGTTTTTGCCTGTTCAGGAGGAAATGCACCTAGCACGATAGACATTGCTGTTGATAACAATCCACCGCCGGCCACGCCCTGAATGAACCGCCACAGCACTAAGATCCACAGGTTGGATGATAGGCCACACAGCAATGAGGTTAATGTGAAAACTACTACAGAACTGGTGAAATACAACCTGCGACCAATCAGGTTCGCCAGCATTCCGGAGAGTGGAATGACGATCACGTTTCCAATACCGTAAGCGGTAGAGACCCAGCCAATTTCAGTGACACTGGCGCCGATATTTCCGCTGATTTCCCTGAGCGACACATTCACAATGGTGCTATCGATCAGTTCCATCACTGCACAGGCAACACAGGTTAATACGAGTATCCACTTCGCCGTGCCGGTAGGATATTGAGTTTCCGCAGTCATATCAGTTTACTTTAACTTTTACGAAAACACTAAGGCCTGGATACAATTGTTCCTTTACAGTTTGCGGATCCAGTTTGATCCGTATAGGAAACCGCTGGGCGATTTTGATAAAATTGCCCGTAGCATTATCAGGTGGTACCAGTGCAAAGCGCGCACCTGTGGCACCGCCATAGGAATCTATCGTGCCTGTTAATTTAATTTCTTCATAGGCATCTACAGAAATGCTGACTGGCTGCCCGGCTTTAATCCTGCTCATCTGTGTTTCCTTGAAATTGGCAGTGACCCAGAATTCCCTGTGATTGATAACAGCGCAGAGCGCCTGTCCTGCATTAATAAACTGTCCCGTCTGCACATTGCGTTTGGTAACGATGCCATCGAATGGCGCGATTACGTAAGCATGACGAAGACGTTCCTTTGCAGCGTCCAGTGCTGCCTGTTTCTGAAGGATGACATTTTGTGCGAGAGATACCTGTTTCTCTTCCGTCAAAGCACGGGTTTTCAGGCTAACGCTGTTACTTGCAGAAGACTGTTCCATCGCTTTAGCTTTGAGGTAAGCCGCTTTGGTCACATCTACCTGTGTGGAGTAGTGTTCATAATCAGTTTGGGTAATAGCTTTAATAGCCAGCAGTTGCCTGGCGCGATTAAAGTCCGTAACGGCTTTGTCGTAAGTGGCTTTTGCAGATTCTATACCCTGTGTATCAGACTGCGATTCAAACATCGCTGCATTTGCATTTTGGAGACTTGCGGCGGCCATGCCTTGCGAAACGGCGACATTCAGTCTGGCATTTTCCAGTTCAGCGGCAATACGGCTGGTATCTGCTTTTAACTCAGCGGTCCCGAATACGATCAGGGTATCCCCTTTTTTTACTTCCTGGTTATCTCTGAAACGGATATCAGCAATGTAGCCTGTGATACCTGCTCTGACAGGTAAGAGATCGCCATCCAACTGCGCGTTGTCGGTGGTTTCATAAGCTTTGCCAGCGATATATGCATTGATGCCATAGCCAAGGGCGAGGAGTGCAACCGACGCTCCGATGACCCATTTGGTCCTATTCTTTTTTTCCATTTTTTGTCTTGATTTATCAACACAAAGGACGGAAGGAAGTGAGGGCGAAACAATGAACCAATGCAGGGAATGTCTGGACTATTTGCGGGAACTGATGCGAAATTGAAGGGGTGGCATACCGGCGGTCTTTGTAAATAGCCGGGTAAAATAAAAGGTATCTGTATAACCGAGCAGATGGGAAATCTCTTTCACGGTGCTGTTGGTATAGAAGAGCATGCGTTTTGCTTCCAGCATGATTTCCTGATGAATCCAGTAACTCACAGGATGACCAGTGGTATCTTTTACTGCTTCATTGAGGTAAGAAGGGGAGATGTTGAGCGCAGATGCGTATTCAGAGGGGCCTTTCATTTCCCGGTAGCTTACCATCAACAGACTTCTGAACTGTCTGGTAATGAGCAGGGGGCGAAGGGCCGCCTGTTCAGAGAAAAGATGATCACTTTGGCAGGCGGCTACAAACTGACCGATACAGACTTCCAGCATAGCGGTATCTTCAGGATATTCATCGCTCAATTTTCCCAGCAGTAGCAGACTGTCTCTGAGTAATTTTCCTTTTGAAGGATGTAGTGCGACTGCTTGATTCCGGATGGCAAATTCAGTCAGTATGGCCCGGTGATTTTCACTGATGCGAACGGAATCCATGGCCAGTACCCATGCAGTGGCGTTCATCATAGAGAGACCATAATGTACTTGTCCCGGCATCAGGCAATAGATTGCACAGTCCTGAATATTGATTTCCTGAAAATCAACTTTCAATTTGGTATTGCCTTCCAGCTGAAAATATAGCAGATAGTTATCGTCACGATGGGCCTGGTTCCAGTGAGTGATGTGGTTCAAATCGGAGAGTGATGACATCTCAAAGGTTTTATTCGCTCTTTCAAGGAAGTGATATACAGGTATGGCTGGTTTCTGTTTCATGATGATAAAGCTACATTGACCTGGTATATTTAGATATAGACAAATCCGGGGTAAGTATGGACTATTCACGGGAGATACAATAGTATAAGGAGCCGGTAGCTTTTCTTATACTATTGTAACCCTAAACTTCCACCAACTACAGAGATAGATTGGCCATTGATATAGCCTGCATCCCTGGATGCCAGAAACAGCGCTGTACCGGCAATTTCTGCAGCAAGACCTGCACGGCCAAGCGCATTCCATTTTTTGTAAGAAGCTAATTGGCTCTGGTGCATAATCAGCCTTCACAGGACTGGACAGCGGAAGCGCCTGGTAAGCAGGTGGGGATGTCGGGAACTTTGTTTTTTAACAGGTTTAAAACATTGGTAGGGGAGACGCCGTTAACCTATTTAACGAACTGGCGGATCAGGAAGTCATTTTGAAATACACTAACGCATTCCAGATACCATCATTGTCGATATCGTCCGTCACATAATCTGCAATTGCTTTTACATCATCCGTAGCATTTCCCATAGCAATGCCGATACCTGTATGTTTTAACATTTCGATATCATTCCCGCCATCTCCAAAGGCCATGGTCTCTGATATATGAAACCCGAAGTGCTGACAAAAGACTTCGATACCTACTTTTTTACTGATCCCTTTAGGATTGATATCGGCAGAGTGTGGTGCCCATCTGGTAGCGATGCTATTGGGCATGATATTGCTCATGAAATCAAGTTCATCTTCAGGATTCAGTAAGATGTTCGCCTGCAGGATATTGGCGATATCCGGATTGTTACGGTCTACCAGCGGAGGTACGGGCAGGTTCAGGTAAGCGTACATATTGATAATCTCAGGTGTTGCCTCATTGACAAAGTGGCAATCTTCATACATCAGTGAAAAATTCAGTGGCTGCTTGCTGGTATAGTTCAGTAATTGCTGAATATCCTGCGGATCCAGTGTTTGTTTGAACAGGACGCTTTTGTCTCTTGCTACACAACAACCTCCGTTAAATGTGATATAACCGTCAAATTCCAGGTGTTGAATATGGCTGATGGCATTGATAGAGCGGCCGGTGGCTATAAAAACCCTGATCCCTTTTTCCCGCAGGTGCGCAAGTGCACGTGTGGTAGAATCCGGAATGGTTTTCGTTTTGAAACTGACGAGTGTACCATCAATATCAAAAAAAACGGCTTTAACAGTTGTAGCATTATCCATGAGCCTTGTTTCAGGTTGAATCGGCAAAATTAGATAAATAGTCTTTCATTCTGATAGTCCAAAGTGAAAAAAAGAGGGTAGTCCAATGTCAGGCCAGGAAAAGACGCCAGGGGGTACTGGGGAGCCCTGTTGACGATCAGGGGCGAGTGCTCCAGGAAGCTCTATGAAAGACCAGGACACCCACTAAATAATTTTTTGCTAAATTGATTCAGCAAATTCACGTTATGAAGTTACTTTATACCTTATTCTCCCTTACTGTACTATGCAGTCAGCTCTGTTTTGGTCAGCATACCCGTTCCTGGAACTCCCAGTGGATAGGGCTGAAAGCACCATTTGATAATGGCAAAAGCTATGGCGTTTGTTACTTCAGAAGGTCTATTGATCTGTCTGAAAGGCCGCAAAGTTTCATTATTCACGCTTCCGCCGATAATAGGTACAAGTTGTACGTAAATGGCCAACTCGTATCCATCGGTCCTGCCAAAGGGGATTTTTACAACTGGAACTATGAAACCATCGATCTGGCGCCTTACCTTACCAAAGGTAAAAACAGCATTGCCGCCATCGTCTGGAACGAAGCCGAGTTCCGCCCGGAATGGCAAATGACTTTAAGAACCGCATTTATTATACAGGGGAATACACCTGCTGAAGACATCATAAATACCAACGACACCTGGAAATGTGTGCAGGACAAGGCATTCTCGCCACTATGGGGCTTCTTTGCCGCTACCAATGGTGAAATTGTCGATATGAATAAAACTATCCCCAACTGGCAGGCAAAAGACTTTGATGACAGTGGCTGGCCGCCGGCTGGCAACTTATTCCAGGGCCAGTTAAAAGGAGCTGGGGATGGTTTTGGCTACATGCTTGTACCCAGTACCATCCCGGCAAGGGAACTGACTTACCAGCCTGTCACCGTTATCCGCAAAGGAGCCGCTCTGCCGGCCACTATTCCTGCCAATACGGAGACCACTATCTTACTCGATCAGACCTACGAAACCAATGCATATCCTACCATCTGTTTCAGTGGCGGTAAAGATGCCGGTATCTCTCTTAGTTATGCCGAAGCGCTTTATGATCATCAGGAGCCTTATGGTTCCCACAAAAGCAATAGAAATGATGTAGAAGGGAAAGACTTTTTCGGTGTCAAAGACAGTCTGACCAGTAATGGCGGTAAAGGCCAGACTTTTACGCCTTTTAATTTCCGTACTTTCCGGTACATCCGGCTATCTGTACATACCAAAGATGCGCCTATAGTGATCGATAGTCTGTATGGTACCTTCACGGGGTATCCATTCAAACAAACAGCTCTCTTTAAATCAGAAGATACTGTTATTCCAAAAATTCTAGACATTGGCTGGCGTACAGCCCGGCTCAATGCCTTCGAAACGTATACAGACTGCCCTTTCTACGAGCAGTTACAATACATCGGAGATACCCGTATTCAGGCTATGATCTCTTATTACTATAGTGGTGATGACAGATTGGCCCGTCATGCCCTCGATCTGATGGATCAATCCCGGTTGCCCGAAGGGGTGACGCTTAGCCGTTATCCCACCCATACCACACAGGTTATTTCAACTTTTTCGTTATGGTATATTGGCATGCTCCATGATTTCTTCATGTACAGACATGATAATGATTTTATTAAAGATAAGCTGCCGGGTGTAAGAGGTATCCTGGACTTCTTCAGCAAATATCAACTGGCAGACGGCTCTCTCGCCAATACTCCTTATTGGAACTTTGTAGACTGGGCCTCTGGAAAAGACTGGAATGGAGGGGCGCCTCCCAAAGGTAGCGATGGCAGTTCTGCTATTGTAGATATGCAATTATTATGGGCGTATCAATGGGCGGCACAAATGGAAACTACACCTACCAATATCGCATTGTACAATCAAAAAGCAGCACAGTTAACAAAGACCATCAAACAGAAATATTGGGATGCAGGTAAAGGTATTTTTGCGGATACAAAAGAGAAGGATCATTTTTCTCAACACGCTAATTCATTGGCTATTCTGACGGGTCTTGTAAATAAAGCGGATCTGCCTGTACTCAGCAGAAAGCTACTGAGTGATGCTACGCTCACTCAGTGCTCTATCTACTTTAAATACTACCTGCATCAGGCGCTGGTAAAGGCGGGTATGGGAGATGATTATATCAACTGGCTGGGTATCTGGAAAGAGAATATTGCTATGGGATTGACTACCTGGGCAGAATATTCTGATGTAGGGTATTCCCGTTCTGACTGTCATGCATGGGGAAGTAGTCCTAATATTGAATTTTTCAGGACTGTACTCGGCATAGACAGCGACGCGCCGGGTTTTAGCAAAATAAAGATCGAACCACACTTAGGTAATCTGAAGGATGTAAATGGCGAAATGCTGCATCCTTTTGGTAAGATCAGTGTGAGTTATGTATACAAAGCAGGCCAATGGAACCTGGATGTGCAATTGCCCGCCAATACGGCTGGTGTATTCATCTGGAAAGGCAAGTCCTATGTCATCAAAGCCGGGAATAATAAAATCAGGTTGCAGGCATAGTTTATGATTTTGCAGATATATACGAGAGGATGACAAACAGTACTGATAACGTTCATTCCCGTATTGTAAAATGCTTTCAAACACCTGAGTAACAAAGCTACCAGGCAAAGGTTGTATACTTTGCCTGGTAGCTCTTACAGAGAACGGATGTATTCATCCAGTTCTTCTTCTTTGCCAAGGCCCAGTTTTAATTTGATACGATACCGCGACATCAGGATACTCTTTGGTGCAATACCTAGTCGCTGAGATACTTCTTTGTTGGTAAGGCCTATGTAGATGTAAGCACAATGTTTCAGGTCCAGCCTGGAAAGCGTATTATCAGATCGCTCTTTCAGTTTATCAAATACTTCCTGGCTCACATTGTCAAAATCTGCTTTGTCTTCTGCCAGTGAATCATCCAGTCGTTTATCGTGATCGATGATCCTGTTGATCTGCGTCAACACTGTTTTATTGTTGGTATGCTCGGCAATTTTCTTTTGTAAGGTTTGCACCAGCGCATTTTTCTGTTCTACCTGTAGGGTGCCTGCCAACAGGTCTTTTTGCATACGCTCCTGTCTTTCCTGCATGAGTTGTTGTTCGGCAATGAGGCGCATGGCTGCTTCATCTTTCAGGCGTGCATGCATGCCCAGTTGTTTGAGCCGGAAATGATAGGATCGGAACAGGAAGATGGCGGCAGTCAGCAATGCCAGTGCCAGTCCTATATAGAGATAGCCCAGTGTCTTGTGCAGACTGGCAGTCTGTTGCAGATTTTTGAGGGCAATCGCCGTTTTCTCTGCCTGATATCTGGCTTCCAGTTCTTTGGTGATGTTTAGCTTTTCTTCATTGTAGAGTTCAGTATACAAAACTGCAAATTGCTGTTGGTATTGGAGGGCTTCTTTATAATTGCCCTGTTTCTCTGCCAGGGATGAAAGGGCAGACATGAACTGTATTTTCGTCGCCAGGTTTTTGGTACTGTCTTTATTTACAACAGCCAGTCCTTTTTGCAGCAGGTCTTCTGCCTGCGCATAGTGGCCGGCAGCAGCTTCAAAATCACTTTTCATGCCATAGCAATTGGAAATCACTTCCAGGTGGTGGGTTTCAAAACCGATCTTCTGTGCAAAGTCCAGGTAATGAAACACTGTATCTCTGTAAGAAGCAGGGAAGTTTTGTGCATAGAGGTCAGCCAGATTTAGCGCTATGATCGCCGTGGTGCTATGGAATATGATGCGGTCTTTATTGTTTAAATAAGTAGTGAGCGCGATCTTATTATAATATATAGCGGAGTCCAGCGCGTTTTTGTCCTGTGTATGCGCCATGTGATAATATTGCCAGTAGGTACCCAATGTCTGATAGGCAAGAAGGATATTATCGTAGTCCTTACTTATCAATGAGGCCTGTAGAGACAGCTGTGCATATTTCTTATGCAGGGGGTTATCTTCCTGATTGGCATAGATGCTGGCAATTTCATAATATACTGCCGCCTCATAATTGGCCGATCCCGTTTTCTCCAGGTATTTTAATGCCTGCTGGGCGCTGAGTAGTGCTTCTTTAGTATTCCCTTTAATATCTTCCATCCAGGATTTACGGTACCAGGCGATGCCTTTTGCCAGTTGGCTTGCTGTTTTTTCTGCATAGTACACAGCACTATCCACTACCATGGCAGACTTCGAAAGGTCATTTGCCTGGATATAGATCTGTGCCAATATGGCATATGAAATCGAAGTGTACTGTGCATCAGGAAGGGTACGGCTCAGGGCCACTGCCTGTAGTCCGAGGTCTATCGCATGCTTATTTTCTGTAATAGATTTAGCCCTTGCCAGTAGGCCCAGGGTGATCACTTTTTGTTCAGGTGTAATATTTTTTTGAGCTAACACTGTACTGAGAGAATCAGCGGGGGTACGGGCTGCGCATGAAAACACCTGTAAGGTGATAACAATAATGGATATGGTTATCTTATTGATTAACTGCAACATATGTCTTTCTGTAGGGTGTTTGTAGTTGGCATTTTTTAGCCCATGTAGAGCATTTGTAGATACCAGATTTTCATTTTCGCTGCCCACTATAACTATTTTTGAGGACACACAAGTGGGTATAAATATAATATAAGAAGATAAAATCGCGAGGGTAAAAATGATGCAGTATTTTGAATTTCAGGAAGAGCATGTATCGTGCTTTATAGAAATTACTTTGGAGGACAGAATAGTGAGAACAAGGTCAGGACAAAAAGGCACACAAGGTGTTGCGACAGAAAAAGTATTCAGGGATGCCTGTACGGCTGCCGAGGAATTCGACCGGTTGATCCAGGAGAAGAAAGAAGATGATGCTTTTTATTTCCGGTTAGGAGATGAGTACAGGCTGTAACCTGTACCTTTGTATTTATGGGAAAAACGAATATTCCTCGTTTAGAGTTAACAACTTTCACACAGGTAAATTTCAAAGAACCATTTCTGAATGTTGAAAATTATCCTGTAGATGCAAGCCTCTTTACAATCAAAGACCGGAAGACGGCCCCGGTGAAGGATTACATTTCTCCTAACCGTAGACAGTTTTACAAAATATTCCATATTACAGCCGGTACAGGCATACTTACAGTAGGCTTACATCAATATCTCATGACCCCGGGCGATATTTCATTTCTTCACCCGGATGAGATTATGTCATGGCAAACGACATCAGTAGAAACGGAGGGACATTTCTGCCTCATACACCCTGATTACTTTGAAGGGGCCAGTCACCTGGTGCAGTTATTTAGAAATTATCCTTACTTCCGGCCAGCGAAAGCAGTCGTGCAGTTATTGCCGGCACAGTCTGAAAAGACAGACCAGTACTTCAAGGCGATATTGGAAGAAGAGGAGGGTAACAATGATGATAAGCAGCAAGCCATCTTCCTGCATTTACAGTTAATTCTGCTCGAGGCGCAGCGTGCCGGGAAAAACCTGGCTGATGAAGCGGTGCCTGATAGCTATCGTTATATCCATGGTTTCCTCTCACTGTTGGAAGCCACCTTCCAGGTACAGCATCCGGACGATGTGGTGAAAATGAAAACGGCGACTGAGTTTGCCGAACAACTTCATGTGCACCCCAACTACCTTAATACCCTTGTAAAGAACCAGACAGGTAAAACCGTGAGAGAGCATATACAGGAAAGACTCCTCTACGAAGCCAAGGTATTGCTGAAGCAAACCGACTGGGATATCAGGGCCATTAGTTATGTACTGGGTTTTTCTGAGCAGGCTGCTTTTACAGCGTTATTTAATAAGAAAGAACAGCTCTCCCCCTCTAAGTTCAGGGAAAATTTGAAACGCACAACTATCCCTGTTATTTGAATAAATACGGGCCGGACCAATGTTAGTTCCTTTGTACCATAAAATTTTAAACAAATGGGCAATCAAAGAAAAACATGGTTTATTACCGGCGCATCACAGGGTATTGGCTTGATACTGGCAAAGCAATTATTAGCAGCCGGATATAATGTAGCCGCTACTGCACGCAATGCTGACACCCTCAGAAAGGCGGTAGATAATGATACTCCTCAATTCCTGCCTTTACAGGTCAATCTTGTAGATGAAAAAAGTGTAGGGGAAGCGGTCAATAAAGCAATCGCACAATTCGGCGGCATCGATTATTTAGTAAATAATGCAGGTTTTGGCCTCATTGGCGGCATCGAAGAGACAACTGACGCAGAAGTCAGGAACAGCTTCGATATAAACGTATTTGGGCTTTTAAATGTCACCCGTGCAGTATTGCCACATATGCGGGCCGCACAATCCGGTCATATCTTCAATATGTCTTCTGTATTTGGTTTGATCTCCGGTGGGGGGTGGGGCGTATATTGCGGCACCAAGTTCGCCGTGGAAGGAATTACTGAAGCACTGGCACAGGAAGTAAAGCCATTCGGTATTCATGTAACCATTGCAGAGCCGGGATATGTACGTACGAACTTCCTGAGCAGCGGCTCTATTGCACATCCTGCACATCCTATTGCTGCATATGTAGCACTGGAAGAAGAGCGTCGTAAGCACAGGGAAGATGTACCCGGCACACAGGTAGGTGATCCTGAAAAGGTAGCGGCAGCTATTATCAGTCTGAGTCAGATGATCGAACCACCATTGCGTGTGTTGATGGGCTCTGATGCATTGCAGTTCGCAAATTATAAAATACAGCTATTGCAGGAAGGTATTGCTGCGAATAAGGCCATGACCTTATCGACTGACTTCAGTTAATATACAGCCAGGGGTGTGACCTTTTATATTCTCATAAAAAGCACTAAGTTAGCTTTATGAGACACACCCCTTTTTACCTGTTACTGTTACTGTTACTGTTGTTCTCCCGGTCCGTTTCCGCCCAGACAACCCAAACCGAAAAGCGAACCGACAGTATCACAAGACTGATGATACGCTACCTGAATGAATCCAAACCAGACAGTGCTTATGGCTACTGGGGTGAAGCCGCAAGGAAGCAATTTACACCTGAGTCATGGCGTAATGTATACAAAGGCAACCTTTCGCCTTTCCTGCCTTTTTCGGACATCACTTATACCGGTAGTCATGATGGAATGAACATCTATACGATGAAAGGTGTAATGCCGCTAAATCTCTATGCAAAGCTGGATGTTTCGGGCAAACTGGAAACGTTTTTTTTTCAGCCGGTAAAGGTGAATCTACCGCAGAAAACCACTACCGCCCTTTCTGACAATCCGTTAAAAAGCCACCTGGATAGTATCGTTGAATCAGCCGTAAGACCCTACATTAACCTGGCCGGGAATGTGGGCCTGAGTGCTGGCGTACGCTATAACGGGCAGGACTATTTTTATAACTATGGTACTGTCAGACTGAACACAGATACGCTGCCGGACAATCATACCATTTATGAAACCGGCTCTATTACAAAAACATTCACCGGTACCTTGCTGGCGCTGGCTGTCATCCAGAAAAAAGTTACCCTGGATCAGCCGATCACTAAATTCCTTCCTGATTCTGTTGCAAAGAATCCTGCATTGAAAGGTATCACCCTGAAACAACTGGCCAATCATACAGCCGGATTTCCCAGTCTGCCATCCAATCTATCTACATCAAGAGCTGAACAGCCTTATGAAAACTATGACCAGGCACACCTGTTTAGTTATCTGAAGTCGGCAGCACCAGAGAACCCACCGGGGAAAGTACATTCCTATAGTAACTTTGGATTTGGATTACTGGGTGTGATACTGGAGCGGATCTATGGAATGAACTATGCAGCGTTGCTGTCAAAATACATTACAGGTCCACAGGGATTGAAACATACAGGTATCAGCGTGTATGGCAAAATTGCCCAGGGATATGATGGTGGTTTGAGTCCTGTAGCTATGTGGGATCTGAATGCGATGAAGAGTGCCGGCGCCATTAAATCAGATGCAGCAGATCTGTTGAAGTATGCGAGCCTTCAGTTACAACAGGGTAAAGACCCCTTGCAGCAGGCATGTGCATTGGCACATCAGGCGACATATGATGACGGTGCTACTAAGATCGGTCTTGCGTGGGTACGCTTCCAGCATCAGGATGACTACTTATTCCACAATGGTGCGACAGGTGGTTACCGCTCATTTTTGCTGGCTGATACATCGAACAATACGGCTGTGGTGATACTGGTGAATTCAGTCAATGGTGTGGAAGCTGTAGGTGCACAGATCGTACAGAACCTGAAAAAATAAGAAAAAATAACGCTGCTGCCACATTTAGCAGCAGCGTTATAAAAAAAGCTCGGCGGGGTACGTTAGGATAAACAGGCGTACTTTATTTTGGAAGACGTGTATCCGTAGCTTTCAGCTTTGCTAATGTGTCTTCAAAAACCTGCACGTAAATAGCTTTAATGCTGGCTAATTCCGCACTGCTTACGCCACGTACCTTACCATCGTTTCCTTCCGGAGGTCGGGTCGCCGCTCTCAGTTTTCTGTAAAATGTGGGAATACTCCAATCACATTGTTTACAGATTAATTCCCTCGCTTCGACAGGAATGTTATTCACCTTCCAGAACATCTCTGCAAAGGGATTCGGATAGAGGCCATTCGCTGCGGCTTTCTTAATTCCCATTTCGGGCTGCTCCAGGTGGATCTGTTTTGATCGTTTTCGATTCATAGAAGGAATCTGGTTTTAATTGAACAATAACGTTTTTGGTTAGGAAATATGAGTCTTTAGAATGTTAATTGGGGAAACGTTTCGTTCAATTCCTGGTGAAAAATTAGGACTCCTTTTGAATATAACGATAGAAAAAAGCAACTTTTTTTCTCCGACCAAAAAAGGAGGGTCGTTTTTTTGAATAATTTCCAATGTTGTAGGTACTGTAGTAATGAAAAATAGTTTTGAAATTGTTTGGATGACAAACTGAAATGGAAAGTATCACCATGGTATGTTTGCAAATCATGGTGATACTTTCCATTAATAGTCAGTTGTACCCATTGTTCTGTGTATACAGCCCTGGTGCTATATCCAGCTGTGATTTTGGAACAGGATAAATAATGTAGTCCGGTGTGAACGTCTGAATCTTATTCTGGACGTCTTCGGACGTGATCCAGGCTGAAATTATCGAGATGATTAACCCACTTCTTACGAGGTCATGCCACCTGGTTCCTTCGGCGGCGAACTCTTTTCTTCTTTCTTCCATCAGTTCTGCGAGGGTCACATTTGCCTTATCGCCTGTCAACCCTGCTCTTACCCTCACCTGGTTCACGATCGCGTCTACATCTGCCCCCTGTGAACCCGAAGCGCCATGTAAAACACATTCTGCCTTCAGCAGCAGTACATCCGTATACCGTAGCACGATAAAGTTGATGGACCAGTCCTGTGTCACTGTAGGCACCTTTGTGATGTCTACATACTTTTTCAGGAAGGAGCGGGTCTCTACCTGTCCGTTGGTATTTGTATATCCTGTCTGGATGGTAAAGGTCTTCCGGATATCGCCTGCCTCAAAACTATTCAGCAGGTCTGTTGACACCGGACGAATGGTGAGCCCTCCCTGTGTGTTTTTTGAAATAGCCGAAAAATAGGTATCAGGAACTAAAATGCCGGGGTAAGAGGCGCCGACTGAGGGAGAGGCCCCGGAAGTATAGTCGATGTTGTAAACGACCTCTTTGTTGTATTCGTTGCTATACGAAAAGATATCGGTGAAGGAAGAGAGGAAGGCATAGTTCCCGCTATTGATGATTTCGTTGAGCAGATCGGCTGCCTGCTGCCATTCATTCAGTCCCAGTCCCGGGCCTTCCATGCTATAGGTAGGAGCGGAGCGGGTCATGTATACGAGAGCTAAGATTCCTTTGGCTGCATATTTTGTAGGCCGGCCCCTGTCTGCCGTAGCATATGTATCTGCTGAAGAGGTGGTGCCATTCGTAGATGGTAAATGATCGGCGGCGTATTTCAGATCACTGATGATGAGGTCATAGATGTCGGAGACCGGACTTCTGCCTATTGTGGCTGCTTCTGCGGCCAGTACGGTTTTGTCTATAAGAGGGACCTTGCCAAACAGTCTCACCAGGTCAAAGTAGAAGAAGGCACGGAGAAACTTTGCCTCTGCCTGCAGGCGGGTGCGCAGAATGGTGTCTGTAACAAGGTTGCCTCTGTCAGCGAGGTTCTCTAATACGAGGTTCGCCCGAAAAATACCATTGTAATTTGTGACCCATGCCTCAGACATATACGCATTGGTGGAGAGGTCATTGTAAAAGTCGTTCACGCCTTCCCAGTCCCTTACTCCGCCATCTGATACGGCATACAGGTTGTCAGAGCGGGTTTCTGACAGGTTGTATAGTCTGTCAGGATACCTGAGCAGGTCGTTGTAAATAGCGTTCGTCCCCTGTATAAAGTCATTTGAATTAGCGAAGAAGTTATCTGTCGTTACGGACGAAACAGGTTGTAAATCCAGGTCGGTCTTACAGGAAGGAATGATGAATATCGCCAGTAATATCAATATGTTTCTCATGTGGAATGCGATTAAAAGGTGATGTTTAAACCGAGTATCAGTGATTTTGGCAGTGGTAGTCCGCCATAGTCGCCCGCTTCGGGGAAGGAGGTACTTCCGCTTACATCGGTGTTGGCAGCTTCAGGGTTAAAACCACCGTAGTATCTGTCATGACCAAAGTAGTTTTCGGCTGTGATGTATATTCTGGCGGCATTGATCTGTTTTGCTTTCAATGCCTTGCCCAGGTTATAACCCAGTGTAATGCTGCGTACTCTCCAGTAGTTAGAGGAATATAACCAGTCGGTATTAGCGATGTAGGTTGTACTGGTCACGGCCTTGCTGGTGATGCCATTACCCGGTTCTTCGGCAGAGCGCCAGCGATCCCGCATAATGCCCAGGGTATTTTCCAGGGAGCTCATACCGACCCGGTTGATGGCCCTGCCCAGTAAAGAGTAAATAGCGCCACCACTTTGTCCCTGTACGAGGAAGGCGAAGTCAAAGTTTTTGTACCGGAAGGTACTGTTGATGCCCCATATCTTATCAGGGCTGGGCTTACCTGCTATCACACGGTCACTACTGTTGATCACACCGTCGCCATTGGCATCAAAATACTTTGGATCGCCGGCTGTTTCACTGGTGTACAGGGGTACGCCTTTGTCAATATCTTCCTGGCTCAGTACGCCGGTCCTTTTTAATACATAGATGCTGTAGATCGGCTCACCTACTTTCAGTATGCTATGTACTGCTGCATCGCCCAGACTGGATGGAATTACGATTTGTGTTTGTCCGTTTGGCAATGCCACCAGTTTATTTTTAGTGAGGGTCAGGTTCCCGCCCAGGTTCCAGCTAAAGTCTTTCGTGTTGATGACTTTCGCATTTAGTTCGAACTCCCATCCATTGTTTTTCACTCTTCCTGCATTGCTCAGGTATGTCTGGAACCCTGTGGTGGCGAGAATGGGCACATTCAGCAGCAGACTGGATGTAATTTTGTTATAGTAATCGATGGAACCTGTGAGCCGGTTATTGAAGAGACCAAAATCAATACCTCCATCGATGGTCTGACTCTTTTCCCATGTAAGATCAGGGTTCACAATTGAACCCTGTGTTTGTCCTGCTACCGATGTATTGTTCAGTGATGCATTGGCGGCAGTGAGCAATGCAATGCTGGCATAATCCCCGATGTTGTAGTTGCCTGTCTCACCATAGCTCACACGGAGTTTCAGGTTATTCAATGGTTTTACATTGCGCAGAAATGGTTCGTCTGTTATATTCCATCCTACAGAAGCAGCGGGGAATAAGGCCCATTTGGTATTATTACCAAAGCGGGAGGAGCCATCACGACGCAAGCTGGCAGACAACAGGTATTTCCCTTTGTATGCATATTGTGTCCTGCCAAAGAAGGAGAGCAGTTTGTTCTGCGTTTCTGTACTGTTACCTGTGATCGCTACAGCGCCATTCAGTGTGGTGATGTTACTATAGTTGAAGCCACCTGAAGATCTTTCCAGGTTGGCGTAGAGGTAATCACTGTTGTAGGAGAAACCTGCCAGCAATGATACATCATGCGCTTGCCCAAAGTTGTGATTGTAGTTAAATGTATTTTCATTGACGAATGTCTGACGACGGTATTGAGACAGTGCTCCATAAGTACCGGCATTGGGAGATGCAAGCCTTGTAGAATAAGAGGATACAGTGACACCATTGGGTTGGTAAGTCTTTGATGTGTTATCCGTATTGTCGAGGTTTACGGTCGTTTTAAAGTGCAGGTCTTTTATTATTTCATAATCACCATACAGGCTGGTCAATGTTCTGAAACGCCTGGTCGCGCCAATAAAGTACAGCAGCTTAGCAACCGGACTATTGTTGGAAACGGCCCATGGATAACGGTCGTAGGTGAATACGTTTACATTTTCTGCATCGAATAGCTGTACGGGGGTGGCTGATACCAGTTGATGCAGTATATTGTCTTTCCCTTCTACGCCGGGATCATTGGTGATAGAGTAGGAGGGGTTGATGTTCAATCCCAGTTTCAGTCTGTCATTCGCCTTTACTTCGAAGTTGGCCCGCACGGAGTACAAGGTATAATCTGTCTTTTTCACCAGGCCATCTGTTTTGGTATAGTTACCGGAGAGGAAATAGTTCAGCGTGCCTGTACCACCTCTGGCAGATAACTGGTAGTTCTGCAAAGCCGCTTGTCTGAATGCTTCATCCTGCCAGTCGATGAATTTCAAACCACCGTAGTTGGGTTGTGTCCAGCGATCATCCGTCATATAGTTGATGTCAATACCACTGGCAGGTAAGCCAAGGAGTGTTCTTCTCTCATCGTTGCTCTGTGTCGCAGTCCTGTTAGCGCCTGACTTCACCCATTGTTGATTGATCATTTCAGTTGCCCTGTCTATCCATTCTTTGCCACTGAGCACATCCAGTTTTTTTACAGCTTTGGAATAACCTGCGTTGGCATTGAAACTGATTTCTGCCTTACCTGTTTTTCCTCTTTTGGTGGTGATGAGCACTACCCCATTGCCGCCTCTGGATCCGTAGATGGCAGAAGAAGCGGCGTCTTTTAATACCTGTATAGATTCGATATCATCAGGGTTGATGTTATCCAGTGGATTTCCGCTACCAAAGCTGCCCGCAGAACCGGGAGCCGCAGTAGACAATGGAAAACCATCTATCACATACAAAGGCTCATTGCCGGCAGAGATAGAAGCAGCGCCTCTTACCTGTACGCTGAAAGCCTTGCCGGGTGTACCAGTTGTTTGTTTAACGGAGATACCGGCCATCTGGCCAATGAGTGCCTGATCTACCCGGGTCACAGGACGTTGTTGCAGGTTCTCTGTATTGAGAGAGGCCACAGCACCGGTCAGACTGGATTTGCGCTGGGTGCCATAACCTACTACCACCACCTGGTCCAGCGAGCCGACAGCAGCTTTGAGTGATACGTCCAGCGTAAAGGTAGTACCGGGTCTGAGCTGATAACCGGAATAATTCTTTGGCTCAAAGCCGATACTGGTAATGGTAAAATGGTAAGGGCCACCTGCTGGTAAGCTGGCATAGAACAGACCGGCGGTGTCAGTCTTTGCGCCGGTGGTGAAATTGCTTTGTGTGTTGCGGATCACGATGGTGGCGCCTATTACGGGATGATTATCTTCACTGTGTACGATCCCTTTTACGTCGCTCATTTTTGTTTGCGCAAAGGTCCATAAGGGTAGGAAGATCAGGGCTATCATGGACGCCCGGGTCCAGGGTTGCTTACATTTCATACAGCATTGTAGTTTTATCAGGAAACAACAGCCCTGTTATCAATCGGTATGACTGATACGATGGGCTATACGTGGAAAATATGTATACGGGTTTTACTTTCTAATTATCATAACGCTATCATTGTCGGTCATCTTAAGGTTGTTCAATTTTGCAATTCGTGCTAAGATAGATGCAAGTGATTCTGTTCTTTCATATCTGGCCGTGAAATAGATATCCTTTATATCGGATCTGTTATAAATAATTCTCACCTTATAGAGTGCTTCGAGTTGATTCAGCACTTCTTCCAGCGATTGGTTGTTGAACATATACCAGTTGTTCTCTTCGCTATTGGCGATGAACGGATCTTCTGCAGGATGACTGTCTCTCGTAGCAGAAGCGGTGTTCTGCAGGAAAGAGTGCACGATGATCCGGTTGCCATAAATAAATTCCTGTCCGGGAGAGAGGTATACTTTGTTCTTCATTCTTCCTGTGTTGGAAGAAGTGATCATCACCTTGCCAGTGTATAATCTGACCCTGATATCATGAAATGAATTGACTTCAAAACCCGTTCCCAATACTGTCGTCGTGATTTCTCCACTGATCACTGTGAATGGATGTTGGTCGTCTTTTGTTACCTGAAAAAATGCCTTCCCTGTCATACTGATCGCGCGGTTGTGGGTAAATGGTTCCCGCCAGGTAAGTGCGCTTTGATCAGCCAGCAGGATGCCGGTACCGTCTCCCATGGTGAGTTTCATGGGTACACCCGTGGTGTTTGTAGCATGATGCAGGCTGTCATGCAAAGCAGGTCTGGTTGACAGCGCAATATTGGTAGATGGTCTTTTACCGATCCATTGCCAGTTAACGATCATAAGCAGACAGATGGCAGCTGCGGCAGCCAGTATAGCGAACGGTCTTTTTGATGACACCGGTTTTTCTCCTGCCTGTTTGAACTGCACCCATTTTTCGTCCATGTTCATTTCATCCAGCACATAATCAAGCGTTTGCCTGGCATCGGCGAGTTGCCATGCCAGGCGGAGGGTATCCAGGTATTGGCAGTTTTCCGCGCTGAGAGCTATCCAGCGCTCGACGAGGGCTTTTTCTGAGGCGGTGGCCTCATTTGCCAGGTACCTGGTCAGGAGTTCATCGTTGATTGTATTTTCCATGCGCTCGGATATTAATACAAGTGAAAGTAATTTTACCCCTACAAGGGGTGAAAATATTTTTTAGCGGATAAAGGCGGCCAGTTTTTTCCTGAGTTTGAGCAGTGCCCGGCTCATCTGGGTTTCTACAGTTTTGACAGATAGATGTAGTAGTGCGGCTATTTCGGTGTATTTAAGTCCGTCGTGGCGGTTGAGTTCAAATATTTTTCGCATCTGGTCAGGTAGTTCGGCAATGGCCATGTTGATGGCGTCGCGGAGTTGTTTGAGGTCGAGATCGTCCGTGGCGGACAAAGGATCAGCTATATTGAGCTGGGCCTGGGTATACTGATCCTGTACCTTTTGGTGTTTGAGGGTGTTAAGGCATTGGTTGTTAACGATTTTGAAGAGATATGCTTTGGCCGAGAGGGTCGGGTTGAGGGTATGGCGGGCTTCCCATAGTTTGGAGAAGGAGGTATTTACGATGTCTTCGGCGAGGTGCACGTTGAAGTTGTATTTGATTTTGCAGTATACGCAGAGTTGAGGGTAAAGAGCCTTGAAGAAGGTTTCAAAGTTAGATTCCAGGCGGAGGTCATGGAATGAAAGGTCTTGCTGGCGGCTTTCGGGTAGTAAAGTCATATCATTACGTGGCTGACCAAATGTAATAAAAAGCTGAGTGAAAAGAGAAACCCCGCTGTTGTCATTGACAGCAGCAGGGTTTTGCGATCGTGGAGCGACCGTTTGAGTGAAAAGGCTTAATAATATAGGAATTTGTCAGCCAGACAATTAATTTTCAATTCTCCTGATGGGGTAAAATTCATTCAGCTCAACTTCGAGTGCAGCGGCTAATTTGATGAGCGTAGTCGCAGCGGGATTTTTCATGCCATTTTCTATTTTCGAAATATCTCCGGCATGTACACCGGAAGAAACTTCGAGATCCAGCTGGGTCATTTTTTTCTGCTTACGAATTGCTTTGATCTTTCCGCCGAGCTCTTTTAATATTACTTTTAGTTCAGACATTCCGGGTGAAAAATGATCACATTTTAGAAAATAAAAAGTTGTCGATCGACTACTTTCGTGAAAAAAATGAAAACGCTTGTTGGCTGTGAGCAAGCCACCCGCGCAGTTAGGGGTACTCCGGGGGTGCGGAGTACTCCTAACTGACACAAGTGAGGTGATGGCATAGCTATAGCTGCTGCACACAGTGAGTGCAGACTTGTCGTTTAGAAACAATGCATGCTGATCATCCTTTTGTGTTGGCATGAATGCAGCTCAAAAGCGAGCTTTACGATGAAGATGTTGAATAGTTCATGTTGAAGGCGATTTCTTTGTTATTTTGAGATATACAGTCTGAGGGTGCTACAAAGTTCTTTATTACCGGTCGTTTGTTTTATTCCCTTTGTTATTTGAGTTTGTCCCCGTTGTTGCTTAAGTAAAATTCACTTCATTTCCTATCAGATGCTTCAGCAGCCACTTTCCTGCTTTTGCCGTCTCCTCTTCGGTGACGGTTTTACCTGCTGCCAGTCGGAGGCCCCAGGGTTTGCCGTCATGCACGAAGAGTGGCGGGCTTTCTACTACTTCCCAGATGGCGTATCCCAATTGTTTGGACCGGATCAGCAACCGCATGTCGGAGGTGAGGTAGTACAATTCATCCGGCACAGGCACCAGGATTGCTTTCCTGGAATAGCCACTTTTTATGCGCGGATTATTGGTTTCTACTACTATTGAGCTAACCTGGTGCTGAGGTTTATAGTAGTAGGTTTTTTTCGCAGATTTGCCAGTGGGTACTTCATCACTGGGGTACCTGAGTTGTTCTTCAAAGAGGGAAAAGAAGAGCCGTTGTAGCTGATGAATGTAGTAGATGTAAGCAGAAGTCAGGACTTCATCTACACCTACAAACCATTTTCCTCCCATGCCAGGCTTCAGCCAAAACTTGTTACCAAGTGCTGTTGGACGAAGAACTGTGCCGGTCCTTCCATCCATAGTGGAGAAGCGGAAAAGCGACAATTCAGCGCGTTCGATCAATATTGGTTCCAGCGTATCGATAACCTGCAGGATATTTGGTAAATCCGTGCCTTTTATCCTAATCTTTTTTCCCTGTTGTAAGAAATAAGCACCTTCGAAAACCTGTTCTAATTCTACTGACACAAAGCTAATTAATTTAGCGCAAAATACTAAAAATATTAGTAAATGAATGTAAGTTTTTGAGCAGAATAATTACTTGAAAAGTAGACTGTATTCAAAAAGAAAATGATATTTAAAGATTTTTATACTCATTAATAAATCGTAGTTGTATATTAACACTAACGTAGATTTCAATTTATATGCAACGTCCATTATTTACATTTATCATCGCCCTTTATTCCACGGCTACCTTTGCCCAACGGCAGAAGGCAATCAGTCCTGACCTATTCGGTATCTTCTTTGAAGACATCAGCTATGCTGCTGATGGGGGATTGTATGCAGAACTCATCCAGAACCGTTCTTTTGAATATACAGGATCGGACCATAGAGGATGGAATCCAATGACAGCATGGGAGTACACACCCAAAGGATTTGCTTACGGCAAAATATCGGTGGAAACGAAGTCTCCACTCAATGAAAATAATCCGCATTATGTAGTACTGGATATCCAGGATGCAGGACAGGAAGGTCTTGGATTAACTAACTACGGTTTTAATGGTATTTCTGTAAAAGAAGGCGAACAGTACGATGTATCGTTTTTCGCAAATAGACTTGCTGGCAATGCCATGCCTGTCACTGTAAGTCTCCGCAGCAAAAAAGGAGATATTTACGGCGAAACCACTTTCGATATAAAAGATAAAAACTGGCAGAAATATGCCGCCAGTATTACGGTGAATAAAAGCGATGACAGCGCCTGTGTGGTGATCATCGCAAAAGGTATTGGCGAACTGGCTTTGGATCAGGTGTCGCTTTTTCCAAAGAAAACATTCAAGGACAGGCCAAACGGGATGAGGGCTGACCTGGGACAGGCGATTGCAGATCTGCACCCGAAATTTATGCGTTTTCCCGGTGGATGCCTGGTACATGGAGATGGTATCGCAAACATTTACAACTGGAAAAATACCATTGGTCCTTTAGAAGCACGTGTTGATCAGCGCAACATCTGGAACTATCACCAGTCAATGGGATTGGGTTATTTTGAATATTTCCGGTTCTGTGAAGACATTGGTGCTAAACCCGTACCTATCCTGGCTGCTGCTGTGAGTTGCCAGAATTCCGGCGGTACCTGGGCGATTGGTGGCACAGGTCAGAAAGGTATTCCTATGCAGGATATGCAGGCATATATCCAGGATGTATTGGATCTGATAGAATTTGCAAATGGTCCCGTTACTTCTGCCTGGGGAGCCAGGCGCGCTGCTGCAGGTCATCCGGAGCCATTCCACCTGGAATACGTTGGTATTGGTAATGAAGATAAAATGACCCCAGGTTTTGAAGAACGCTTCACCATGATTTATAATGTTGTGAAAGCAAAGCATCCGGAAATTACAGTAATTGGTACAGCTGGTCCTTTCTCTGAAGGTGAAGATTATGAGAAAGGATGGGAGATCGTAAACAAACTGAAAGTACCGGTAGTAGATGAGCATTATTATAATGACCCTGAATGGTTCCTGAAGAATAATCTTCGCTATGATAAGTATGACAGGAAAAAAGCAAAAGTGTATGTTGGCGAATATGCTTCTAAAGGCAACAGGTTTATCAACGCTATCTCTGAAGCTGCTTATATGACCAGTCTGGAAAGAAACGGTGATGTGGTACACATGGCTTCTTATGCACCACTGCTGGCAAAGAAAGGAAATACCAACTGGAATCCGGACCTGATTTATTTTGACAATACAGGTGTATATCCAACGGTGAACTACTATGTACAGCAGCTGTTTTCTGCGAATACAGGAGATGTATATATCAGTGATGTAGTGACCTTTGATCGTAAGAAGGATTCTACGCTGGCAGCATCCTGTGTGAAGGATACAAAGACAGGAGATATCATTGTAAAGATTGTAAATGCGGGTGGTACAGACGCTAAAGTAAATGTCAATCTGAAAGCTTTTGGTGCATTGCAATCAAAGGCAAATGTGACAATATTAAAAGAAGACAGGGGCGTACCTGTTTCTATTGAAACAGCATTAACAAAAGGAAGTATGACGCTGGATGCACTGAGTATGCAGGTGATACGATTCCACAGGAAATAGATAAGAGGGGATGTATTATAAGTAACAGGAAGTGCATGTATGAAAAAGGTACCCAAATAAAAAAAAGGGGGCGTCCCGAAGAGAGGGCACTGAAGAAGTTG
>NZ_MTKN01000064.1 GCF_001975825.1 [Flexibacter] sp. ATCC 35208
AAGTATAAACAACTTCATTATCAAATTAATACTAAAGATGATTTTTGAGTCAAAAATAATTTCCCAATATTCCTACTATAGTTTTCCCGACATATATAAATCTTCTGGAATCAATATAAAAAAATAACATTCATCATATGTCCTATTAATATTTATAATTCCACGTCCTTTTAACTCCCTTGTTCTCCAAAGCAAATCGAGCACACCATGGGCAATTTGAATAATTTAACCCATATTTATTATCATTTCTCATTCAACATCACCGCACTGGTTGACAAATATCATTGATTCGTCGGCCATCTGGATACTATCTTGTACACAGATAAAAAAATATTTATATTATTTCTTTTTCGATCCCTGACGCTAGTTAAAATCTTGTTCATGTACCTCAAATTTCTGACAATTGTAACCTAATAAAAAAGGCTTACTTCTATTTAAGCCACCAATAATGATCCAAATTAAGGCACAAATAAATTATACAATGTTGTTAAAATCTTCACTGGTTTTACCAGGTGTTCATACTAACCTCACAAGAATGACTTAATTATCTTCTTTGCAAAAGATTTAAACATTACCTAATGAAGATCTTAATTACAATATTGATTTTAACAAAAATTCAAATAGAATTTTACCATAAGAGAATGCGAACCTACACCCAGATACAAATAGTAATCGATTTCTACGTAATTGGAGGTCGTGCCAAAATGAAGGATATTTATAAATACAACCTCGCCAGAGAACCAGATAAATCGAAAGTTGTATGAATAATCTTTCCACTATCCAACTATACATGTAGGCGGATGAAATGGTCCAACTAAACCTAATACCTTTTACCCAATATCTATAAATGAGCAAAAATCACTCATACCTGTTATTATCACATTTCCCGCAATATTGCAGACTAAGCCTGGAAAAACAATCAAACACTTTATATTATTATTTAGCGCACAGGATGAACCTGGGTTAAATATTTTTAAGGCCGGCTGATTGTTCCTAAGCTTATCAGCTGGCCAACCGGATGGGACTAACAGATCCAAGCTTGTTCTCCTTACAGAGACACGCCATCTGGCAAATTAGATTATGACATCTATGAAACTGTTATTTATTAATTCATCATTCCTTATTTTTAATTTTTACCACAATGCAAAAAGAAGAAAAAAAATTAATTTATATTATAGATGACGATTCAGATGATCAGGAAATTTTGATAGCAGTTATTAATGCGCTCAACCCAGGCATTAAAATGCAGGTTTTTGATAATGGAAAAAATTTTATGAACAAAATAAACGAGAACGACAATGATGATAAGCCATCACTAATTATTCTCGACTACAATATGCCTTTCTATACTGGTGTGGAGGTATTAAAAAGACTAAAAGACCAGAATAATCTAATAGGCATACCTAAGATAATCTGGAGTACAGGAACAGACATTACAATCAGAGAAGAATGTATGAACAACGGTGCGATCAATTACTACCAAAAGCCTTACCACTACTCGGGGTATTTTCTGATCGCTGAAAAAATCCTCAATTATATCATTTAAAAAATAATTATGGAAACCCTTTTATATAAAACTATACATAGGATACACCCAGGGCCACATCCTTACGCCACTGAGATGAGATGAATTCAGGACTAAATTTTCTATCATCATCTTTTTCCGGGCTTGCTCCTTCAGATCAAATGAAAATACAATAAGTTTATGCTTTTCATTATACCTTAAGTCTGTCTTCTCCTGGGCAAGGACAGCAATGTAGACTTTAGCTCCAGCTCATCGTTTAGTAATGTTTCTTTTAAACGCCCTACATACTGTTGACTTATTGCCACCTATTATTAGTGATTATCTCTCATTTTTTGTTATTATCTTCATCAAAAAAATTTCAATCAACTGGCTGTTATCCGCATACTTCGTTATCAAAGAATTGTACCATGATAGACTTATCTCATACTGAGAATCAAATTCACCGTGTCTCGAATTTTCAAGACCTCGTTGCTACGCCATTTAGTGGAGAAGTTAATGCCATCTGCTGGACTCGTAAACTAATTGGTGATTTTTCTGAGATTGTTAAAAAGGTAACGCTAAACGAAAATATAACGGTCATTGAACAAGAGGACCTTTGTGAACTTCAGTTGAGTGAACAAGGACAACTTGCCCGTGAAATTCTTTTAAATGACCTGAAGTTATTGAAAGCTCATGGCGCATCGCCAATCCTTAATGTAATTAACTACTATGATCGGGATGACTCCTACCCTTTTTTTCCAACAGATGTTTATTCTTTTCATGTAGATCGTTCTCCTATACCAACCAATACCTTTTTATGCACTTACTATGGCGAGTCAAGTGAAATATTGCCAAATTCACAAGGCAAAAAGAAAGTACTTATTCCAGAAATACGTGATGAACTCAAAAAACTATATCATGGACCAGATGAAGGTTT
The DNA here is from genome assembly GCF_001975825.1 of [Flexibacter] sp. ATCC 35208. Classification (GTDB taxonomy): domain Bacteria; phylum Bacteroidota; class Bacteroidia; order Chitinophagales; family Chitinophagaceae; genus Chitinophaga. The sequence continues at coordinate 2,442 of NZ_MTKN01000064.1, forward strand.
TGATTCATTCTTAAGTGAACATTTCTTTGATCTGCACTATCAGGCTGAACCTGATGCGCGTATAATAAGCTTAGGCCTTGGTAACCTATGGAGGTTGGCGGTTGATCATCCTGAAAGTAAGGTTCCTCCTTGTCTTCACCGTGCGCCAAAGGAAAAATCCGGACAGAATAGGTTGTTGATGATCTGTTGACACAAATACTCCGACAGCTAGCATAATGTGGCTTAGACTCCATCTGACGCTTATTTGAATCTTTATTTCTTTTGAAATCCCNNGGGATTTCAAAAGAAATAAAAGATTTATAGTCTATATAACAATGCCTGAAACTGTAAGGATAAATAGTCCCAATTACGCTATTCTCTAATGGTTGTTTTGTCTTCCATCGATTGGCGTGCAATTTCATCTTTGCGTTTAAAGCTCACACCATTGTGTTGCTTCATATAAGTAAATAATTCTTTGGTCGCCTGTACCATTTGGGGAGTGCCACCGATACGATCGTGAAAACTGATAGACATCTGTCTGCGATTATTTTCGGCTTCTTCGTATAGCTGATCAAACTCCATTTTCACCTGGTTTAGAAATTGTTCTGTCGAAAAATTCTTCCCCTCGATTAATTGGATATCGTTACACCGTAGTGTGTAAGGAACTGTTACAAAATCTTTTCCGTTTACCTTTTGTATAAAAGGCTCATCACGGCTTAAATCATCAATATGGTACAAAAAACCCAATTCCTGTAAAATCTTTAGTGTGTTTTCGCCCCGGCGAAGCCAGTTTGCATTATAACCGACCGCAGTAAAACCTGTTACCTGTTTAATTGCATCTACACCGTCTTTGATGAACTTTTTCTCCTCTTCATAAGACATTGTATATTGGGTTGACCAGTTCATACCATGTGCTGCAGCTTCATGACCCCGGTCAACAATTTCTTTTGCGAGCTTAGGATTTTTAAGTACAGCACTACCAACCATATGCGAAGTAACTTTGACACCTAATTTGTCCCAATTGTCCAACATGCGGGGAATTCCCTCTTTGTATCCATATTGATACCATGTTTCAGATGGCAGATCCCTGTAACCTTTCTGCATATTTTGAGGAAATGGACTTTCAGCATTTTCAGGTTGCCCGCCAGCTTCGAACTGCATAGAAACCGAAATCACTAACCTCGAACCATCAGACCATTTTGATCTTTTCGGTTGAGTTGCGGTATCTGAATTTGTTTGTGGTTGTGCTACAGCAGACAATGGAACGACGCCAGCCAGCAAACCCGCAGTTGTGAGTAATCCGCTTTGTCGAATAAATGTTCTTCTACTATTCATAATTCTAGTATTTGCTTAAAAATTTATCGAGAGAAATATTGTTGCTGGCTATAAACTGCAACAGCATAATGAGTACAAGCGCATGAATAATTTGAGAAGGAAGGGCTTCCCAGTTTTCAATCATACAAGTACCAAATATTAGTAGCAGCATCACGATTACGCCCGCTAGAATGGCTTTGTTGGAAAACAGACCAAGAATCAATAGAAGACCTATTATAAATTCTGCTATTGGTAACATATAACTAAAGGGCATAACCAGGCTTTGAGGTAACATTGATTTTGCAAAGGTACCGGTCATCCACTGGCTAAATCCAGCAAGTTTGGGTAGCCTAACTAATCCGTGCCCAAAAAGACTTACACCAGCCACCAGGCGTAACAGGAGATAACATAAATCAGTCATAAACATAATTTTTGTACAAATTTCAACTAAAAAGCCCGCCCGGAGCAAGGATATATGCAGGAAAAAATTGTAAAATTGCAGGTGTGGAAACAAAGAACTTATATACTACGTACGATCTGGAATTATTAGAAACTTACAATTACAGCGCAAGGGCACATAAAAATACCTTTTTCGAGATGGTATTTGTGCTGGATGGTACCGGAATCCAAATGATCAATGGGCATCAACTTCCTTATGCACCTAATAAGTTGTTTCTCATTTTCCCGCAGGATCAACATAGTTTTCAAGTTGATTCTTATAGCCGATTTTTCTTTATCCGATTCAGTAATGACTATCTAAAGCTACAAACGAGTCAAAACATTAAGGATTTGGAATATATTTTCAACAGTTATAATCACTTGCCGGGCTGCATACTAAAAACTATTACAGATAAACCATTCATCAGAGCGGCCGTTGAAGCATTGATCAGGGAAAAAGAAACCAAATCTCCCCACCAGGAAAAGATTACACAACAGCTTATCAATACCATTATCTCTTTTGCTGCCCGTAACCTTACCTTACAGGAAATAGAAGTTCTTAACGGAAATATAACCAATGTAATGCCGGTAATAAATTATCTGCACCAGTTTATATTTCAACCTGAGAAATTAAAAATTGAACAAATTGCAGCAAAATTCAATCTATCACCTAATTATATCAGTGAATATTTTAAAAAGCATACGGGCGAAAGCCTGCAACAATACATTACGCTGTATAAAATAAAATTAATTGAAAGCCGCCTGCGGCTTACCGATATGCGAATAAATGAAATTGCCTTCGAATTTGGCTTTACCGATCAAAGCCATTTGAATCGAATATTTAAAAAGTACAAAGGCGTGGTACCATCTGTATATCGTAAAGATAACAATCCCTCACAGGCAAAACAGGTTTTAAATAGAAAAGGATGAAAAAATTCCCGATCCGATTAAAAAGTTTCCACTTTGGATATAATTATTTCCGGCGGCCTGTGCACTTTTGCATTCTAATTTAATTTTGTAATGGGAATGCATCTGAGGAAACTGTATTCAGTTCTTGCGCTAATATTATCATTTTTCTTATTTAATAAGTCTGCCAGCTATGGAAATGATATAGACGACAAGCCAACAGGTATTTCTGGTATCGTTGTTACTAATAATGGAGAACCTGCTCCGGGAGTAACAGTTATTATTCAGGAACTATCAAAAGGGGCGATTACCAATGAAAATGGTATGTTTTATTTCAAAAATATCCGGGGCGGTACCTATCATCTGAAAGCATCATTAATAGGTTTGGAGGCTGTTGTGGTAGAAGTGAAGGCTGAAGAAGGCCGGGAAAACCATATTAAAATTGTATTAGGTGCTTCTTCACAAAAGCTGGAAGAAGTGGTGGTAACCAGTGGTGGTAACCGTTTTGGAAGAAAGGAAAGCATGGATGTTTCCAAAATGCCACTCGGCAATATGGAGAACCCACAGGTATATACTGTTGTAAGCAAAGAGCTGATGAAAGAACAGCTGATCACTGACTATAACAGCGCTTTTAAGAATGTACCAGGCGCCGGTATCGCAGAAATAAGAAACCAGGGTAGAACAACCTTTATTTCAAGAGGTTTTGCGACACCTCAGCTCGTACGTAATGGTGTAAGCAGCTTTACCTACACAACTATTGATCCGGTAAATCTTGAACGTATAGAGGTGATCAAAGGACCATCTGCTACATTGTTTGGTAGTACTGTATCTTCTTTCGGAGGCCTGTTTAACAGGGTAACAAAAAAACCTTTTGAGAATTTCTGGGGGGAAGTTTCATATTCTGGTGCGAGCTGGAACCTGAACCGTCTCACTATGGATATCAATTCCCCGCTAAATAAAGAGAAAACCGCATTGTTGAGGGTAAATACAGCTTTACATAGTGAGAATAGTTTCCAGGATGCAGGCTTCACCAGAAGTTTTCTGATAGCACCCAGTTTCTCATATGCAGTGAACGACAGACTGACGCTTTCCCTGGATATAGAATTCGGTTTAAATAAAGCCACTTCTCCTACCCGTCTGGCGCCTTATTCCAATGGAACGGCTAAAAGCATTGTGGACTACCATATTCCTTACAAGCTTTCTTTTGCGAATAATACTATCAACTATAACAGCCAGCAGTATAACATCTTTGCGCAAGCGAAATATATACTTTCCAAAAGCTGGACTTCTCAGACAATTGTTTCGCGAACACGATCTTCTTCTGAAGGATATGTTGTGCAACTAACAATGACATCAGATACAACAGTACGCCAGTCTGTCACTAACCAGGATTATCCTTATTATGGAACCGATATTCAGCAGAATTTCATCGGCGACTTTAAAATTGGCAGATTAAGGAATAGGATTGTTGCTGGTCTGGATTATTACAGCCTCACATCAAACCGGAATGATGCTACTGTAAACATGACCCCTATTGATGTCAGAAAGCCCGGTACAGGATATAATAACTTTACACGTGAAAAGGTAAGGCCGCTCTTTGCAAATGCTACATATACCAATTTTGTATCCGGAAGAGAAGAAACCTATAGCTCTTATGTATCTGATGTACTGAACATTACTGATAAATTATTGGTAATGGCCAGCCTGCGGGTGGACAGGTATATGAACAAAGGTTCTTATTATCCTGCTCAGGATTCAACAGCAGGGAATTATAATCAGACCGCGCTGTCACCGAAATTCGGTGCTGTATACCAGATTGTTAAAGATAAGGTCTCCATCTTCGGTAACTATATGAACGGGTTCAACAACGTTTCGGGATCTGACTTTGAGGGTAACACTTTTAAGCCAACGGAGGCTAATCAATGGGAAGGTGGGGTGAAATTAGACCTCAACAAAGTGAGTGCAACATTGAGCTACTACAATATTTCTGTTACTAATGTTACCCGTGATGATCCAGACCATGCTACCTACTCCATTCAGGATGGTACACAGTTAAGTAAAGGATATGAGGTAGAAGTAATTGCGAATCCGATAAAAGGTCTAAACATTATAGCTGGTTATACTTACAATGATAGTAAATACACAAAGGCCAATGCTTCTATACTGGGACTGAGACCCACAACAGCCGGTCCTCCTAAAGTAGGGAATCTGTGGATCAGCTACCGTCTGGCTTCCGGAGTAGCTAAAGGACTTGGTTTAGGTTTTGGGGGCATCTATGCCAGTGAATATTACCAGACAAATACCGCTTCTTTTAAGTTTAGTATCCCATCTTATACAGTGTTGGATGCGGCTGTTTTCTATGACAAACCGAGCTACAGAATTGGGTTAAAGGTGGATAATCTGACCAATGAAAAGTACTGGTCATATCGTCTGGCGGCGCAAAATCCTACTCGTGTTACGGGTAGCATGACCTTCAAGTTTTAAAAGAACTATTCATAAACAATATCAGGGGCTGACCATAATGGTCAGCCCCTCTTTTTTGATCAGAAAGACTAATAGTTTAAAAATGCCCTCTGCGCTTTCAGTGCTTCGTCCAGCGATTGCTGAATATAGATTATACCGGCTACAGCATCTGGCGTGGAAGCCCGCTTTCCAACTTCTTCAGGATTGGTAAAGTCCACATCTTCAACGCGTTCGTTAATCCACCAAAGATTACCAAACGGGTCTAAAATTCTGCTAACCTTTTCGCCAAACCATAAACTGGTAATGTTAGTAACTGATGTAGCGCCCAGCCTGATTGCTTTTTGACAGGTTGCTTCAATGTCCTCCACATATAAACTCAGAAAAACCGGCGTAGGCGCCCAGCCTGCTCTTGCATCAAACAACATGACCATCGCATCTCCTATCTTAACCACCACATGAATGATCATGCCATCAGCATTCACTATCCTGCTGTTTGGAATTTCCTGCGCATCAAAAGCAGCTTCTAAAAACTCAATTAATTTAGCCGATGATGGAGATATGATCCATGGCGTTACAGCTGTGTAATGATCAGGTATGCTCTTGATATCTTTTTTCATGATTTTATTTTATGACACAAAGGAAATATAGGGTAGTGACAACCCTATGTCAGCAGTGCAAAGATTTATTTATTTTAATATGACGGGGTTATATTGTATTGTAATAATAATCATTGCCTTCCCCGGATCAGTCAGTCTTGATATTCAAGGCTAATCCTCTAACTTTGATCCATGCAATCAAAACTTCAGGACCTTTACGGGAATATAGATATCTACCTCTTCGACCAACTACTTAAAGGTACTTATGATAATTGTAAAAAGGTGCTTGATGCAGGCTGCGGAGGCGGACGTAACCTGATTTATTTCTTAAGAAACAGCTATGATGTATATGGCATTGATCCTAATCCCAATGCGATATCAGCTGTTAAAGAATTATCACAAATACTGTCCCATACTAACCCTAAAGAGAATTTTGTAGTTGCTCCGGCTGAAAACCTGCCTTTTGATGATAATTATTTTGACCTGGTAATCAGTAGCGCAGTGTTGCACTTCGCCAACACGCCTGAACATTTTGATAATATGATCCACTCAATGTGGCGGGTGCTGAAACCCGGCGGCTATTTATTTGTAAGACTTGCATCGGATATCGGGATTGAAACGCTGGTGCATAGCATAGGCAATGGTCGCTATCGTTTGCCCGATGGCAGCGAACGTTTTTTGGTGAACCTGCAATTGCTGCTTCAATATACCGAAAACCTCAACGCCCGACTCCATGAACCGATAAAAACTACCAATGTGCAAAACCTACGGTGCATGACCACCTGGTGTTTGCAAAAAGTTTAATAAAGTTATAATGCCTTCCACAAAAGAAATAAAAAGCCTGCAATTATCCATCGCCTGCATGACCAGGATCAGGTATTGCAGCAATCTTTCCACGTATAGTATAGAACTACTGCAAATACAACATTTTTAATAAAATAATTAAATCGGTAACCAAAGTAGGACTTCCCGGTTTTTTGTTACCTTTATTATGACTTGTTTGTTGATCCGTTATTGCTGCACTATCATCCAGGAACCACGTTCATTAAATACCATACATATGAAAACACCTATGTGCATGCTGGAATGTCTTATCCTGACCCCCATGCTTTTATTGGCCCAGCAAAAACTGGTCTGGGAAGAAAATTTCGACGGCACCACCCTTAATCCACTCAACTGGACCTATGAGACCGGCGATGGTTGTTCCAAAGGCAATTGCGGCTGGGGCAATGCCGAGCTCGAATATTACACCAGTAGTACCAACAATGTAAGAGTGGAAAATGGTCACCTCGTCATTGAAGCCCGCCGGGAAGCTGTGGGAGGCAAACCATTTACCTCCGGCAGAATTAAAACCAACGGACGCGTGGCCTTCCGTTACGGCACGCTGGAAGCCAGAATCAAAGTACCTCAGGTAGGTAACGGCCTCTGGCCAGCCTTCTGGATGCTGGGTAGCACAGGTGGCGAATGGCCACACAATGGAGAGGTAGACATCCTGGAAATGGGATTTGCCGGCGCCATTGCAGCAGGAAAACCCAACAGTACTCTCAGCTCCGCGACCCATTGGTGGACGGAAAATCCGGGTGGCTATACCGGCCACGCAACCTATGCCAAAGATACCGTTACGCAAGGCACCAATCTCAACGATGACTACCACCTGTATAAACTGGTATGGGACACCGCCTTCCTGACCATTTACCTGGATGGCAACCCTTTTTACAAAATCGGGATTAATGGCGGCAATGGACTGGATGCATTTCAGCAACCATTTTATATACTACTCAATCTGGCAGTAGGTGGCAATTACCCCGGTATCTATTCTGAAAATGACGTTACAGCCCCATTACCAGGCCATATGGAGGTTGATTACATCCGGCTTTATCAGGACATCACCAAAGGAGATGAGCTGATTTTGGGTACCAATGATGCCCCTGAAGGCAATTTTGGTATTTTTACTGACAACACGGTTGTAAACAATCAGGTCACCCTGGGCAAGGATGCCAACCTTTATTATTGGAATAATATTACCAACATCCCCAACCCGGTTCCTTTCGAAGGCAGTCATGTCTGGGGCTTACACGCCGCCGCCGGCAATTGGTTCGGACTGGGGGTAGCCAATGACAACAGGAATATGGCCAACTACGCAACCAGTGGTAGCCTGAAGTTTCACATGAAGACCAGTTATACCGGCACGTTTAAAGTCGGCATTTCTACTGAAGCAGCAGAAGGCTGGATACAATTCAATGGCACAAACGAACATGGATTGGTACGCGACGGACAATGGCATGAAGTGACAATACCTGTCAGTGACTTTGGTACTGCCATCGACCTCATGACAGTAAATCAGCTATTCATGCTCTCCGGCGACGCACCTGCTACAGATGCCGATTTTTATATTGACAACATCTACTATACCGGCGGCGTATCTGACAACCCCGCTCCTACCGTAGCTATCACGAACCTGAGCAACGATACCCTATTCACCACACCTGCTGCCATTCCTATCATTACCAATGCCAATGACAGCAATGGTGGTGTAAGTAAAGTAGATTTCTATAATGGTGAAAATTACCTGGGTACAGACAGCATTGCGCCTTTCAGCTTTACATGGCAGACCAGTACACAACAGGTAGCGACACTGATTGCCAAAGCTACAGACAATCAGCAGAAACTGACTACCTCCCAACCTGTCACCGTATTCATTGCTGCACCGGGCAACACACAACCTGCTATCAGTATCACAGCTCCTACAGCTAATTCCGCTTTGATACAACCTGCAGATGTAACCATCACCACAGCTATATCTGATGACGGTACTATCTATAAAGTGGAATTTTATAATGGTACTACATTATTAGGTACAGTCGACAAAGCGCCTTATTCATTCACATGGAGTGATGTTGCACAAGGTACTTATACCATTACAGCAAAAGCCTTTGATAACGGGAAACTGAGCACCCTATCCGTTCCTGTTACATTTACGGTCCAGAGTAATGTCATCACGGCTGATAAATACGGTATTTACTCCAATGATGCCGGTATTGCCACCAAACTGACTTTCGGACAGGATGCCAATCTGTATGTCTGGAATAACCTGACTACCATCAGCAACGCGACTCCTTATGAAGGTAGCGATGTCATGGCATTTACAGCGGCAGCAGGCAACTGGTTCGGACTTGGTGTAGCCAATGACCTGAGAGACCTGTCTCATTTCACGAACGGCTACCTGAAATTCTGGTTTAAGACCAGCTATTCAGGATCATTCCGCTTTACTATCATTGCTTCAAACGCAAGTGCCGCCATTGAATATGCAGCCGGGGAACAGAAACTCGGACTGATTCGTGATGGACAATGGCATGAAGTAACAATACCTGTGAGCAGTCTGAGTGGTATCGATCTCACCGCTATTACACAGGCATTTACCTTCTCTGGTGATGCGCCTGCAACGGCTGCTGATTTTTACATCGACAATGTTTATTATACCACCACAGAAAATGAAGTAAGTGGTGATAATCTTGCATTGAATAAACAGGTGACTGTATCTTCTCTGGAAAACGATCTGTATACAGGTGCAAATGCAGTCGATGGTGATACTACCACCCGCTGGTCCAGTACCTTCGCTGATCCGCAATATATTACTGTTGACTTAGCAGCTGATTACAACATCAGGGAAGTGAAAATTAAATGGGAAGCAGCAGCGGCACAGAATTACCTGGTACTCGCTTCTACAGATCTGAACAACTGGGATACCATAAAAACAGTCACCGGAAACTCCACATTGAATAATGACCTCACCGGTTTATCAGGTCATGGACGATACCTGCGGGTATATGGTACCAGCAGAATTACGGTGTATGGTTATTCCATTTATGAACTGGAGGTATATGGTAGTCTGCACACAGCCAGTGCTCTTACCTACAGCAAAGCAACAACGGCATGGCAGGTGAGCATATATCCCAACCCGGTAACAGGCGATCAGTTGCAGGTAAAAAGTACCCAGCTTCCTAAACTACTGCGGGTGATGGATGTGAATGGTAAAGTAGTAGCTGTGAAACAGCAAACATTCACCGCAGATGTAAGCCAATTGCCAAATGGTATGTATATACTGCAGGTAATAAATGATAAAGGTGAAACACGGATATTGAAATTTATCCGTCAATAATGTGCTTTGGGAGGGACATTGCTTTTTACTGTTAATGCAATTTGCAGAAAATAGCGCTCCAATACTTATGAAAATAGAAAATAATACATAAAAAGTATTACCTTTAAGGCTTTAACACCTCAATATTGAAGCCTTTTATACATCCAATTAAAAAAGAAAACCCTATAATATGGGTAAAATTTCTGCTGATTCTCCTTGTTATTTTCTATGCATGGACTATTGCCAGCACACTCAATATAGTAGTCGATTATTTACAATGTAAAAGTTGCCATTTTGGCCTCTACTTATTCCTGAAATTCTTTTCACTGTTCTACATACCCTGTGCCTTCTATAAACTGTCAAAACCGAAGAAACTGTGGGGCTGGATCTACATTTATGCTGAACAACTGTTCTCTCTGGTCATTCACTTAGGAATGGCATATAGTTACTTCACAGGCAATGGCAGCATCAGCGGCTTTCTGATACCAGTAATGATAAGGGGATTCTTTGTTTATTGCTTATGCATAGATCCGCTAGCCGAATATTTTGGCGCCTATGTTGGGTATAGACAAATAGCCAGAACCATTATCATTCCCTTTGCAGTGATCTATATTCTAATAATGTACCTCTTCTGAAATTATTAAAAGCTACGAAACAATACGCACCACACCGATGGTTGCAATCCCTGTCAACACAATTTTTTCAATATTAGAAACCATAAGCTCGTTCACTGCAAAAGCTCCTTTCGGAACATACATGCTTTATTCAGGAGATCACAAACATAGGTGGATTTCAGTTAAATATATAAATTTAGGTTGTCCGCTTCTCCAGTAGCGATACCCCAAAAAGTGCCACAAATATCCCCAATGTTAAACTCATCTCCAACCAGTACTCGTAAGGTTTAACCCATATCTCATCCAGAACATTCCATCTTCCCATTATCTCCACGAAATTCCAGAATATTATTACCGTTGGGATAGCATATCGGATGGCATAACCCATTTGCTTTACCCTGAATAAATTGCGGATCAGGAATAACGACCATAACAATGATCCGAAGGCAATCAGGTATGTTACGGGATGACGATCTCCCAAGAAAGTATGATCATAAGAGAATAATAATACCAGGTAGAATGTCCAGAGTAATGCTATTAATTCTACTGTCGTAATAACAGCAAAGTTCTTTTGTGCTTTAATGGGTTGATTACGGGGAACAGGTATCCTTAAATGTGTCTGTAACCAGGAGAAGAATACACATCCTGTTTTTGCGCTGAACAGGTAATGCAATATCATGATCACAAGAAATCCCGCTGATGCAGGCATGATCAGGTACTCAGGTTTGGTAACTACTTTTCCATTTTCAATGAGGGGTTGTACATTGTACCGGTGTGCAATGTAAACGAAACCGAATTCTATCCAGCCTGTCCAAATGAATAAGCCGGCAAATAGTCCGGCAAATGTACCTTTATTCTCCGTTTTCAGTCTGCTACCGATGATAAGGAGCAGTAATCCTGCCAATCCGAGCAGGAAGGCAGCCAGGTAAACATGTGCATGACCAAAGGTTTTCTCCATTACAATCATCAGGGCATGTCCAAGAGGCATAGTGAGTAAAACAGTCAGGAATGCCAGCAGACCCGTGAATCTTTTCAAGTATTTCATTATTATTTAATTATGCTTTCTGATAGAAAAAACGGGGAGATGAGTGGAGTAATTCATCTATTGGAGTATTCCGTCTTCGGATGTAAAAGTAAGCCTATTTGTCATAAAACTGCAACAAATCCATACTTTGTCATGATAATTTTCATAAGTAATTGATAACTATATGAGTATTTTCAATTACATGATACCATTCCTTTTTGAAACTTTAAAAGTCTACATTTAGTTGTTGTCTAAAAAGCATTCAGCACTCAAATATTTACTCCCAAAAATTCCATATGGCAAAGCTCTTATCTCTACTTGCACTAATGATATACACGCATTGCTTACAAGCACAAGATTTCGGCGCATATCAAAAACATGTTTTTATTCATGGTGCTGATACATTACGCTACAGAATTTTATACCCTGAAAATTATAAAGAACACTCCTACCCTTTAGTCGTTTTCCTTCATGGAGCCGGCGAAAGAGGGAATGACACCCAAATTATTTTGCAGCGGCATTCTCCATTTGCGGACAAGCCAACATCAAATTATTTACAGAAAAGGCACGCCATGTTCCCATATGGATCTTTCACGGTGAGGTAGATAATGTAATTCCTGTTAACCCTAACAGACAACTGTATAAATCATTAAAAGATCATGGAGCTAAAAACGTGAAATACACTGAATATCCGGCGTATACCACAATAGCTGGGTGAATGCTTTTGCAGAGCCCAATCTTCTGCCATGGTTATTCTCTTTTAAAAAATAAGCCATATTATCTACAAATTTCAAGCAAACCTCCAATCAATTCCTTTTACATTAGACGGTTTTATTCTCCCTATGGGCAAGGTTATCTACACAAAACAAAACCCTAAAAAAGCCCCGTTTTCCATCTGGCAGTGACTTTACCAATGAGGGCATGAATATTGGCTCATTCAGTTGTAAATAATAATCAAAAAAAATTTATGGCAAATATCACAGGTGGAAAACCTACAACTGAAAAAGACAATAAGTCCTTAGCAAAGTCTACCGGCAAAAATGAAAAAATGGGAAATAACGAATTCCATAAATTCTTTGTTGACGAACTAAAAGATATTTACTGGGCAGAAAAACATCTTGTAAAAGCTTTACCTAAAATGAAAAAAGCAGCTACCAGTACTGAATTGGCTAGTGCATTCGAAAAGCATACACAAGAGACACAAACTCACATCGAAACATTGGAACAGGTATTTAGCCTATTAGGAGAAAAACCAGCGACGAAAAAATGTGATGCAATGGAAGGCCTCTTAGCTGAAGCAAATTCAATAATTGATGATACCGATAAGGATACTATGATCAGAGATGCGGGTCTGATTCTCGCAGCGCAAAAAGTAGAACACTATGAGATTGCTACTTATGGAACACTAAGAGCTTTCGCTCAGAACATGGGTAATACAGATGTCGAAGATTTATTACAACAGACGTTGGAAAATGAAAAAGCGACAGACGTTGCACTGACTGAAATAGCAGAAGCAAGTATTAACGAAACTGCCAGCGAAGAATAAGGAACATTATTTTATAAAATATAGCGTTACTCCCGGAGCTTGTATCAAACAATGGTACAGGCTTCTTTTTTGCTCCTGATAAACCAATTATAAAAAAAGAAACCAGAAATAATTCCGGCCTCTTTTCCTTCTACTAAGAATTGCTATATCCTCAGTAATTAAATTCTCCCTTTCGATGCAAAAGAGCATATAGTATTTATCCGCAAAAAGATGGCAGGCAATAACACCCTATCAAAATATCTTATTACGTCAGCATATGGTCCAATGCTCCCCCTATACCTTTCAGGCAATTCAATAGCAATGGCAACAGATCGCGATGGCATTCTATGCAATCTAAAGTCCTTTTTCTGGTAAAACATAAGTATAAAATTTATTGTGAACTTATATATAATGCCCCCAATATCGTTCCCCCATTATTACTTACACTCAGAATAATGGGGAACCAGTCAGTGAAGAAGCCTGCCTATAGACAACCTGGCAAATAAAACAGGGGTCAATTATATTTTTATATAGATACATTTCGCAGTAATGTCGCTGTTATTATTGCCCAAAACGGGAATTCAGGGATTTATTCAGTCCTGCGCCATTTTCTCTCACTTCCTGTAAATGCACGCCTATCAAACTAATGCTTTAAAATAATCACTGTAGCTTAAACCGGGTATATTTTTTGGATATGTCCTTTTAACTATGTAAGTGCTAAAACATAATTTTTCTTATTTCACGCCTTCACGAGTCTCCAGGAACACTATCATTATAAATAATTACGTATGAATAATTTACCAAATAGACAGCCAAAGGCTGACTTAATTTGCTTTTCACATCTGCGCTGGAATTTCGTATTCCAGCGGCCACAACATCTAATGACGAGATTTACCGGATATATGCGCGTATTTTATGTAGAAGAATATGTAATTGATAACGTAGAGATCCCTTTTCTTCAGGTGAATAACATTGATGAAAATCTCTGGATTGTCACACCAAACTTACCTGAAAACTTAATTAAAGAAGAGAAAAATATCATAACGGGACTCATCGAGCAATTAATGGAAACGTACCAAATAACCAGATTTATTAGTTGGTACTATACTCCTATGGCCATGAATTATAGCCGTAACCTGCAACCTGAAAAAATGATTTTTGATTGCATGGATGAATTGTCTGCTTTTAAGTTTTCACCACCGGAGCTAAAACAACGGGAACATGAATTACTAAACCGGTGCGACATGGTTTTTACAGGCGGAGATAGTCTTTTTCAGATCAAACGTAATCAGCATGATTCTGTGTTTTTATTTCCAAGTAGCATAGACTTTCAGCACTTTTCATCAGCACGGTCTTCCCTTCCCGATCCCGAGGATCAGCGTGATATCCCATTTCCAAGAATGGGCTTCTTCGGTGTCATAGATGAAAGATTTGACATCTCACTATTGAAGAAAATGGCTAATAAAAGGCCACACTGGCATTTTATTATGCTGGGACCAATCGTTAAAATCGATCCGGCTTCATTACCCAATAATGCAAATATTCACTACCTGGGCATGAAGACATACGATCAGCTGCCAACATATATTAGCAATTGGGAAGTCGCATTAATCTTATTCGCACTCAATGAATCAACCCGGTTTATTAGTCCTACGAAAACGCCTGAGTATCTGGCAGCAGGCAAACCAGTTGTATCTACCCCAATTGCAGATGTAGTTAAAGCATATGGAGTAAAAGACCTTGTACAGATAGCTACCAGTGCAGAAACTTTTATAGTAGCCATTCAAAAAGCTATGGATAACCCAAACAATCAAAAATGGAAAAAAGCTGTTGATGCAAATCTGGCTGCTAATTCATGGGATCTTACCTGGAAAAAAATGGCCACATTGATCGGCATTGACTTAATTAAAGGTAACCAAGAGGCTCATTCTAAAAACACTAAAATATATGTATGATTATGTGATAATCGGTGCCGGCTTTGCAGGAAGTGTACTTGCTGAAAGGCTCGCTAATGATGGTAATAAGAAAGTTTTATTGATCGATAAACGCAATCATATAGGCGGGAATGCATATGATTATTACGACGATGCAGGTATACTTATTCATAAATACGGACCTCATATTTTCCATACTAATTCCCCGGATATATTTAAATATTTATCTGATTTTACAAAATGGCGGAGTTATGAGCACAGGGTTTTAACTGCTGTAGATGGCCAATTACTACCTATGCCCATTAATCTGGATACTGTAAACCGACTATATAATCTCAACCTCACCAGTGAAGAACTTGTTACCTACTTCGCTGAAAAAGCAGAAGATGTTGATATCATTAATACCTCTGAAGATGTGATAGTGAGCCAGATTGGAAGAGATCTGTATGAGAAATTTTTCCGTGGATATACCCGCAAGCAATGGGATGCCGATCCTTCAGAATTAAGTGCCATGGTAACTTCCCGGATTCCCGTTCGCACAAACCGGGACGATAGATATTTTTCAGACTCGTTTCAGGTAATGCCATTACATGGATATACCCGTATGTTTGAAAATATGCTGACGCATCCTAATATCAATATCATGTTACAAACCGACTATCATGATATCAAGGATGCCATTGTATATAAACAGCTGATCTTTACAGGACCTATTGACGAATACTTTGATTATTGCTATGGTAAGCTACCATATCGTTCATTAAAGTTTAAACATCAGACACTGGACCAGCCAGCTATGCAAAGTGTAGCAGTCGTAAACTATCCAAATGAGCAGGAATATACACGTATCACCGAGTATAAACATCTAACCGGCCAGGTACATGCCCAAACTTCTATTACTTACGAATATCCATGCTGGGATGGAGATCCGTTCTACCCTGTTCCAAAATCAGAAAACCAGGAACTATATCGTAAGTATGCAGCTTTGGCCAAAGAAGTTCCTGATGTACATTTTGCAGGCAGATTAGGAACGTATCGTTATTACAATATGGATCAGGTAGTAGCACAGGCCCTCACGCTTTACAAAAAGCTTATCACCAATGATTCTCTGATAAGGGAGGCGATTGCAGAGACATTACCATAAACCAGATAATGAAACACAATAATACAGGTCCGGAAATATGGGCCGGAATTGAATGTACTATTAATCGTATCGGAAATGTCTATCATCAGCAACTGGAGAAAAGTGGCCATTTAAATAGACTGGATGACCTGGATAAATTTGCAGCATTAGGTATTAAAACAATCAGGTACCCTATTTTATGGGAGCAGATAGCCCCGGGTAAACTGGAAGACGCCGACTGGAGCTGGGCAGATGAACGTCTGAACAGATTGCGTCAATTAGGAATTTGTCCCATCATCGGGTTCGTGCACCATGGCAGTGGCCCGATACACACAGATCTAACAGACCCTGAATTTCCGGTTAAACTGGCTGCATATGCAACTGTCTTTGCAGCAAGGTATCCGTGGATTAAATATTACACACCAGTGAATGAACCTTTAACTACTGCAAGATTTAGTGGTTTGTATGGTCACTGGTATCCTCATGGGCATGATAATAATATATTTTCCATCGCATTGATCAACCAATGTAAGGCCATTGTACTTTCCATGCAGGCCATCAGGAGAACAATACCAGATGCAAAATTGGTGCAAACAGAAGATCTCTGCAAAATTTATAGCACCCCCATACTTGCCTATCAGGCAGCGTTTGAAAATGACAGACGATGGTTAAGCTTTGATCTGTTATGCGGGAAAGTGGACGAAAACCATCCCATGTGGGATGAACTTTTATCCTATAATATTCTCCCGGACACTTTAACCTGGTTTACTGATAATATATGCCTGCCGGAAATAATAGGGATCAATCATTACCTTACCAGCAACAGATTTCTGGATGAAAATCTTAGTCTATATCCGGATCACTTTCATGGTGGTAACTCCTACCAGCGCTATGCAGATGTGGAAGCTTTAAGGGTACCTGATATCGACTCCTGCCAGCTCTACTCATTATTAAAAGAGGTTTGGAACAGATATGGGCTACCAATTGCGATAACAGAGGTACATCTGGGAGGCCATAGAGAAGAACAGTTACGCTGGTTAAAAGAATGCTGGGAAACTGCCCAGCAATTATATACTGAAGATATTGACATAAAGGCAATCACTGTTTGGTCACTTTTAGGTTCATTTGACTGGAATAGCCTTGTGACCCGGAATGATCATTTTTATGAATCAGGGGTTTTTGATATAAGCAATAATACACTAAGACCTACAGCCTTAAGTACGATGATGAAAGGTCTTATTAAAGGGCATAACTATGATATACCATTATTGAATAAGCCAGGTTTCTGGAAAAGAGCAGACCGGTTTTTATTACAATATCAATCCGAATTAGTGCTTTCCGGTTTCGACGATGAAATGGATGATGAGCCGGTAGCACCTGTTTTAATAATTGAATCTGATACTGATTTATCAAACGCCTTTGCTACATGTTGCAGATCGAGAGCAATTCCTTATCAGATGGTTTCAATGCATGGGCAAGATCAAATAGATTACCTGACAGTCAGGGAAATGACTGAACTATATAAGCCATGGGCAGTGATCAGTACAATTGCATACAATACGAATTTTAGAAAGCATACTTCAGAGCTGATGAATCTTGCTGATATGAGTGTGCAGAATAATAGTCAATTACTTGTCTTTTTACCCGACAATGCCGGGTGTACTATAGGTTTATTGAAGATAATGCCGGATGCAATGATAGTAGATCGTTTACAGTGTTCTGCTGAATATAGTCCTGTGCAGGTAAACAGGTGGATGGATCTGTTGATAGATAAAGCATTCGGGGCTATTGATGCAGCTTAATACTTAGTTCACAGGATAAAAATAAAAAAACAACTCCTCCTGAAACTTAAAAAATAACGGCAAAGCAGATTAATACCTGCTTTGCCGTTAGAATATAATCTCTTATCAGCTGGGTTGCAGCTCACTTACATGACTCGTTTGCTTAGCACTTGATACTGGCGCCTGCAAAAATTTTCCCAACATGATCTCCGCTGTCTGCAATGCTCCTTCCACCCATCCCTGTCCATCAGAATACGCTTCTCCACAAATGTATAATGGTGTGCCTGCTATCGGATTAGTGATCTGGTCCTTTACCTCCCAGCTCTTCACTCCGATATTCCAGCTATTCCATCCACCACCATATGGATCTTCACCCCAATCACGGAAAGCAGCACTCTTCACCAGTGGCGTATAATCCAATCCATGCATCTGTTGCAACTGTCGGGCTATTTCATCCACCATACGACGGGGTGCCTGGTATTCATCCCATGTCTGATTCAGCCGTTCTTGTGCTGGTAATGCAGACTTTTCATTTTTATCATCATCTCCGATAAATGGATCTACCACCTTTGAATGCGAACGGCCAGCCTTCCAGCCCTCAGACCGTTGAGGTCTTAATCCATCCCAGAAACCAATATTATTACCATCATCATAACTAGCCAGCAACATCGCTCTGCCATTCACAGCTGGTGTACCATCACTGTTTGGCCAGTAGTATGTTTGTCTTACAGGCAGGTCAGTTACAGAACGACCTGATTGTACCGGAACGAATTTACCATTCGCATCAGTAAACCCAGCTATTCTCCACCATGGATTTGCATAAGTAGTGAAGAGTTTAAACAGTGGTCTTGGTGTCACACTTTTGATCAATGGCTGGATCTGTTGTAACAGTGGACTTTCAGGCTGTAGCAGATCCAGGGCACGACGCGGCATAGCCAGTATCAGTTTTCCAGCAGTAATAGTTTGTCCATCATTAAAATTGAGTGTAAACTGTCCGTTTGTATATTCAAATCCACGGAGTTTTCGTTCCAGACGTACTTCTCCTTTATCTTTTTCAAACAGCTCTGCCAACGCAATAGGCACCTGTTGGAAACCATTGGTAAAGCCTTTATATTTTGGCGTCATACCAAAGTCTGATAGGTACCAGGGAATAGCGTCACTTGCATTCCAGTTCACCAGTGTAGAATCATAACCACCAGCATCCATACTGAACTGGTAACCTTCACTGCTGATCACCCTGTACAGCAGATTCCAGAAACCCCACTGGTATAAAGGTACTCCATCAAAATACGCTTCCTTTGTCATTTCACGACGTTCTTCTTCCTTTAGATCTGGATTTGTGATACCCGGTACTATCTGTTCAATGGCGTTCACTATGATTGCACCCGGACCATTTCCTTTTTCCAGGAATGACATATTGTAAGGTACTTTATCAGGTCTTGTTGCAAAGTCAACCAAACGCAGGTATTCACCACGCAGGTATGCCAGATTCTGAGGTTCATCTACCGGAAAATCATAGAGTGTGATCTTTTCCGCAGGTGGTAATTCTCCATTGAGGGTATCAATCAGGTTTACGATCAGGTGCTGGGTATTTTCCAGGATACGCATACCACCCAGTTCTGCTGTCATATTAGGTATTTCAGGTGGTTTTACTGATAGTAAACGTCCTCCTATATGATCGCTGCCTTCGAATACAACGATCCTCTGATCAGGGAATTGCTTTTTCAGTTTCCAGGCGCTATATACACCGGAAACACCGCCACCTACGATAGCGATATCGATTTGTTCGTTTGCCATAAGGTTAATGGTTTTAGAAGATTGAAGGAATGTTGGATGGTATATGTGCATTACCTACAGACAACAGTTTTGCTTTTACTGTATCCTGGTGGAAATAATCCAATACCGGTTGCTGGCTGTAATATGCGGTGATTGTATCAGATGTGGTGGGAGCGGTTGGCGTATTGCCAGCGATTCTCATATCCAGGATATAAGAAGTGGTTTGCGTGAGCACATGCTCAATACCTCTTCTGATCGCGTCTTTCACTGCTCCCGGTGTTTTCACTATTTCTCCGTTCTCACCGCCAAAAGCTTTGGCCAGTGATACGAAATCAAGTTTGGGTCTTTCGAGACGCAGGTATGGAGGATCCATCGTTTTGGGTTTCCAGCCATAACCGGGTGCACTGCCATAAGAACCCACTACCTGTTGTAAACCCAGTTGCAGGGTATGATACTCCTGGTTGTTTGTAATGATATACAGAATAGGTAGTTGCTCATGTGCAGCTGTCCAGAAGGTCTGCGGATAGAATAACGAAGAACCATCTCCCACTGCATTGATCACCAGTTTTGTACCTGTACCTTGTGAGGAGGCATTTTCCAGTTTAATGCCCAGAGATGCCGGCATTGACCAACCTAATGAACCTCCGGCTACACAGTAATAGCTTACCGGTTTCGCACCATTGTTACTGAATGGCAGATAATATTGAAAAGGAGCGCCATCGGATACTGCTTCATGCACATATACGAAGTTATCCACCAGTTTCCTATCTTCAATTTCCTCTTTCAATGCTTTAGCGATTACAACAGACCATATATCTTCCTGCTCCATGGCTTCCAGCAGATATTTATCCCAGTCGGCCGCTCTTTTTACAGACAACAACTGCATCCGTTCATTTCTGGCGCCAGCACCTGCGGGAGGAGTTGGTTTAATATAACTATTCAGGATAGGCAGCGTTGCTTTAATATCACCGAAAATCGCTGATTCTCCGTAATAGTTCTTCGCAATATCCCAGGTATTGTTTGTGAGGTATACCTGTTTCAGTTCAGGAGGGAATAGTGGTCCGTCGGAATATTTATATACAGCCAGCTGTGCCTGTGCCCCAAATCCAACCAGGAATGCCACATCATGATCTTTAAACACACCCTGTACGCCCGCCTGACTACCGGGTAGTTCTCCCTGCCAGTGATAGTCATTATTAGGGAAATTAGCCACGCTACTAAAACTTTGCAATACGACAGGTGCTCCCAGCAGTTCAGCCAGTTCCTGCAATTCTGTCCAGGCATCAGCATACCCTACTGCATCGCCGGCTACTATAACTGGATTTTTAGCTGCCGCGAGAATACCTGCAGCCTGTTTGATAGACGCATCATCTCCAGTAAAATGTGGGGAAATACGGGTCACACCTTTGACCTTATCTTCATCTCCAATAGCCACCATGGTAAAATCCCATGGAATAGATACGAATACAGGGCCATTAGGCGGCGCCATGGCTTCTTTAAATGCACGTTGTAATACTAATGGAATTTCATCAGGGGTACGCACTTCATGCGCCCATTTAGTGTACTGTCTGGCAAGGTCTACCAGATTTGATGCCAGTAACGGTTCCTGGGTGACCAGTTCATTCTGTTGCTGGCAACAAAGGATCACCAGTGGCACCTGAGAACGGTAAGCATTGAACAAATTGCCTATACTATGGGCAATACCCGGTGTAACGTGAACAACCAATACACCTGGTTTACCTGTCATCCGGGCGGATCCCATTGCCGCACCAATGGCAATGTTTTCATGAAGACACTCAATATAGCGCACTTCATTCTCCGGGTAAGAAGTACCATCAATAATTGGGATTTCATTGGTGCCCGGTACACCGAAAATGTAATGGATACCCAGATCTTTCAGGATATCGAATACATAGTCACGTGTCCAGCGTGTGCTCTGGTCGAACGCGTGGTCGATCACATCTTCACTGGCCTGGCGCGCAGCCTGAGCCATTTGTTGTGTTGTCATATAATGGGATTTTGGAGTTTGGTTCTTAAGGGCTTCTTGTTGTGGAAAATTTATTTTGGTATTACAAATAGGGTATCGGTATGCTAACTGCTGAAATAACAACTGTTCACTTCCAATTGTTTAGGGGTGTTTGAAAAAATCGGGTAGGATTATAAAAAGCAAAACCCACTCGATGAGCGGGTTTTGTTTTAAATTTAATTATATGATTATACTATAGGTACACCATCTTTTATTTGTTGTTGTTCCAGATAAGGTTTCCTGTAGTTTTCCAGGAATTGCTTTTTAGCATCCCTGCATGAACTCACTCCACCAATAAACTTTAACGTCCTGATATAATACCAGGCAAAATCTACCTGTCCTGTCAGAAAGCCAGATCTTGCACTGGCAGGATAAAGATGGTGGTTATTATGCCATTCACCGGCCACAATACCAGGCCACCACTGATTGATAGATTTATCTTTATGATTGAAATCAAATCCGGATACATGCTTCGTTTCACCTTTCGCATGGCCTTCATAATTAAAAGTTCTCACACCCACTCCCCACACAAAAGCACCAGCCATGATAGACACTACCAGATATACTCCACCTATAAAATAAAATATCGTTAGCCAGAAAGCCAGATTACCCAAAGTAGATAATAACGCATTCAAAGGATGCGCAATTGAACCCCACTTCTGATAAGTAGCATAATCATTCGCTTTCACACCGGTATGACTCAACATCACTGCGGCTTTATAATAGTCCTCCTCACTGAGATCTTTCGCAATAGGCTGATGATTGGCATCTGCCAGAAAGCAATATAAAAAACCTGCCTCTGCATTATAAGGATCTCCCGGCTCATCAGATAATGCATGGTGCACATGATGAGATACGATATACAGTTCTTCCGGTATTAGTTTAAATACAAGGTTTTGAGTAAAAAACCGCCAGAATTTATTACTAAAAGTATACGCCTGATGTGTGCCATAACGATGATACCAGATAGTGCCATGTGTGCCCATGAAAATCATTCCATACACAAAAGCCACCAGCAAATACCATACATTAAAGTCGTGTATCTCTTTCCAGATAAAAAAGAAAAAAAACGGGGCAAGGCTTAAAGTGCTAAACCATGAAAAGAAAGGTAACCAGTTCTTTCTTGAAGCAAAAATGTTGATCCTGCTAAAAAACTCGGTGAATAACTGTCTTGACGTAGGTTTTACCAGTGCACCATCGCTGGTTTTCCACCCGTATCCGGGAGGAGCTAATACATTCGAAATAAATGACATTATTTAATAACAATTTCTAAAGTGATAACAGTTGTAGGTAAAGCTCAGGGCTAAATATATCGATTTTATATCACTTTACATATTATATTTCTAAATATAATATTGAACGACAATTTTTTATGTTTCATTAAAATATTTAGTCTCCTGATTCGTCAATAAATTGGTATGAAGAAATTTATCACATGCCTTAAGATAGCACTTTCAGGGCTATTATTATTGATAATCATAGTGTTAATATACATGAAACACCCATTATTCGGAGAAAAACCTTCGGGAAAGAGATTAGAATTGATTAAACAATCGCCGCATTTCAAAGACGGACAGTTCCAGAACATTCACAATACACCGCAATTGTCAGACGGGTATAGCATGGGAGGTGTTTTATACGATTTTATGTTCAAAAAACGACTACGCCCGCGCCCTGTAGATTCATTGCCTTCGGTAAAAACTGACTTACTGGCCCTTACCCACAATCAGGATGTATTGGTCTGGTTTGGTCACTCCTCTTATTTTATACAGGCAGGTGGAAAACGTTTTCTGGTAGATCCTGTATTTTCCGGCAGCGCTTCACCCTTACCCGGAGGAACCAAGGCATTTAAAGGGGCAGATATTTACACGGTTGATGATTTTCCGGCAATTGACTATCTCTTCATATCACACGACCATTACGATCACCTGGATTATAAGACCATACTCGCACTAAAAAGCAAGGTGGGTAAAGTGATCTGCGGACTGGGAGTAGGTGCTCACTTCGAAAGATGGGGCTATACACCTGACCAGATCGTTGAGACTGACTGGTGGCAGGATGTGGATCTGGGAGATGGATTTATTGTACATACCGCTCCTACCCGCCATTTTTCTGGCAGGAGCTTTTCCCGGAATAATACACTCTGGCAATCTTACATATTGCAAACGCCGGCCATGAAGATCTATATAGGTGGTGATAGTGGTTATGATACTCATTTTGCAGAGATAGGAAAGAAATTCGGTCCGATAGATTTTGTAATTCTTGAAAATGGCCAATATGACCTTGCGTGGAAATACATTCATATGCAGCCGGAAGAAGTCATTCAGGCAGCAAAAGATCTGCAGGCAAAAAGACTACTCCCGGTACATTCTTCCAAGTTTACACTGGGGAATCATCCCTGGGATGAACCTTTACGAAGAATAAAGGCTATTGCGGATATTCCACTGGCTACACCTATGATCGGTCAGCTCGTAGACCTGCGGAATGATAAACAGGAGTTCAGTGAATGGTGGAAAGGAATAAACTAAAATATAAGATCCTTCACAATACCAATCTGTACTTTTCCATAAGATGTAGACACCACCCCGACGTCATTTACCAGGTAAGAAAGCGTTCCGTTATTTGCTTTCAAAGCAAGTTTGGTAAAGCGGTTATAGGAGGCAATCGGCTTGCTGCTGCCAATAAACTTCCAATAACAAACGATGCCGAAAATATATAATACTACATCATATATATAATCAGGACGCCTAAAAAATTTAGGCGTCCTGATTGGAATCACTGCTTAATTATCTCCTCACGAAATACTATAGCTCCGTTGTTAAAGATTAAAAAATAAGTGCCCGGAACAAGGCTACTTACATCGAGTGTCTGTGTACCATTATCAACATTCCCTATTAATGCTGTTTTAACTGGAACACCGTATATGTTCGTCAATTGCATATAAGAGGAACTGGATGCATCCAAACCGGCATACTGAATAGAAAGGTTAGAAATGTTTCATTGTAGGTAATTTGGGTTATTGCAAAAATATTGAGGATAATAAAATGAAATTTCATGGGTGTTATAACGAGTAATAAGTTTTAAAATAACATCCAGAAATACACAGCTACTCATTAGCATAACTAACCAATTTTAACATTCCATATACAATCTGAATACTAAATTGCACAAAACCCGGAAACGTCCATACCTACAAACAGAACCCAACATATGCAGAAAATTTTTGCTGTACTGGCTCTAATATTTTCTACGTTTACAAGCATGCAAGCCGTGGCCCAGCATAGGTATACCATTAGCGGTATCATTCGTGATAAAACTACCGGCGAAACTTTAATTGGCACTTCTATACGCATTCTTCCACAGGCTAAATACAGCAGTACAAGTAATAACTATGGATTTTATGCGATCGTTGTTCCTGAAGGCGATTATACGATGGTGATTAGTTATACAGGGTATAAAGCAGACACTATATCGATTTCACTTACAAAAGATCTGATACGAAATGTGTCGCTTATTCCCACCAGCGGACAACTTTCGGAAATCGTTATTACATCTGCAGCCAGCCATGACAGGCTTTCTACTGCACAAATGGGTACGCAGAAAATAAGCACCGCTGAAATTGCAAACGTTCCGGTATTTCTTGGGGAAAAAGATGTCATTAAGACTATACAACTGCTTCCAGGTGTAAAATCAGGAGGTGAAGGCAGTGGCGGATTCTATGTAAGAGGTGGCAACATAGACGAAAACCTGCTTTTACTGGACGAAGTACCGGTATACAATGCAACACATCTACTCGGTTTCTTCTCTACCTTCAATTCTGATGCGATCAAAGACCTCACACTTTATAAAGGGGCCAGTCCTGCAGAATATGGCGGTCGTCTTTCTTCCGTCGTAGATATCAGAACAAAAGATGGTAATAACCAGGAATTCCATGGTAGTGGTGGTCTTGGCATCATTGCTTCTCACCTAAACTTCGAAGGCCCTATTGTGAAAGACAAAGGTTCTTTTATGATCAGTGCCCGTCGTACTTATGCAGATGTTTTCCTGAAGCTGTCTAATAATGAAGATGTCAGGAATTCTAATCTTTATTTTTACGATGTGAATGCAAAAGCTAATTATAATCTGAATGATCATAACAGGATCTATCTTTCATTCTATAATGGAAAAGATAATCTGAAACTATCTGATCAGTTAGCACTCTACTATGGAAATACAACAGGAACCTTCAGGTGGAATCACAACTTCAATAGTCACCTGTTTTCCAACACCACACTTGCTTATAGCGATTACAACCATCACATAGAGGTGGCAGATAATTCAAGCAATACAAAAATCATCTCAAAGATCCGGGACTTTTCGTTCAAAGAAGACTTCCAGTATTTCATGGCGGGTGATGATAAAATAAAATTCGGTGTCACAGCCACCCATCATACCCTCGACCCGGGTATGGTAGATGCAAGTAAGAATTCCAGTTATAACCCTGAAACATTAGATAAGAAGTATGCATTGGAAAGTGCAGCCTACATAAACCATGAAAAAGGTTTCGGCAAGTGGAAAATCAATTATGGTCTGCGGCTTTCTGTCTTCAATGTATTTGGACCCGGTACTTTTTATAAATTTAATTCCGCAGGCGAAGCAACCGATTCTACAAAATATGCTGCCGCAGAACTTGTACAGACTTACATAAATTTAGAGCCACGTGCTGCTGCAAGTTATCAGCTGGACTCTGTGAGTTCCCTGAAATTTGCCTATTCAAGGAACACGCAGAACGTACACCTGATAAGTAGTTCCGCCTCCACCAGTCCTACCGACCTTTGGATACTGAGCAGTCCGAATGTGAAACCTGAAATAGCGGACCAGGTATCCCTGGGCTACTATCGTGATCTTAGTCATGGTCGTTATGAGTTCTCTTCTGAAATTTATTATAAACAACTACAAAACCAGATTGACTTTAAAGATGGTGCATCACTAACTGTCAACAACTATGTTGAATCACAGTTATTATACGGAAAAGGCAGAGCTTACGGACTGGAACTCTTTGCAAAGAAAAAAACAGGCAGGCTCACAGGATGGATCAGTTATACACTCTCCCGTACAGAGCGACAAATAGCTGAAATCAATAACGGAAGCTGGTATCCGACCCGCCAGGATCAGACGCATAACCTTGCTATCGTATCCATGTACCAACTGAGCAGGAAAGTGACACTGTCTGCCAACTGGGTATACAATACAGGTAATGCTGTCACTTATCCCAGTGGTAAATATGAAATCAACGAACAGACGGTATTCCTTTATGCCGAGAGAAATGGCTACCGTATGCCGGCTTACCATCGCCTGGATGTGGGTGTTACCATATATGCCAAACAAAAGAAACGCTGGAATAGCAACTGGAACTTTTCAGTCTATAATGCTTACGGGAAAGAAAACCCTTACATCATAGAATTCAAAAATGACCCTGCTAATCCTTCCCGCACCATCGCTCAGCAAACAGCACTTTTCCGCTGGGTACCTTCCATTACTTATAATTTCTCCTTTTAGTATGAAGACGAACCTCATTGCAACTTCTATCATCATATTCTTCGCCAGCTGTACCAAAACGATTGATGTCAATCTCAGAACAGCGGCTTCCCAAATTGTGATTCAGGGGAATATTACGAATCTCGGTGGCCCTTATTATGTGAAGATTAATAAATCAGTATCGTTTGATGCTGATAACACTTACCCCGCTGTTTCAGGAGCCATAGTCAGCGTTTTGGACAGCAATACCAATGTGAGAGACTATTTTACACAGACGGGTAATGAAGGGTATTATGCATCCAATAAACTCTCAGGACAGATTGGCCATACTTACAAGTTATCAGTGATCGTTGACGGGGAAGAATATACATCCAGTTCTACGATGCCGGATTATGTTGGGATAAATGAATTGACCTTCACAAAGACCAAAATTTTTAATCAGGTAAGGAATTTACCACAGGTGAACTTTAAGGATCCCCAAGGCGTTACCAACTACTACACTTTTACATTGCTGGTAAATGATGTTCCTTACAAAGCATTTTATGCATTGGATGACAGGTTGACGGATGGGAATATTATCAGGCAGCAGTTGTATATGGATAGTGCATACATACAAATGAATGATTTCGTGACAGTGGTGATGGCGAATGTGGATAAGAACGTTTATAATTACTACAATGTACTACAATCGAATAGCGGCGCGTCCAGTACCACACCTTCGAATCCACCTTCTAATATATCAAATAATGCTTTGGGATATTTCGGTGCGGAGTGTGTGGATGTGAAATCTGTGACGTTCTAAAGTATGCTAAAAGTGCTCATGATTATATAATTTTGATAATGCAAAAATGCCAACAAACGAGCCGCTGAAAAATGAAGTAGATTAGGAAAAAAGGTCGAACTAGTTCAAGATGTTGTATATTGCCATGCCAATTATTAACCCTGACATATGAAATTCAATTACTTGCTTTTTCTTCTTATTGTTTTTTCAGTAGTATCCAAATCCCAGATAGTAGCGATCCCCTATAATGATGACATAAAAGTGCCGGTTATCACATTAGACATCAATGGCCAGCATGATCGCTTTATTGTCGATAGAGGAGCTGAGGTAACTATTGTTAATTCCAGATACATACAGCTTCCGGAATTAGGTAAGATAAAGGCAAATGATGCGAATAACTCGTCTAAAACAATATTCAAGAGCAAAGTAAATAATATTAACATTGGTTCCGTGGCTATTACCAATGCAACCGCGTACAGTACTGAATTATATTGAAGACGTAAGCGCCAATGGAAAGAATTATAAATATTCATACTTATTAAAAATCCTTATGCAAACCGCAAAATATTCGGCCAGTGACATACTCGATCAATTAGATACCTGCGCAAAAGATTACAACTTCCCGATACTTGACAATGGATATATCTACCCTGTTGTATCAAGACTCTCTGTATTCGGTAATACAGAAAGATGGGTAATAGCCGTTGAAGTGGTTGGCTATCACTACCGCTTTAACGGTCATAGCGGCGTGGAGAACTGCCTGTACATTTATGGTAACAGTCTCCCCTTTTATCCAGGATTAAATAACTCAAACGTCCTGCTCACAACGGCTGACAGCGATGAAGGTCCTACCTTTATCACAGATACATTTGGCACACTGAATCCCGAAGTACATTCCTTGCTGCTCAGAGACGAAAAAATAAGCATACCAAAAGATCCGGCATTCTATGCTTCGCGGGATGTGGAGTTAACAAATCCGCCTGCTGTAAGAGTATATGAATTTATGCGTGCCTGTCTTCCAGAATACAAGGCATCATTTCTGGCCACTAAAAAGGAAATATACGAATGCTTTGGGCAGGATATTCCAATGATCATGCAGGTGGACGAATGGTGCCATCCGGATATTATTGAGGAGGAAAAACCTTCTGAGAATGAAACGTTTCAGCAGATTGCGACCTTACTGGAATCAGGAGATATCTCTTGTTATAAACCAACAAAACCAGCTAACAATCATTGGCGTAACTGGCCATTGGGAGGCTGTGCATAATATCTCCCACGGGTATTTTTTACAAAAAGATTGAGTGATGGGCTTTGCTTCATCCTATTCTGTTTGAGAAAATACCGAATTAATTTTGCAAACGCCGGAGATTGTATCTTCGGATTTTTTGTTATATCTTTTGCCCCATGAAGACCAATATTTCTCTATTTACAAAGATCGCCACCCGTTCCCTACTGGCATGGCTACGCGTTGTTATACCCGGTTTACTCCTTTCTGTTGTAGGATTAATTGTTTCAATTAATATAATAGGGTCCCAGCCGGGACCTGGATATGCTGGCGCACGTGCTGTTGGAGTGGGTGCAGTCCTGGGTGTATTTGTGTTGTTTAATGTTGCATTCTGGTCCTGCCTATTATTTGTGATTTCACTGGCAGGGTTTGTGTTGTTCCCTTCACTGGCTTCGGGATATACCATTAAAACAGCGTTGTTCCTCGTGTGGGATAATAAGCTGGGCGATTTTTTTATTGATAAAATAAGCGATTATCTGGATCGGGTATGGCTACGTGGTGAAAAGCAAATTAATGCGAAGGAATCCATAAAAGCACTGAAACTGGAAGTACAAAAAGATACAAATACCAATAAATTGCAGAAGCGGTTATTGAATTACTTGCTTAAGAGAGTAAGACTGGATGACGTAGATTGGCAGGCGCCGCCAGCAGAAATAAAGCACGCCATACTTGAAAAATTCAAGGTATACATTGGTGAAAAACTAATGCCTTCGAAATTGGTAATAAGACTGGCTATGATATTGCCAATAGTGCTAATGATACTGGCGTTAATTTATGACAAATGAGAAGAATCTTTCTAAATTCTTTACGCGTTCCTTTGCAGGGGATGATACGGGGAAATTTTACAATACCGCCACGATACAATACCACATCATTCGAACAAAGTCAATATCTTTTTAAAATAAATTACCCCTGTCCCACTAAAAAACAATGGTGGAATCATAACGTAAACGATATGTACATCAATTAATGATGCGTCTGCGGGTGCAACAGCTTATATAGCTCCTGTTGCAGATCTGCATCTTTAAACTTATTCAGTTTCTCAGTTTCTATTTCATAGAATCCTTTTTTGTTACCTAAGGTTCCAATTACGAAAGTGTGACCTGTCTGGGCAGGCTCACCTGTTTCGGGGTGCTTTTTTGAAAGCGCTACTACAACATCTTTTGACTTTGACATACGGTGAATGTACCGATAATAATCAGTATATGTCAAATGATTAACATCAGGCTAGTTTATGTGGGTATCAGTTAACCCACTGCGGATAGCTTTCAAATAAGTTTTCTTATTAGATTTTGTAAAAACAATAGTCTTACATCCGTTAAATCGCACAAATGCCTTCAAAGACTGGATCAACTTGTCAATCACACTTTCATCTGGATCAACATCCTCAAAATGCAGGTTATGCACAATCAGCACTTTTTGCTTCCGGTCGGCTTTGGCATCCATCCTTGCTATAAAGGTGTCACCCGCCAATACCGGCAATGAAAAATACCCATACACCCGCTTGGGCGCAGGCACAAAACATTCAACCTGGTAATCAAAATTGAAGAAGTCTTTCAATCGGTGACGGAAGATATTAAGAATATCAAATGGTGAAAGAATAAAGACTTCATTGGAGATCTTCACATCCTTTTGCTGGTCAGGCAGCATATAGTAAGGGCCCTTCAATCCTTCGACAACTAACTTTTTCACCTCCCCGGTCTGCACCATCTTTTCAAGCTCCTTTTTCACCAGGTTCCCTTTCACCCTACGGGCTCTCCAGGCCATTTCCCTGACCGTAGAAATTCCCAATGCACCCAATGTACGGCGGATTACATAACGGGCAAATTCAGCCTCCCCAGGCATCGTTTTGTCGGTTTCCTGAGGCACTAAGTTGAGGGGTAGATCATACACCTTCTGAAAGGTTTTCGTACGACTGATCATCAACTCTCCGGTGAAATATAACCGCTCCAATGCCACTTTTGCCGGCCGCCAATCCCACCAGCCGGAACTGGCTTCCTGACGGTCATTTTCAAAATCGCCTACCATCACAGCACCATCCCTTTCTACCTGGTCCATCATCTGCTTCATTAACCTGCCTTCTGCCTGGGTAGCTACCTTTCCGTGCTTCTTAAAAGCTTCTTTTACGGGCAGTGAAAAACGGAAGTCATGCATTGGCATAAAGCATGAATCTGATATAAAATATTCAAAGATGCGGCCGTCTTCACACAGGTCAGCCAGCCATTCATTTTGATAGTCAGGTATGCGGGCAGCCATCACGTGGTGATGGGCACGTTCTACTACATAGTTCGTATCCAATTGTACGAAACCTAAATGGTCGATCAATTTGTAAACAGCCTCCCGCCCCTTCCCAAATTGGGCTTTACGGGCAAGTCCGGCGGCATTCAGGATGATCTTTCTGGCCTGGTGTTTTGTAAGGGTAATGGAATCCATAACACTAAAATAAAGGAATTTTAATGCCACTCCTATAATATACCAAATTCTGATTCAGGAGATACTTTTACATACATCTATGGAAGAGATGAATGTAGATGGGAGAGATTGAATTAAAACAATGCTTACGACAATCAACGTTTTATTCGCTCCATTTTTTGGGGTGCTATGAGTTTGGTAAATACTACCAGACTAACGACAAAACATAATCATTATCAGCCTTTGCAGCTGCCATAAAATCTTTCAGCCCGGTAAATTCGTTTGCCAGGTGTTTTCTGGTAAATGCCCTATCAGGTGCACCATCTTCGATCCATACATTGCGAGGATAAACATCATTCTCGTTGAGCTCCTGTGGGTCGTATAATTGATGGAATTGCTCGATGGATATATTGTTTAAAAAAGCGTGCATGTTTGCAACAACTTCCCCATCGTTATAATAAATAGCGGTACTTTCCAGGTCAAGATCTTCTGACAACATTTCAATGCTGTCAAGATCCACTTCTCTTCCTATAAAAGTTACAGGATAAAACAACTGGTCCAGTAAGGATTTGGTTGTTTCATCCTGCTCTTTGGATAAGACAAATCTAAGTCCTTCAAAAGTTTGTGGAAAGACGATATTGTCTTTGGAAATTTCTAATATAGTGGTCCCTTCCGGGTTTGCTTTCATTACCTCAAAATTCTCCTGAGAGACGCGGTATAAGGTGATACTCTGACTCATACCGCAAAATTATGGAGGCAGGGATAAAAGAAAAAAACTTTTTTGGTTATCGTCTGCCTCTTATATTGTTATCGTCTAACTAGTTTGCTATTATTGTCTCCTTCTTTTATTATTAGCCTCTCTCGTTTGCTATTATCGTCTTCTCCTTTTATAGTTATCGTCTACCTCGATTGTTCCCTTGATTGCCAGTTTTTTTACCACCGCTGGCAGGTTTGCTTTTCCCGGGCTGGGTAGTTTTCTTTCCTACACTTGCCGGTTTACTTTTACCAATTCGCTTCCCTTCACCAGCAGGTTTACCTTTTCCGAATTGTTTCCCTTCACCGGCTGGTTTACCTTTTCCGAATTGCTTCCCTTCACCAGCAGACTTCTCCTTTCCAGATTGCCTCCCTTCACTATCCGCCTTCCCAAACCGTTTCCTTTCTCCTTCCGCCTTCTCAAATACCTTGCCTTCACGATTTCCCTTTACCTTTCCAAGCTGCTTGCCTTCTCCATCCGCTTTACCCAACTGCTTTTTTCCTCCCACTAACCTACCTTTCCAGAACCGCTTCTCTTCTCCACCTGCCTTCCCCTTCTCAACCGCTTTCCCTTCTCCTTCTGACCTTCCTTTCCCAAGCCGTTTCCCCTCTCCATCTACCTTCCCTTTCTCAAAAGACTTCCCTTCTCCATCCGCCTTCCCCTTCCCGGCCTTCATCTTATGCCGATTCGGTATCAACGCCCCAAATCCTTCCTCTTCCACCGCCTTCTTCTCCTTCTCACT
The DNA here is from genome assembly GCF_001975825.1 of [Flexibacter] sp. ATCC 35208. Classification (GTDB taxonomy): domain Bacteria; phylum Bacteroidota; class Bacteroidia; order Chitinophagales; family Chitinophagaceae; genus Chitinophaga. Next base: position 35,570 of record NZ_MTKN01000064.1, read on the forward strand.
CACCTTACCTGAATCCGCTATGCTCTCATTCAAATTCGCCAGCTCCGTCTCCGTCAAATGCCTCCATTTCCCCAACGGCAGCTTATCCAGCTTCACATTCATAATACGTACACGTTGCAACCCAATCACCTCATATCCCAGATATTCACACATCCTTCTGATCTGCCTGTTCAACCCCTGCGTCAGCGTAATCCTAAAAGTCTGTCTCCCCATCATCTGCACCTTACAAGGCAATGTACGCGTATCCAGTATAGGCACACCCTTAGACATCTGGTCTAAAAATGCAGTATCAATCGCCTTATCTACCTTTACGATATACTCTTTCTCATGATTATTCGCAGCCCGCAGGATCTTATTGATAATATCACCATCATTCGTCAAAAAGATCAGTCCCTCAGAATCCTTGTCCAGCCTGCCAATAGGAAAAATCCGCTTTGGATAATTCACAAAGCTGATAATATTATCCTTGATATGTAATTCAGTCGTCGTTGTTATACCCGGTGGCTTATTCAACGCCAGGTATACACATTTTTCTTTCTTCGCCGCAGTGATCAGGCTCCCATCCACTTCCACCGTATCTCCCGGCTTATAACGGTTACCCAACGACGCCGGACGGTCATTCAATAATACCCTGCCGGAAGTGATGAGTTTGTCCGCCTCACGACGTGAACAATACCCTGTATCACTGATAAACTTGTTTAAACTAATTGATTGGTCCAATGATGTATCAATTTTAATGCGGTCAGCGCATGCCTTCCAAATGCAAAAGTCGGTAATTACAAGGGATTTTCCTGCTAAACGCAAGGATCAACCTTTGAAACCTCTCCATAAAGCCCCACCCCTTCCGTGACTGTAAAGCCAGAAAGGTACCTACCCCCGAAACAAAATAGATCATAGGTGAATTCAAAATTTACCCCTCCGGCTCAATAATAAAAATCTAAAAAATAGCATCTTCGCAGTATATTTACATGAAAATTCACAATTCCCTGGAAAAATCGGACAAGTTTATACTTTTCCGAAGTATATTAATAACGTGAAAGGAACTTTACAACACAAAATAAATAGCGGAAAGTCAGGCATTGTCTTTTACAGCCTCACCCCGCCAAAAATCACTACTGAAAGTGAAAAGGTGACAATTATAGCCGGCGGCCAGATTGATCGTTTAAAAGACCTCGAAATCGATGGGCTGATCATATACGACATTCAGGATGAGTCACTTAGAACCGATAAGGAGCGTCCTTTTTCCTTTATCCCCACTATATCACCCGAAATATATAGCAAAGAACTGCTGGCCACCCTGCCGGTACCGAAAATAATATATAAGAGTATTGCCAACCATACCAGAGAGATGTTTGCCGACTGGTTATCACGCAATACCGATCTGGAAGCCACTGTATTTGTAGGTGCCTCATCCCAGCAACAGTTACAGGCCACCAACTTCTCCCTCTCCGACGCCTACCAGGTAAAAAGAGAAATGGGCCTGGATATCCTTTTGGGTGGCGTAGCCATTCCGGAGCGACATACTAAAAAAGGAGATGAACACCTCCGGATGTTCAGCAAAATGCAGAACGGATGTAACTTCTTTGTATCTCAATGTATTTACAATATCAACGAGACCAAAAATGTAATGTCCGACTACCATTACCATGCATTGAGCAATGACACCCGGCCGGCACCGGTCATTTTTACACTGACACCCTGCGGCTCCCTGAAAACACTTCAGTTCATGGAATGGCTTGGCATCGAAGTACCTAAATGGGTATACAACGACCTGAAATATTCAAAAGATATCCTGCAATCGTCTATCCACACCGCTACCAATATAGCCGGTGAAATACTGAATTACGCTGCCTCCAAAAACCTGCCTGTCGGGTTCAATATCGAGAGCGTATCCAATAAAAAAGACGAAATAAATGCCGCGCATGAAATCCTTGAAAATGTCCTGCACCTCGTAAAACCCATGCGTAATGAGGTGGCAGGAGCCAAAAAAGCGGTACCTGCATATTAAGCTTTCAGACTTAACTTAATATTCATATATATATTTTCCCTGTTTTATCTTTCGTATTTACCTTGCGCCGTAAGTGGACACAGTCCGACACCAGGACGTAAACGAAAAAGAAAAATAGATGAAAAGAATCACTGTGCTTTTGATGAGCGCCGCCCTGTGGAGCGCTTGTAATGCTAACCATGAAAGTAAAAACCAAACCGTTGGTGATAGCCTCAAAGCAAAACCTGCGGTCTCCAATGTAAACATCATCCACCTCTCTGGTAGTACTACCATTGCGCCTTTGGCACAAAAAGTAGCAGGCTACTTCCGCATGAAGAATGATAACTTTGATATCAATATCACCGAAGGTGGTAGTAGCGTAGGTATTGCTGATCTGGAAAAAGGTGCGACCGATATCGCCATGTCATCCCGCGACATGAACGAAAAAGAAAGGAAGCAGTTTCAGGAAACAAATCACCCCATCACCGAAGTAAAGATCGCAGACGATGCATTGGCTGTAGTCGTACATCCAGGCACCGGTGTGGAAAAGATCACCAGAGAACAACTGGAAAAGATCTTCTCAGGTGAGGCGAAGAACTGGAAAGAACTGGGTGGAAAAGATGTGAAGATCATGATCATCTCCCGCGAGAGCAGCTCCGGTACCTACGAGTTCTTTAAAGAAGCTGTCATGAAAACGAAAGAGTTCACCACACTCGCGGTGTTCCAACATACAAACGGTACTGTCCTCAATAAAGTAAGTACGACGGAAGGTGCAATTGGTTATGTGGGGCTGGCGTTTATCAATGATAAAGTAAAGGCGTTGCCTGTATGTTTTGATGGCAAAAACTATGTTGCGCCCGATATTAAACATGTAAAGACAAAGACTTATCCGCTGGCGCGTCCGTTGTTCTTCATCTATCAGAACAGCAGTGCCGCAAAAGTGAAGACATTCGTGGACTACCTGCTTTCTGCAGATGGACAGAAAGAAGTAGAAGAAACCGGATACGTTTCAATTATATAATTAACAAAAAGGTCGGGAGCAATTCCGGCCTTTTTCTATTCCACGCAGTAATAAAAGAGCTTTCATCTGGATGGATAAGCTATCCACCTGCCCAAAGCAATGTTCGGGCAGGTGTACAGCTAAGGCTTTTAAAAAGCTTCCTGATTCACAGACGTTTCATTCTTTTGTCTGGTGATCTTTTGCAGACTGATGTTCTCGCAAATAGCGTAAACTGCATAGAAGCCCATCAGCATAAAAATTGTTATTCTGCTGGTATGTGCTCTGTTCACAACGGCATAAATAGTTATACCAGCCAGACAAAGCATCATACGACTAATCATTGCACCGTATACCCGAAGCATAAATACACTGTTGCTTTCGGCTTGTACACCTTTACGGCTCATGTTGTAGGTTACTGCTGAAAGTGCAGCTAAAGCAAGGTTGCCAAAAAGTAACACATTGTGGTGAACTCCATTGTCTAACAACCAGGCTTTCCAAAATAACAAAGTGGCATTCAATAAAATAAAAAGTCCTATGACTCTAAAGTAGAATCTGTCACTCATTTCCAGTTGGGATCTTTGATAATTATTCGAAAATTCGGCCGCGAAATTACTACGAAAGCTAAAAAAGACAAAATGTTCAATGACGAAAATCATCAATTCTCCTATTATCTGACATTTCTTTTACATCAGGAGGTACTATTCACAGTTCCGCCCGCCAGGCGGCACTTATTTGGTATTATGTAAAATGAGTATATTCGGAACATGCAGAATCTACTTTCTATCAGCTTTAAGATCACCCGACTTGAATATGCGAAATACCTGATCGCCTATATGTACAGAAGACCCACTGTTATTATACTGGGAATAATGGGACTCTATTCATTGATTATGCCAGCCCTGGTAGATTATGGTTTTCTTTCAAATTTCAATAAAGGCTTGTACATGTCGATGCCCTATGCACTGGCAATGTTGTTTTATCCGTTCATTATCACAGTGATAGCGGTATTACAACGATATAGAAATGCGTTTCTGAAACAGGAGATGCTGTATGAGTTTGATGATGAGGGCGTACACATTCAGGGCGAAGATTTTAAAAGCGATCTGGCCTGGTCACATATCCGGGAAGCAAAAGAACTGGCGGGGTTCCTGATTTTAAAGCCTTCTAAACGCGAAGGTTACTTAGTGAAGAAAAATGTACTAGGTGCTGATGAGATCACCTATATTAAAGACAAAATAGCAGCGGCAAAGAAATGAAGAAGGTTTTTGAAATTATCATACTAAAGATATAGCCAGGGTTTTATTTCTTCCACTTGCGGGCTATTTTAACAGCGGTTTCTATCATATAGGGATCCCATTGTTCGATTTTCCAGTCGGAATGAGCCAGGGAGGAGTGTTGTAATAATTGCATGGCGGCGGCATTGGAAGGGGCTGTTTCCAGGATGGAAGAGAGTTCCATTTGTTGTTCGTAGAGGTGCAGGTCTTCTACAGCAGGGCCTATAGGGAGGGGTAGTAATGGATGAAAGGGATTGACCTCAGTTTCACGATTGGATTTGTGTACGATTTCCTGGGTTTGAAGAAGATTGCCACCAGTATCATGATTGGATCTGGGTACGATCTCCTGCATTTGGAAAAGATTAGCCTCTATTTCATTGCTGGATTTGTGCACAATCTCCTGCATCTTCAAAAAATCATTATAAAACCCCAACCGGCTTGCCTCGGTAACGAGTCCATTTCCCAATTGTTCCAGCACAACATATTTCAGATGTGGACATTTGGGCATTGTCATTTCAAGCAACTGAAATACCTCTGCCGGCACTCCTTCATCATGTGTATCTCTTCTGATAGTCCGGTTGCCGACATCGTCCCAGCTACCGCCAGAGATGTGGATTTCCCGGACCTTATCTAATGGATACAGGGCTATCAGCTCTTCGAATGCCAGATCAAAGTTGTGAAGCTGGCAATAGAGGTTATGCAAATCAAGGATGATAAAACCGTTCACGGGTTCAAGCAATTGATCCAGAAAGTCGCCATGCCGTTTGACTTCGTCCAGCGAATACGAAAAGGCAAGGTTCTCCAAACCTACAGGGCGTCCGCAGGCGTTGTAGATTCTTTTCAGCCTGTCTTTGCCAATGGCGAGTGTCGAAGCAGAATAAGGGATATTTAGCGGTGCCCCATGGTGGAAATCTTTTCCGGTCATGAAGCCAAAGTGTTCAGTGATGTGATCAAAGTTGAATGCAGTGGATGTCTGCTTTAAATGAGAGAGCCAGGCTTCCTGTTCGGGTAGCCATTTGCCTGAGAAGAGAGAAAAGAAGACACCATGACCGATCAGGCGATTTTCATCGCTAAAGGCTGTCAGCAGTTCCCTAAACCAGTCAGGTACTTCTTTAATTTTGTATAAGGCATCGAATGACCATTCAATGGCTTCAATACGGGATTCTTGTAGGAGGGGCAAACATGCAGCGAGGATGTTTGCGTCCAGATTACAGGCGACAGCAGATAATACTTTGGGCACCGGTTAAATATCAATGTTCAGTAATCAAATTATTTCAGGAAATGAAGCCATTTCAGGGGATGACCTTATTGCATGTAATGAACTCAGTTCATGTAATGGACCTATTACACGTATTTGACCCATATTTTGTATTGACTCCATTCTCGTAATGAATTCATTTCACGCAATCAACTCATTCATGCAACGCCCCCATCACACGTAATCAACCCATTCCGCAAGCGGGGCAATTACCCAGATTTTCATCTGGCTTAGACACATTTTGTTTGTTTGTCTGATCTTTTTTGGGTTTAGGCGCTTCGTCTTTCCCACAGGAAACGACAGTAGTTTGAACGGCGATACCAATCATGATGGCGCTAAGAAGCGATTTAGAAAGTTTCATGCCATTAGTAATTTAAGAGATAATTATTGTCCCGGCTACGGCTACAAATCAGAATATATCGTGGGTGTTGTCGACTATTAAACGGGCATGAGCTCAAAAAAGTTACAATGATTTATAAAATATCCAAATCACGGGCTACCTGATAAGCGGGCACGAGGGGACGGAACCCTATCTTAAAACGAAGTTTGGAAGTATCCATAATGTATGCAAATGGGTCTATTAGTGGTTCTTTGGTGGGATTTGCCAACCCCAGTTCATAAAAACTCATAGGTGCATCATCCCCCAGGTTGAAGATTTCACCATTCAGCCCATCTGTATTTAATAATAGCAATAAAGCCTGAGCTACATCAAGATGGTGAACCATGTGTAATCTGGCGGCGGGGTGGGAGGTTTCTTTCTTTGTCCTTAAGCGCAAGTTATCCTGCGTTGCCTCTGCTTGCAAGTTTTCCTCCGTTGCCTTTGGGTCCGGGTTTTCTTCCATTGACCTTAAGCGAAAGTCCTCCTGCATTGTTTTTAAATGTAGATCCCCATCACCATAGACGAAACCCAATCTTAATATACGCACATCCTTATGTAAAGAAAGCAGTGCCTGCTCTGTAGCAACTTTACCAGCAAAGTAAGCATTGTCTTCATGTACATCCGGCACATCATCTTCTTTAGCAGGACGACCATAGTCTTTTCTATATACTTTGGCGGTGCTTACGAAAATGAACCTTTCAACATTGGCAGCAATGGCCGCATTGACCAGCGCCATTGTCCCTTTTAGATTCGTATCATGTGTAGGATTATAAGCCGCGGCGATGTGAATGACAGCATCTATACCAATCACAGCAGGCGCTATAGTAGATGGATCATTTAAATCACCGATGCTGACTGATACTCCATCACTAATGATTGCTGCTAAATCACCCATCATGCCACTTGCATTTAAGGTAATAGGCTTACGTACCAACATGCGAACATCGTACCCCTTTTCTATCAGGCGTGCTACAAAGCGACTACCTACTTTACCGGTGGCGCCGGTGACTAAGACTTTTTTCATGGATAATAATTGAAAAGATGATAATGAGTGTTGCTATAGTGTACAGCAAAAATGGACTGGAATAATAAATAGTGGCTGCGCCCAATGGGATCAATACCCGTGTGCAGGATTGCAAACTTTGATTAACCCCTTGTAATTTACCCTGATTGCTTTCATCAACAGATTGAGATAGCTGACTATTATAAGTAGGATCAAATAATCCTTCGCCAGCAAGGATGCATATTACTGCAAGGGTAATAATAATCAGAGAAGATATAAATATGCTGATGACAATGAATGCAAGCCCTGTAGCCAACATTATTAAACCTATAACACCCACAATACTTTCACTAAAATGCTTTAGTAACAATGGCAATAATAATGAGCGGGAAATAATCTCACAGGCACCTGCCACCGTCAATGTACTGCCTATATAAGCTGGGCCCCATTTGAAAATATCTTTTAAGAAGATGGTAAAATTGAACTGGAATATTTCAAGACCTGCATAAAACAATATACCTGTAATCAGAAGCCATTTGATTTCCCTGAAATCCTTCAAATGTGAAAAAACATTGAAACTATCAACATTCAATTGTTTTGTACGCTTTCCAGAGGGCAATGATTCCGGTAACCAAAAATACACGGCCACTACTGAAAGGGATATAATACCAGCTGTCATAAAAAATGGCAATGACAAATCAATAGCTCCCAATAACCCACCTAATACAGGACCTGTTAACAAACCTATTCCCATCACGGCGCCCATATATCCAAACCATTTTGTACGTTCTTCAGGTTTGGTACTATCTGATATGATGGCAAATAACGTACTGATATTACCTGCAGTCAACCCATCTATTATTCTTCCTACAAAAAGTACCCATAACGAGCCACCAATGCCAAATAAGACATAGCCGATGACAGAACCCAGTAAACTTATGATCAGGATATTTCTTCGTCCATACCTGTCGCTCAATGCACCCAAAATAGGGGCAGCGATAAATGTACATGCTGCAAACACAGATAGCAGAGCACTCATACCTAAAACAACTTGTTGTTTGGGTAAATATTGACCTATTAAAAAAGGTAGCAGCGGGATAACGATTGACATACCTACCGCATTCATAAGCACAATCCCTAACAGAATCATTAATCTAACTTTCACTGGTAAATCTTTTTCTTATTGAATTGCTATTCTAGCTTTCTCTTGCATATCTCTTCCTGACAGAACTATTAATCTAGCTCTCACTGGTAAATCTTTTCATTAATGAATTGCTAATGTAGATTTCACTTGCACATCTCTTCCTGCCCAAATCATCAATCTAACTTTCACTGGTAAATCTTTTGCTTATTAAATTCCTAATCCACCTTTCTATTGGACCTCTCTTCCTACCAGAATCATCAATCTAACTCTCCCCTGAAAATCTCCGTATAAATGAAAACCCACTATCCTGCATAGCCATTTCATTCCTGCTAGTTTCCGCCTGCGCAGCACCAGCATACACTAACATCTTCCGCTCATAATCTTCAATCGCAGCCGCAACACTTTCAAACTTCCCACTGGTAATATTTTCTGCTAATATCATTGCATCCATCAACCCTGTATTCACCCCCTGCCCTGCAAAAGGCGGCATTAAATGCGCGGCATCTCCAATCAAAGTAATAGGCAATGGACGATTGGTTTTCCATGGAATATCCAATGATATCTTTCGTGTAGGTAATCCTGCAAAGAATGAAGTAGCACGAAACAATTCTCTGTAACATTCATCCCAGTGAGGGAACATTTCTGCTAGAAAAGTGGCTACACTATCCGTATCCTTATAATCTAATGCAGGAACATTCCTGCAAATGACATTGTAAGTAAGCGCGCCATTATTACGGGGATTGGCTACGATTTGCTTTCCTTCAGCTGCGGTCATTAATATATCATGATCGCACAGTTCGTAGAATGCTTTGCATTTTATCTCCGGTTGATAAACTTCGCCCTGGATGAAATAGGAACCAGTATCTTCAACTACAGCATCCGTTACATATTGTCTGGCATTAGACATACCTCCATTTGCACCAATTACGACATCCGCAGCAGCAGTAGTGCTATTGTCGAAATGCAGGAGCCATTGGTTATTGATTACTTCGAGACCAACAAACCTCCGATCCCATACTACAGTCCCACTCTTAAGACCCTCCAATAAAATCTTCCTGAGTTCATTCCTATTTATCTCAGGCGCGTCATAATGCGGTTTCACTTTAAAAAGTAAATTCCCCAACTCGTCAGTTATACTCCTACCCATGGTATTCGCCCTATCAAAATACCTATCCAGTAAGCCCGCTCTACTCAAAGCCCGCTGTCCTGAACTTTCATGTAGATCAAGCGTACCACCCCAGATTCTTGCCTCCGGGTCTTTATCTCTTTCATAAACAGTTACATCTATACCATGATGCTGAAGCAAGATGGCCATTGTCAGGCCAACGGGACCTGCGCCGAGGATTGCTATTTTCATGCTGTAAAGTTCCACCATCCATCAGAGATAAAATAGCTACCTTTGACTCAAAAATAGTCGTATCAGACTTTTATATGAATGTTCTCCATACGCTCGCTCACCTATTTGGTACAACAGTAAAGAATAGAAGACTAGATATTCCTGAACAGTTTGGTAAGGGATATGTGACCAGATTTGTCTTTAATGAGCACATCCGGATGATGATTATGAATTATGAACTGAAGGAAAACCTGGTGATTGAAAACCCTGAAATCAATGCTTCCAGGAGTATGATCCTTTTTAAGTTCCAGCATATTTTCGATGAAACGGAAAAGCAACCGTCTGTGTTAATAACTACAACAAGTATGAATACAGATACTGTTATCCCCATTCATACAAATACCTCCACAATTAACATCGAAGTCGATTCAAATTATTTAAAGAGTTTGTTTGATTTGTCCGCAAAGTCACCGGTGTTAGAAGGTCTATTGCAGAATACACAACCTTTGCTATTTGAACAAATGATATATCCATCCTTGCAGGATATTGTCAACGAGATTGTATCTCAATCTGTGGCAGAGAGTTTCAAAATGTTTTTCCTGCGGATAAAAGCGGAGGAACTGGTGTGCCGGTTATTAATGGAATTGGAAAAGCGGGATGAAAAACATTTGTATGCGTTGAATAGCCGTGATATAGCTACCATTTACAAAATAAGGGAGGAGATGTTGGAGCACCTGGATACTCCACCGGTGATAAATGATTTAGCACTGGCGGCTAATATGAGCCCGACTAAATTGAAATCTTTATTTAAACAAATATTTGGGAATAGTATCTTTAGTTATTATCAGGAATGTAGAATGAAAAAAGCGGCGTTGTTGTTAAAAGAGGGCAACCTGTCGGTATCGGATGTAGGATATCAGTTGGGGTTTACGAACCTGAGTCATTTTTCAAGAGTGTTTCAGGAGCATATTGGTATGAAGCCTAAACAATATAGCCGGACTTAAATTATGTATAACCTCATTGAGAATTGGGTTTCTCTTAAGAAGATTTCTGATTTTCAAAATGGGGAATCCCGAGATTTTTTCTTTGGTGTTTAACTGCATGAACTTGTATTAATAGGTTAAGCCAGTGGAACTTTACTTTTAGTAATTTAATTCATGCATTCGTTTCTACCAATAATTTTCTCATTTTCTTATATTAATCAATTAAAACTTAAATCCAAATTCACTCTCTAAATAATGCTGTATCTCATCTACTTCCTGCAACCTGACAATCACCTCTCCATTCCAGTCTACAAGTATCAATGGATACTTCTCCCCTATCAATTCTAACACTTTAAACAAGTAATCACAACTTTCCGAAGCAGTGAATAAAGAAGAAAATCCTAACCATACATTCTTTACAATAGATTGCTTTGATTCAACAAATACCCACAATCGTTCAAAACCATACACAACAGTATCCTCTTTTACAACACGGTAAGTGGAATATCCGGTATTCACTACCGGAAAATAATTAATCGCATTCCGGGCTAACAATGATTCCATTTCCTGCGTGGATATCCCCAAATTCACTATTGGAAACAATGGTTTGTCTCTAACAAGCATATGCTCAAATCCAAATGTGTTTTCCTCCTGAACAGGAAAGCTTCCAATATCCTGATAGTTTTGTTTAGGTAGCAGTTCTATCTGACAATAACTGTCTTCGTGAAAAAAAACTGTATCTGTCATTGTTAATTAATTTCATTCACATCAAATACCGTCACCTGATCGAAATTTATTATTTCATTTATCCGTTAACAACTCATATTTATCATACACATCAATACCCCCTAGACATCACAAACCTAGCCCTATCTATACGACGATCTCTCAGGGTCCTCCAATAAGAAAAAGTTATACGCTTCATATACCCATTCCATTCTACCTCTACCCATCCAAAACTCTTCCCTAATTTATTGGTATCAGTCCTCTGCGCTATCACCGGTACTGTTACATAATGCTTCGCCTCATCTGCCAAATAATAATTCGTACTTATTAATAATGCCAATGGCAACCAGAATATCAGGAACCCAACAAGTAAATAGGCGATTAAAAACTCGTTCCAACTATCGTAAAGACGGGATTTCCAGGTCCCTAACAACAAAGTAAATATCAGTGTGCTAATAAAAAAATACCCATCGGCAATATCAATGGCATAAAAGTATGATAACTATGAAGGTGCCATTGTTTATAATGCATTATGATGGCCGTCAATGGAATGCTGATATCCAATACAATCTTTCAAATTCTTATTATATCCATACTATTTAAACATTTCCAACAAATAAGGAATCACAAAATACAACAGTGAAGTTAAAACCCCACCTATTTTCCCAATCACATAATAATAAGCGACTCCCCTACCCAGCTCTTTCCCTTCCAGCTCTGAAAGCGCTAATGTAAGGATTGATATAGATAACATAGCCTCCGCTATACTAAGGATCAGTATCGCCGGAAAGCTCACATCCTTCAAGCATAAACATAAACTAATCATCAACAACAGCATCCCTACTATAATGACAGGCCTGATCATCTTACGGTTCCGCTGTATCAATGCAGTAGTAATAAGTATGACAACTATAGGTATCAATGCAACCACCCAAAAGGAATCGTAACTAGATGCGGTCAAAGCATTTAAGGATGAATTGGAAATAACTATCTGAATCCCTGATATAAAAGAATAAAATAAGAATAATACCAACCCGGCACGTAAATTAATATTCAATAAATGGTATTGACGCCAGATGAATAAAATTATCCCGGTCAATCCCACCAGCAACAACAATATCATCACTGGCACATTCAACTCACCTACATACTGACATCGCTCCAACCCTACATATAGACAACATGCTCCTACAGTCAGTAGAATCCTTGCCTGCCAATCCTCATCCTTTTTATCAGAGCCGTTTTTCACAAATACAAATACCAGCAGACAGGCAATTATACCCAGCGGAATATTTGCAAAAAAGATAACGATCCATGAATATTCATCTGTTATATACCCTGATATAGGATTCCCTAATGCTGCTCCCAAACCCAGTCCCGCCAGTACTAATAGCTGAGACGTAGCACACTTCTCTATCGGCCAGCTCTCTGTAAGAATAGTATGTGAAGATACCAGCATTGCACCTGCCCCCATCCCCTGGAGGAACCGGTACACTATCAGCATATCCAGACTTGTGGCATTACCACAAAAAAAAGAACAGACAGTAAAACAAATTACAGCCCATCCTAAATAATTCCTTCGCCCCAGCTGTGAAGACAACCAGCTGCTAAATGGAACAATAATTAAAGTACCAAGTATATAGACAGTTGTGATCCGGCTGACCTGATTTAAGGTAGCGCCCAGGTTTCCCCTTATATCATTGTAAGCAACGTCTATACCTGCATAATTAAATCCTGCCAGCGCAAGACAGATCATAGCTGTCAGCGAGACAAACCAACGGCGAAAATTATATTCCATAGATATCGTATTATTAAATAGAATTACCCATTTAAG
>NZ_MTKN01000065.1 GCF_001975825.1 [Flexibacter] sp. ATCC 35208
ATTTTAAACATGTTCTTAGTACTTCATGTTGTAGATAGTTAATTATCAATATTCTTGATTTTCCCTTCTAGTAAGGCATCTAAAGCCCTCATTTGATGCTAAATCACCATTTTCAATTCCCCTACAGCCCTGGACCATCTATACCCTTCATAAAATGGCGTTCCCACCGGTGGACTAATATAATGATGGATTTAAATCTCATTCAAAATTCCGACAGTCGCGCATCAACTACATTGAGAAGAATCTTACTGTGGCCCCTGCAGATCGCAAATTCGGCTTTGGACCGGCCAGCCCTCCTGATCTTATCATTTGTAGCAGCTATTCAATCATTAAAAACAACGACATACCTTAATACTCCTAAAAGCTTGCAGGACTCAAAAAAGTTTTTTATATTACTTGACCACCTTAAATAAATATCAATGCCTGCTCTGCAATCCAAACTAACTAAGCTGAGTAAACCCTCTGTCCGTAAACTAAGAGCCTATGCATTTGATCCCTCTCTCTCTCTTACGACAGATATGGTTGATATGAACATAATTACTTATAAAGTGGAGTGGGAGGATCTGGATCCTGCCGATCCCCCTGCTCCATCGCCAGAAACTGACATGAGCGTCAAGCCGGTACCTGGCTATAAGTTAAAGATCAAAACCAATACCTCAGAAACTGCATCGTTCTATAAAACTGTTCCTGCGGGGGAATATATTGAGATCATTGATTATGATCCTGCTTCTGCTTATTTTTACTCCCCTGTCGACCTTAATGATCCTTTCCTACTGGCACAGGACGGCCTAAATCCCAGTGTAAGTAACCCGCAATTCCACCAGCAAATGGTTTACGCTGTCGTAATGACCACAATTAAAAACTTTGAGAGAGCCCTTGGCCGAAAGATACAATGGTCGCCTCACCTTATTTTGAACAAGGACAAGCCTGGAAAGATAGACGAAGATTTTGTGGAGAGACTGCGGATTTACCCACATGCTTTGAGGCAGGCGAACGCTTATTATAACCCTTACAAGAAAAGCCTGTTATTCGGATATTTCCCAGCCAAGCCAGCCAATATCCAGTTACAATTGCCCGGGGGAACAGTGTTCACATGCCTTAGCCATGACATTATTGCCCATGAGACCACGCATGCAATACTTGATGGCCTCCGTCAGCGTTTCATTGAGGACACCCACCCGGATACCAGGGCATTCCATGAAGCCTTTGCAGACTTGGTAGCACTTTTTCAACATTTTAGTTTTCCCGAAGTGCTAAGGCACCAAATATCCCGCACAAGGGGTGACCTGGCATCCCAAAACCTGCTTGGCCAACTCGCCCAGCAGTTTGGGAAAGCGTTAGGGGGCTACAGCAGCCTGCGTGATGCCATCGGCCATAATGACCCGGATACAGGAGAGTGGATAGCTAATAAGCCGGACCCCGATGACTATGTGACAAAAATGGAATTTCATGACCGGGGAGCCATTCTCGTAGCGGCCATTTTTGACGCCTTCCTTACGATTTATAAACAGCGCATAAGAATATACCTTCGTGTGGCCTCAGACGGCTCGGGTATTTTGCGGGAAGGTGAGTTACACCCTGATATGGTAGAATTGCTCTCCGCTACTGCGGCCGATACAGCTTCGCGGGTACTGCGCATCTGTGTCAGGGCACTGGATTATTGCCCGCCCGTAGATATTAATTTTGGCGATTATCTAAGAGCCATTATTACCGCTGATGCCGATATGGTGCCCTATGATGAAAAAAATTACAGAGTTGCCTTTATTGAAGCTTTTCAAAAAAGAGGGATTTACCCCATTGGCGTTAAAACAATGTCAGTTGAATCACTCATTTACGAACCGTTCCCTGAATTAAACCTTATAGATAGTAATAAAGAGATATTCATTGAGTTCCTAAGACGATTTAAGGAAGCTATTGCGTATGAAACCGACAGAGAAACAATCTTTAATAAGACGAAAGAATTTATTGCAGGCGGCCCGGATGCCCATATGGGGCTCTATTCACGAATTAACCAAAAATTCATTATGTCCAATTCTGGCGACCGTTTCGGGGAACTTTCAGGCTTGCTTTTTCCTATGAACCAAGCCGATTGCGATAAAATGGGGCTAAACTATTCGGCCAGATCACAAACGGCTACTTATGCTGTAGATAATCTTTGGCTTGCCAGCCGAATCACCCCGGCTGATACGAATGTAAATCATGTCATTGTTACCCTGGTCCAAAAAAGAGGGATCATAGCTGCCGTAAATGAAGACGACGTGTTTTCTATCACAGGTTATTTTAATCCTTCTAAAGACGTCCCTCCTAATGGTTTTGTCTTCAGGGGCGGCTGCACGCTGATATTTGACCTTGATAAACTTGAACTAAAATATGCTGTAAAAAAAGATATTGACGATGTGGGGAGGATTGAGCAGCAATTCAGATATACCAATGATCTTGACGGCAAAAAAGGCGAAGTGTATTTTAGTAATGAAACGCTCGCTGCGTTGTCAGGACCATTTGCTTTTATGCATTCTTTTAACCATCAACTCGGAGAAGCATGAAAAACATCGATTCCATTAAAGTCCGCATGTACCGCCACGGTTTTGGTGATTGTTTCCTGCTTCGTTTTTTTGTAGGAGCGCAACGCAAATGCAGCCTGCTGATTGACTGCGGGTTAAAACTCAATGATAAAGTCGAGGGGGTATCACTGATAAATGTACGAGATGATATTTCAAAAGCTCTACTGGGCAAGAGCCGAAAAACCGCCCCCCACCTGGATATACTTGCTGTCACGCACGAACACTGGGATCATGTGTCGGGTTTTCATCCACGTGAAAAACTCTTTGATAATTTTGGAATTGGCGAACTCTGGATGGCGTGGACAGAGGACCCGGATGATGTTGACGCGAAAATTTTAAATAATGGTCTTTTAAAAAGAGTCAAAGCATTGAAAATTGCTGCCGACAGGCTGAAAGAATGCAATACTTCGAAGGCGGAATTTTACAAACAGCAGGTTGGAGGAGAGGGTATTATGGCAGCGAGACGGGCTTACACAGAATCACTTGAAGCTGTGATGGGTTTCCTGGGACCTGTCGCGCTTACTAAAACAACAGCTGGAGGCATAAAAGTAAAGGAGAAATATAAAATAAGCCAGGACACACAGGATGCCATGGATAATATCCGAGTATTGGCCAATAAAGCGGGTGCAGGAATCAGGTATATGTCCCCCGGCAAAGTTGTAATTGACCAGCAGAAGCTGCCCGGCATCCGTATATATGTGCTTGGACCGCCTAAAAATAAGTTGCTCAATAAGGCTGCTCCTTCCAGCGGTGTTAAAAAGGAAGTGTATTTCGGGGATAGCTCACTGGCTGGATTTGTGGAGGGCGTGATCGCGGGTAAGGAAAGGGAAACTGGAAATCCTGGCGATACCTCTGCAGATAATGGCAGGCCGTTTGGCACGGTAACATGCATGACTGCTATTGAGGCCCAGGCTCAGCAATATTTAAAGAATTCTTACTTTCATGCCTGGGAAGCCTACCGAACAATCGATGACGACTGGCTGGATATGGCCGGTGCTCTCGCGATGCAAATGGACACCGATACCAACAACACGAGCCTTGCGCTGGCTATTGAGTTTATTGAGAGCGGCAAGGTACTGCTTTTCCCAGGTGACGCGCAGGTAGGTAACTGGTTGAGTTGGCACGAACTTGAATGGGAGATTGAGCATAATGGCAATAAAGAAAAACTCAATGCAGCATCTTTGCTTGAGCGTACAGTTTGCTACAAAGCAGGGCATCATTCCAGCCATAATGCAACCCTGAAGGCGAAGGGGCTGGAGCTGATGACAAGCCCGGATCTCGTCGCATTGGTACCTGAAAAAGAGAAACAATATAACGGTATTCCTTTTAAGCCATTATTAACTAAGTTAAAGCAAAAAACAAAGGGAAGGCTTGTTGTTTCGGCAGACAAGAATTACCCAGCAGAAAATGTGCTAATAAAAAAGCCAGATGCCCTTAGTACAAAAGAGTGGACTGTGTTTAAAGAAAATATAGACATTACTAAATTGTTTGTAGAGTTAACTGTACGAACCTAACAACCCCTTTTTTTGTCATCAGCATGAGCATATCATACCAGGAAAAAGCATTTCAATCTCTTAGGGATTACCAACAGGAGGCAGTTTATAGCTGTATTAAATATTGTGATAAATATAAAGATGCCCGTGCGATGGCCAAAAACGAGTTGAAGACCGGGCTTGTTGCAATGCCTACAGGGAGTGGTAAATCAGCTATTATTGCCTTCCTCTCCGTATATTATGAGCAAATCAAAGGATTGGTACTTGTTGTAAGCCCTAGGATTGCTGTGACCGAACAATTGAAAACAGAGATTGGTGGGAAGGAGAATGCGGAAGGGCAGAATTTCTTTGTTAGAAAAAAGCAAATACACCTTCCAGAAGAGCTACCCAAAAAAGTATTTCTCTATGACAAGCCAATTGACGCATATCCCGAAAACGGGGTTGTTTTAGTCGCGACAATCCAGAAAATAGACTACTTAAAAAGGGAGAAGACAGACGAGTATCAAGCTTTGCTAAGGGAAGCAGAGCTAGTAATTTTTGATGAGGGGCACTACGAACCTGCTGAATCATGGAGCGATACTATCAGGGAATTTAAATGTCCAAGAATCATATTTTCAGCCACTCCGTTTCGCAATGACTTTAAGCAGTTCGATATTGACTGGCCGCTTGCTCATTTTATCAGCTATGACACTTTGTTGGCGCAAAATTACCTGCGAAAGGTTGTTTTTGTTCAAAAAGGCCCCTCGCTCTCCATACCTATATTTGTCGATAGTATTTTGGAAGAGTATAATCAAGCGTTTGAAAAAGCCAAGAGCCGAACGCCAAAGCTCATTATCAATTGTGACAACCCGGATTCGATAAAGCGGCTGGCAAAAGAATTTTACAAACGAGGTTATGATTGTATTGCGATACATGAAACATTTGAAGATTCAAAAAGAAAGAAGGGCCAAAAAAGAAAGTTAAAGGACAATTTTTACCACAGGGTTCCGGGTGAACCCGAAAAAGAACTTGCCTTTATTTGGATACATCAATATAAACTACTAGAGGGAATTGATGACCCTTCTTTTCAGATGCTGGCTATATTTGAACCTTTGAGGAATACGCGATCCCTAATCCAGCAAATCGGCAGGATTATACGAAATCCCCGACAATTAGACGAGCCAGCTTATGTATTTAACTGGACGGGCGTTGATCTTGAAAAGGACTGGAAAGACTTCCTGGAACTGGATAAAACCGGGGCGTTAATTAAGGCGTTTAACAGAGAAGTGTTTGAAAAGTTTAACAGCTCTCTTGAGATGAAAGCTTATGTTGACAAGCGATTTAGGGGGAAATTTAATCCCGGAGCTTTTAATAGCTGGTCTCAAAAACAGGTGTTTGAAAATATCAAATTACCACTAAAAGTAAACTTGCTGCAAAAGCTACCCAGCTTTAAGCTTTCCGAATTTTCAACAGTATTGGAATTCGAATTTGAGGAAAGGGATCGTCTGTTTTATAAAAACGGTATAGACAGCAATGCCCTGTTATATTATTATTTTACTATCGCAAACTCACCATTTCTCGGAGAGGAATATTTCCCCACCATTAGCCATGATATTTGCTTCATAAAAGAGTTTGCAGATTACATCGCTTTTTACGACAGTTCCGGCTCTTTGCCTATAGGGAGGGACGATTGTGGGATTGGCCTTGCGATTGAGCCAGCTCTATTAAAGAAAATATTTATCGAAGATGACACTACGGTTTTGCACCGTATCTATTTAAAAAATGCCAATATAGGTTCCAGGGACCCCAGGGACCACTCCTTTACGGGACCATCGATCGCCAACACCACTCCCTACTTGAATGATTTTTCACATTTTCTTGGTTCCGCTTTTGGATCATATATGGATAAAAAACCATTTAAAGATTACAAAAGTGATAAAAAAAAAGATATCCCGGCATTAAAGCCTGTACAATTAAGATCTTACCTGGGGTTTTCAAAAGGCAGAATAAGCCAGACTGAGGCCGGTTACCTGACTGCAGGAGAATATATCAAGTGGCTGGATTATTTAATGGCCCTTGTGCGGGACTCTGACCGCAGGTACAATAGCCTCTTTGATAGATATGCAATTCATTTGCCGGAAGTAACGCCTGAGGATATGATACCGGAAAATATCCTAATAGACTTATTTGATATAGAAAACGAATTTGATCTTGAATCGGGTGACGATTGGGATTCGATAATTCCTGACCGATGCCTGGAGATTGAGTATGTTCAACCCAATAAAAAAAAGCATCAATTTATTCTTCCCGTTAAAAACACAGAGGGCACCGCTATACAGCATACTGTATTTATTGAATTTAACATGGCGAGCAAGAAATTCAAGCTACAACTTGAAGACTCTTCAAAAGATGAAATATTGATATCTAAATCCAATCAAAAAGCTGCCGGGCTTCTAAGTGTTTTGAATAGGAAGCAATCATTTAGGATACTCGCATCATCCCATAACCTGTATGCCAATGGCCATTTCTACCGGCCGGTTTTAAAATATGGAAAAGGCTTTGAACTTAAAAGTTTCCCGTTAACAAACATTCTTATCGGAGCCACAGTGTTGAGCTTGTTGCACTCAGAGAAAGGGAAAAAGGCAAAACCCGATGGAACCGGCTGGGACCCTTCTTGCCTATTTGGATTGATTGATAACCTTGGAGTGCATGTAGATGGCACAAAAACCGAGATGGCTGTTCATTTCGACGACACAGAATTATTGGTCTGTGATGACCTAGGTACTGAGATTGCCGACTTCATACTTCTTCACAATGGGAAGTTGGTTTTAATACATGTCAAAGGCATTGGTAACGATCCTGCCAAAACTTCTTCTCTTTATGGAGCTTCCAAAATCAGCGAAGTTTGTAACCAGGCAGTAAAGAACCTTCATTATATCAGTATGTTCGACAGGACGGCACCGAAGCATCTTGACCGGTTAGAAAAACCCTATAAATTTGTGAATACCAAGCAGGGTATCGATTTGACTGTAAATACGCGGTTACGGTATTTTAACAAAACGCGGAATTTGCAAAAAGCCGACTCAAAAAAGGTTTGGCAGAAAATTGAAGAGGTTAAATATAATGCGTCCGCTGAACGGGAGGTTTGGTTAGTAATGGGAAAGCTTTTCTCAAGAAATCGTTTTTTAGGAGAAATGGCCAAAGGAAAACCTGCCCCAGAAGCTATACAGGCTGGGCTTATTCTTCAAAACACGCTAGCCGCTGTTGGCTCATTGGGCGCGCAATTAAAAGTGTTTTGTAGCCCCTAAAGTATATTTAATAGTTGCAAATTGCCTTCAAAGAATTACTGGCATAGGCACATATACTAAGTTCCAGAGTAAATACATCATGTTGGCAAGTACTGTTATTTGGTGGTTATGATTTCAGTTTCGTGCTGACTCGCATTTTGGACTACTGCAATACTGGGATTCATCGTTTTACTTTATTTTTTGCATGGAATTGCAGAATCTTGTAGTCCTAAATAAGATAGTATAACAGTTGGCTAACCCTGAATTATTATGGACAAAATTTAGAATTGAGTAGTATAAAAAACTGCTAAATAGGTACCCTAACAGCATCATTGAAAAAATTTCAATTTGACAGCATTTACAATAATATTCTTATCTTCATTTAGACAGGTGAAAAAGAGCTAAAAAGCGCTTAACAGGCTCACTTCCCCGCTCTCTAAAAGCACCGACACCAATTCGACATTCCGCGACTGTAAGGTATTAATAACCAGACAGATATTATTCCAGTTCTGGGCACAAAGAAGGCAAGACCCGCTCATAGAGCGGGTCTTGCCTTTTTACATGCATTTAACCTATAGCATAACTCATTAATTTTCAACACCATTTCGGTTCGATCGAATACGAGACGATGATTTGCATAACAATGTAATTCTTCCGGAATTTCATAGAATTTACGAAGTTTGCTATTCATCAAAGCCTCAATACTTTGCATACAGCATTTGGTAACTTATTTCCGGAAATGGCTCAAAAGGAAACCAGAGTGATAACCGTCGTGGACCAGAAAATCACAGGGCTTCCTCGAGGAACTTATGCACTTCTCGAACTGTATTGCACCGATCTCGATTGTGATTGTCGAAATGTATATATTAACGTAGTTAATCAAGCGTTCGATGCTCCCTTAGCTACAATCAGTTATGGTTGGGAGGAGCTTGCTTTTTATAAAGAATGGATGGGGGGCGATGATGAAATGCTTGCCGAATTCAAAGGACCAGCATTAACAACTTTTGCCACTCAATCACAATTTGCCCAAAGATGGCTCGAAATTTTAACTGACATTCTCAATACTGACGTAGCGTATGTCAACCGGTTGCAACAACATTATCAACTGGTGAAAACCTCGATTAAAGACAAACAAATAAAAAAATGATCTACCAATTTCTTATTACATTAAAGGAAAGTGATCCTTTAGTATGGAGAAGAATTGCCGTTCCCGCCGATTATACTTTATACAAATTACACATGGCTATTCAAGGTGCATTCGGCTGGGAAAACAGTCACCTGTTTCAGTTTTCCCAAACTGGATTTATGGATAAGATTTGTTATGGCTACCCTGGAGACGATATCGATCCAGAGGTCACAACTATTGATGCGCGAAAAACAAAGGTAAGCCGCATATTTAAAAAAGAAGGTCAAACATATTGCTATATCTATGATTTTGGAGATGGATGGGACCATCAGATTATCTTTGAAAAAACGCTTGCAGGAGATTTAAATGCTCCGTATTGTATCGATGGAAAAGGAGCATGCCCTCCAGAAGATGTTGGTGGTTTGTCCGGATATTACCAAATGGTGAAGATACTAAACAAAAAAAGTCATCCGGGAAAAGCCCAATATATTCAGTGGCTTGGTCTCGTCGACGGAGAAAAATGGAACGCAGAATTATGCAGTATAAGAGAAACTAACAAAAGACTTTTACTACTAGCAAAATGATAGATTACTGTTCATACAGCCTATTAATAATCAACATCAATTGGTTCGAAAACACGCCACTACCAAGTACTAAAATGACGAAAGCCGGCGATGATATCTCAGCCTTTATTGTTTTGAAGACATCCAATAATTATATGGGTATTTATGGGTGATTTTATGGGTATGATAAAATCAGTCTCAACAATGCCCCGCTGTCATGAAAAATTTTAGGGTCCCCAGGATATCAAATTAAAATTTCCAGCCTAACAATAATTTCTAGGAAAAAAGAAAGTGAAGTTGGAAATTGCATTTCCCGATAGCCAAATGTCAAGTGAATAAAGTTGTATTTATATTATCGGTAAACCTCACAGTGATGCGTGTTGTGCTATATTTTTTTTAAAATAGAATTAAAAATGAATCAATCCATTTCTCCTGAAAAATATATTAAAACGCGTGCAAGGACGCTGAAGATAGATCGTTGTCTGGTAAATGCTGATTGGAATAGCAGCATGTTCGCTCATGTAATCGTCATACGAAAACATACGAATGGGAACTTTACTTTTGCTGGATACCTGGTAGATTTACTTTGCCTGGGTGTTAAGGACACCTTCTACGGTTTTAACCACGACGAGGACGACGTGAAGGAACTGCTGGACGTACATGAGATGGAAAATGAAATGGTAGAAATTGAATATCCCCTGGCTCATAACATCATATTTGCAGGACAAGAGCTGGCATCAGAATACCATATTCCTCAGCACCGGGATTTTGTTAACGTGACGAAGTATTTACTTGAAGAAGATGATGAAAAGGTACCTTTGATTGAAGTTCATACCGGGGATGAGGACGGATTGCCCCACTTAATTGTACCATCTTCGGATAGTAATCCTTCAGCTTTGGCCTGCCTTAAAAAGTTTGCTGGAGAAGGGGGATATCATTATACCGTCTTAGAAAATGAAGGGATTATTGAAGAAGATGGTTATTTTGATGAAGACTATGAAGATGAAGAATTGGAGGATGATTTTCCAGATTGTCATTTATGGAAGATCGATGATTGGAAATCATTTATTAATAACATTTCTCCGGAAAATCATAGCAGGTTTAGGCAAGAATTCTCTTATATTTTTTTAATGGCCATCACGAAACCAGATCTTGAAAATCGGGGGCTGGATTTAGCCGTTGAACTGTCTATTGCTGACAAGGGGGTAGATTGGCATGAAGAAGGAGATGAAAATGAGTATATAAAAACACCGGAAGAGAATACTGCCATTGAGAAGATATATTCCCAGATTACTAAAAACGGAGCAACCACCAAAGAGATAAAAAAAGTTTTGTCCTCGATCCAGGATTGCATCAAAAGATGGCCAAACAATCCTTTGTTTAGGAATTATCAGTACAATGCTTATCTACTTTTAAATGATTATGAACGTGCGGAAGCAGAAATTTTTGAAACGTTGAGATTGTTCCCAGACTATCTCGTAGGCAAAACGATATACGCCGATTATCTCGTCGCCAACGACCGGGCAAATGAAATGCCTGCTGTATTTAATTCAAAAAAATATCTTTTCGAGCTATATAGTCACCGTAGCTCATTTCATATTAATGAATTTATGCATTTCAATACAGCATGGCTATTCTATTATACTTCAATAGAAGATCATGTAATGGCCGACTTTTATGGCAGATTATTAGAAATTATGCCTGACGATTTGCTAAGAGACAAGCAACACAAATTACTAGACATGCTGGATTTACAGCGGTCCATACGCGTAATGGAATTGGTGAGTAAATCGCTCGAAAGTACGGTGGAAATGGATAACTTAATCCGTTTATTAATGCCAGATCCGACTATATAAGTATTGAACAAAATAATTTACCTGATTTCGGCTGTTTGCGCTTCATGTGCACATTAGAAGCGGCAAATTGTCAATTATTGAATTAATGAACACAAAATCAATATCATTTGCTTCGAATACGCTCCGCTACTGGGCACCAAAAGCAGAAAGTTCGCTCTAGTAGCGGATTCTCTGCTTTTCAGTATTTATGGATAGTTTATAAATGATTTATAATCAAGTACCAATAGGTTCGATTCCGGATTTATGTTCGAAAGGTAACTATCGTTTCTGTGCTTTAATTAGATGTCCTGCAACATCAAATTGAAGTGTAAATCTGTCAATTTCAAATTCATGCGGTTTATTGCAGGAATATCTTCCCTTATTGACGATCTTAAATTCCTCAATCTTTGTATTTGATGGATAATGTGCGGCAAGAAGATTGTAAAAATTTATATTGCCGTTGGATTTAACATGTAGAGGAATGAAATGATTTTTAATTGCGTGTGGTATTTTTTGCAATGCGTCGCATTGAAGATTAACTTCTTCAAATGCTTCTAAATCGTTTCGATGATATAGCTTCGCCTCTTTTAACATATCTTTGACGGTTGGACTTGTTGAGCCTATTATATTCCTTTTACATAAACATCAAAAAACATCGTGATATACTGGAGGAATCTTACTGTTTAAGCTATCTAAGAAGTACGTTCTACTATCCCAGACAGACATCTTTAATAAAAATCTCTTATCTGGAATGAACGAGTCTTTACCAATTTGGAAAAATTTCACCTCCTTATCAATTCCACCCTTAAATTGAACATAATCCAGTGTACCATCCAGGTTATAGTCCGTAAAACACAAAAGACTATTTGTGCTCTGCCAATCTGGTAAATTATACACTTGGAATGTATTCAAGTTTACCATTACACCTTCATTTTGAATCAAAGTAGTAGATCCTAAAAATTTGGGGGTACTATACATTACAAACCAAGTGCTTCCCCGATACATCATCAGATATCCCGCAGATTCAAAAAAAAGTCCATTAGGATATTTGTGCTTTGCTAGTAATTTACCATTCTTATAAACATAAAACTGGTCCAACATTTCATTCTTATAAGACACTTTAGCTTCTACTTCATCCCCATTAACTACTACTCTTATACTATCGTCAGTAATCTCTCTGAACAATATATTAGAATCAAGCAAGCTATTAAGAGAGAACATGTGAACTCCTGTATCTTCAACAATAGTAGTCTTCTCGAGGCCAAAACCGTAGTCAGACAAACTGTCTTGCAAAACGTATTGTCTTAGGTTCCTAAAACCCTGCGTATATCCCAGGCAAGACCACGACAAAAAAAATCCATACAAAATAATTCTATAACTCAATTTCAATGTATTTTCTGTTTATCCAAATTAACCTCATTGATTTTCCCAGTTGTGTTACCTGTTCGTTGAGTCCATGGTTTGGGCAAATAAAACCAGGTAGTAGTATTTATGAATCCTGTATTCTGATTTACCTTTGTAATTACAGTGCCTTGCGTACTCTGATCCCTATTAGCTTTTTCCGCCTGACTTCCAGAACCCGACCCCCATTTAGTCGCACCAGCAACTAAATCCGTTGTTTCTCCAGTCAGTACCTTTTTAGCTGCAACAATTCCTTCTCTAATCCTCGTTTTACGAATCTACAGTTTTAAATCGTCTTTTTTATCGGCATTAATATTTGGTAAAGAGGTCAGATCTTCGCCACCAACCAACGTATTGAAACCAGTATAATTATCATTTACTTTTTCTTTGCCTGCGGGCATAGTCTGATAAAAGTAAATTTTCTTTTGATTCTCAGATGTTATCGGAACCTTATCTGCTTTCATCTTTGTCGTCATTCCTGCATACATTTGATCTTCACCAAACTTATTTGCCGCATTATTAATTGTGGAAGCAAAGTAATCAGCAGCTGTACCGCCACCCTCTCCATATGCCCAGTGAACTCTGTTAATGAATTGCGAAATATTAACCGTTTTTAATTGAATCGATGTGCTACCACTAACAAATATTACAGGCGCCGTTTGGGATTTGTCTCGTCCCCATTTGATAAACTCACCGCTGTTGTTAAAATAGGCTTCTAAACCATCTATGTCAGTTGCTTGTATTGGTCTATTACTTGCAAATTGATATGGTGTAAGTTCCGGATATTGGGCAGACAAAGGGTCACTTGATATAAACCGGAGCACTTGTTCAGGCTGAATATCTTTCTTATCAATTAAACTATCATTCTTTCCGAATATTAATACAACATTATTCTCTACATTGAAAGCCATTGCTTTAATCGGGGAAGTAGTATCTCCATTTTTCACATAAAGCATTTCGTCAACAATTGTTTCATATTTTGTATTCGACTTATGTCCAAAAATTGCATATGGGTCTTTGTATGTGTCTTGGCAAAATGCAGTGGCGGATAGATGTAGCAAGGTATAAAGTAAAATTCTCTTTTTCATTTGGCAATATTATTATATTTATTTTGCTGGCAGGCCCCTTCTTTTGATTTTCTCTCTTTCAACAGACTTTACCCAATCTTCATAAAGTTCTGCAGGCATATCTTTATATCCTAGCTGATCAATTGTTCCCTGATTGTTTTTGTACAGATCATAATTGTTCTTCACAAATGCAATATCTGGATGGGCCTTTTTCAGCTCAGTCAAACAAATTGCTCTAAAGAAGTTAGCCTTGATCATTAACAGGGGGACACACTTTGGGTAATAAGTTAAAGCTGTATTCATTATCTTTAAAAGAAAGGTATCATAACCATGCTGAAACCTGTAAGCACAAGCCAGATCAAACATTGCAAAAGCAATTGATTGCTTTTCCGTTAAAGGCGTCATGTATGTTCCCTGCTTTATAGCTTCTACTGAAATGGCTAACTCCTTGATTATCCATTGATCTCTTGGGAAACCGGCATTTGTTAATTCAACATTGACCCATTGTCCTTTCTCGTCAATATGTTTAATGTAGAGATGATTGGGAGCTAGAACTCCATGCACCCACCACCCTTAAGAGATAGAAACCTTTAAAAGGTAACATATCATAACATTCCCAACTTCATGGCCATGAATCAAGTATTATTTAATTTATTAAAAATTAAACCCAATTGGTTCGAGAATGCTCCGCTACTGGGCACGTAAAATGGTTGTAAGTTAAATACTTACAACCATTTTTGTTTTATGTCGAAGTCAATTTTTGCCGCCTTTTTTACGCATTCTGCCACTATTATTGACAAGCAGCATGACAAGCAGAAATTGCCGTACAACTCACACCTTTTCTTACCGAAGCGGTCAAAACCCAAGATTAAATCCAATGCCACAGTCCTGTGGCGCGGCATATCCATTGCTTTCTGTCTCCTATAGCCCCAAAGCCACAACGATATGAAAGTTGAATCTTACTTAAACAGAGCAGAAGACAAAAGAATCTACTATTATGATAACGGGAGAAAACCCGGCCAGCGTTTTTCTAACCGGTGGTTAGCTGCACCATCTCATTTAGTTAGATCAGGAAGGAAAAGTGTTCACTTATTCTGATGAGTGCTTTAAAATACTACCAACAAAGTTTTACCTCTTGCCTTATTTAAATATGGCAAGAGGTGCTAAAATACTACTGTACATTACAGTATTTTTATGCAAAAGGGTGCCTTATTTATGAAACACCTTCTTATAAATGAACCATCCCATCCTGCCACTTCAGAAAAATGGAGGCGTCAAATTAAAAACTGTCAACTGTAAGATCGGGAGCTAAATCTTCCCGAAGAATGGGCATCACATTAAAAATGCAATCTGAACTCTACGTTCATTGCAGGCCCTGTCTTATTGTCCCACACCTTTGACCCGGGAACAGCCTCCCCGTTTGATCCATAGACGGTCGTACTCTGCTGTAACACCGCTAACAGCAGCTGTACGCCAAACTCCGCTTTCTGCGGAATGACTTCAAAGAAAGGCCCTATCCCGCCAATCTCACAAAAAGCATGACCTTTCACTTTTACATACTGCTCAGGACTGGCACTCACCATGCTCTTCACACTTACAGGTCCCCAGGTAGTACAGATAATCGGCTCAAGGAAGAAGTTCCTGGAAATAGGAATGTGATAATTCAAAAGAGGACCCATCAGGAAACTGATCCCACGGTTATAGACACCTTTGTCTTTCTTGTCCACAATACTATATCCCCCCGTCACGGTTATCCCGACTGACAACTTATCTGCTACAAAATATCCTCCTTTGGCAGAAAGACTGGCAGACGTGCCAATGTACTGCCCCATAGGAGCTACAGAACCCTGTATACCCAGGCCCCCTCCCAGCCAGTAATCCCCCTTTTTTATCTTGAGGGTGTAGGATTGTGCAGAGCAGTTCAGGAAAGTGAATATGGGAAGAAGCGATACTAGTACCCCGAATATAAAAGGCACTGGTTTTGATTTGTTTTTCATCTAATTGTTGTTGTATGTATAGAATTGGAATCACATGGATTACTTCCTTTTGGTTGATATTTTGATGTTGAGGCTGAAACAAATGTAATAACTTCTATAATAAGGCTCAAAAAAAGCCGTTTTTTAGTTTATCGCTATCAGTTGCAAAAGCAAATTAAGATAGTTTCCTGTTCATTTGGTAACAAATGTGGAGTAATGGCGTGATGTAAACATTTCATCTTTGCGGTATTGATAAAATACTTCAAAGATGAAATGTTACCTATTATTGACCATTGCCTTCTTTTACGGGATGGTACTGCATGCACAGTATGGTGTGAAAAGCAGTTTCTGGCACCCTGATCCACCGCATTATAAAGCTAAACAAGCCATTGAAGCGGAATCGCTCTTCCCGATGTTTTTTACTGGTGGGTACCACGCCGCCGCAGGATTCCGCTACGATAAATTCCGCGTAAGAGTAAGCATTATCAATGGTGGCCACTACAATGCAGAACCTGCCGGACTGAAAAACCAAAAGGATGATTTCAAACGATTCTACAAAACATCTCCAGGTATCTTCCTGGGATATAATATCTGGAAGAACCTGGAACTCTATACATTTCTGGAAATGCACACCTTTGCCATTGAACAAAAGTCTACCGGCATTCGCCAGGATATACGGAGCAATGACTTTGGCGGGGGGATCAGCTACCAGTTTTTCTTTGGGAAATACATTTACCTGCAACCTGGTCTTCACTTTTATTTGCGGGGCGATAAAACCCGCGATTTCAATGGCGTAAAATACACGATACCCAATGCAGATGTTGCCCCGGTCATCCGTATAGGTTTCAGGTTATGGGAAAAACAATAAGATTAATGATGTTATGGGTGCGTATGTTATTCGCTTGTGGCAACTATACACACAAGGACATGACAATTATAGGTCAATCTTCTCCTGCAATGAAACAGCTATTGTATTATGCCTCATTGGCAGGTAGTTCACACAACACGCAGCCTGCGCAGACCCATTGATAGTTTTACAATATTTAAGTAATCTTTTTTGTTTTTGTAAATTTGTCCCACAATTCATATGTATTTGTGGGATGACAGATAAACAGGATCTAAAACAACAGGTTGAAAGCCTTTGTTCCTTGAGCGATAAAGAGTGGCAGACATTTGCTGCACGGCTAAACTATAGGGAGATCAAAAAAGGAGATTACGTTTTATACCAGGACCGGGTTTGTGATTTCGTGGCATTTGTCCAATCGGGAGCTTTTGTTTATTTCCGCTCTTTGGAAAATGGAACGGAGTATACCACTGATTTCGGTTTCAACGGTGAATGGATTGGAGATATGTATAGCCGGCTGAATGGCATCCCTTCTTTTCTCAACATTAAGGCATTGGAAGATTCGGCGATACATATTTTATATCAAAAGGACCTGGATGAATTACTTATTGCTATCCCAGCGTTGGAAAGGCTGCTCCGGATTCTGGTTGAAAGAGCTTTTTTGAAGATCGTCCGACAAAGCCTGCACTTTCAGATAGTCGATGCAAAAGAACGTTACCTGATATTGATGGAAGAATCGCCGGAAATTTTGCAAAGAGTCCCCTTGTACCATATTGCCAACTATCTGGGTATCGCTCCCAAATCGCTGAGTAGGATCAGAAACAATACGGTTAAAGGAAGACAGCCCTGATGAAACGGTATTTAACGCTTTTAAAAAAAAGATCAGATGGAATTACCAGATTGAGAGGACTATGTAAAAGCGACATTTCAGAATTAGGCTTTTACAATTACATCATCTTCAGACCAGGATTATTGTTACGAAAAGATACAGATAGAGAAGGAGAATGAATAAGCGCCGCTTTGGTATCGTTATTAAAATGGTTGGGAATAATTAAAAAAATTAAGCCAGTGCCTACCGCTATACTTGCAGAAATAGGGACTATCAAACTACCACATAAGATTAAGATTTACCAGCCCAGGAGTTTTAATCTATTAACAATCAATACTAATTGGTTCGAAAACGTTCCACTACTGGGCATTGGTAAGGCTTGATAATCATTGCTTATCAAGCCTTTTTGTTTATGGTTATCTCAAAACCTGATCCCGCTTTTTCCGGATCAAGTTTTGGATCAAGTTGAATTGACTAATTTTTCATAGATCATCTGATCTGGTTTTTACAAGTGGTAGTGTCAAAAAGGCAAGAGCAACAATTTGCTAATATTTTCTCTCTTCTACAATTTCATCTTTTATTCGCTGCCTTATGTCGATTTTGGCACCCGTAAAAAGGAAAATTGTTGTTCTATATTCTCTTGCATTCGGATTGGTGATAGAATCAGCTGCCACTCCGGTATGGAAATAAGGACCTGTTTGTTGCAGTTCATCATCCCTGTCATAATAGTCTTTCACTCTGATCAGGTTTTCATACCGCTCATTCAGTACAAACCAATTGATATAATCGGCATTAAATGAGACTGCTTGTATACCTTTTTCAGAATAATAATTTATGGCGCCTGCCTGTCCATAATTATCACAAAGCACCAGGGTCTTGCGCCAGGTAGGAAGCTGCGCATAGATACTATCCACTTTGTGTGCCAGTTCCTTCCATCCAAGCATGTCTGCAAAGTCCTGCGGTAAAGCATGGTCTTTACCATCCTCCCAGCGAAGACGTCCTAATCTTTTATATTGTTGCTGGTGTTTCAAGATATATTCTGGACCATTATTAGGAAAAGCAACCTTGTACATTGGAAAGAAGACAAGCAGGGGGATAATAATTACAAAAGGGCGTAAATATCTTTTCCAGTCTCCTGACAATGCCCTTGAAAGAAAAACAGCGCCAAAAGCTATGTAAATCGGATATACTCCAATGGCATAATAATCTTTTGCCTTAAAGTAGATGAA
This sequence comes from [Flexibacter] sp. ATCC 35208, assembly GCF_001975825.1. Classification (GTDB taxonomy): domain Bacteria; phylum Bacteroidota; class Bacteroidia; order Chitinophagales; family Chitinophagaceae; genus Chitinophaga. The sequence continues at coordinate 18,191 of NZ_MTKN01000065.1, forward strand.
AATAGATAAGGTGAAGATGAATGTCCAGAAGAAGAGCCTGTATTTTTGAAACGGCCTGTATAATACCAAAGCACCTAATCCAGATAAAATTACAACAGCTGCACCAAAAAAGAATAGCAACTGGGATTTTAAAAACCCCTCCCTGCTTACATTCACCAATTGGTAGCGCGATAACTCTTTCATGTGGCGAACAACCGGAAAATCGTTGTTGTATTGCCATAGCAGATTCGGAAGAATAAGTAATAATGCAAGTAAAACTGCCAGATAGAATCCCTTACGGGTAAATACTTTTCGTTGAGGTGATAGTACAAGTGCCGGGAAAACCCCAAGGAGCAGGAATATTATGTTGTATTTATTCAGGAATCCAACGGCGAAAACAATGGCGGCAAGCAACAGCCATTTCTGCTTTTCTGAATTTATATACTTTATGATGCAGTAGTAAAAGGCCGTCCAGCTCAGAACATCTAATGAATTAGGCTGATAGAGGGTATTTAAAGCCAATATGGCTGAAAACAATACACAGGTTGCTCCTGTAGTTAAGGCAAACAGATCTCCGTCTAATTCTTCAATCGCCTTCCATACTATCAGGATAGTCAAGGCTCCGAATAGCGCAGGAAAGAACTTAATCCAGAAGATTGAATTTCCTAGTAGCAGGATCAGAAAGGAAATCCAGGAAGTCACGGGAGGTACCGATAAATAGCCCCATGCCAGGTGGTGTGCCTGATCAAGATGTAAATATTCATCCCGTTGTAAATCGTATTCAGGGCTTATTAAAATATATTGTAATAAGAATTTTAATATTATGAATCCTATTAAAACTATTGTTCTTTTTTTCATAAGCAATTCATTAATACGAGTTTGTAATAAAACGACATTTATTACAATTGTCATGTGAGCTTTTTATAAAAACTTGAAAACTAATTATTCCGAAACTGATACGGAATTTTATTCCAAAACTGGTGCGTTTCATACACTAACTTTGGGTTGCTCAAAAATCATTGCATTTCTCTTTGTGAAAGTCCAATTGAAATGCAACGGAACATCTCGGCAGATATTCAGTATCACGTTGTACCAACGTCAGAACAAAAATATTGCATAAATGCATTTTCAGCGCAGGTCAAAGAATTTAACTATATAAATTTATATAGCTAACAATTCAGGAATTTGCGCACACATTTTACGTAATTTACTGATAACTAAAACCGTTTGGTTCGAAAATATACCGCTACCAGGTACGATAAAGCTCTGTAAGCGATTGATTTACAGAGCTTTTTTAATTTTTGTAATGTCAATATGCCGGACATCCGGAAAGAAAGTGGTATCACCGGATGCAGATGACAATTCATGGCGACAGTATATTCTGGAATCAAACCCCCATTTCTGTTTATAAAAAAGATACCTTGTATTCAGCATCGGTTAATACTAAAACAGTTTTGTTGTTATACCTACTGAAATTCCTGGCACATCATAGTTATTGTTTTTTATAAATGGCTGTTTAATATGATAGAGATAACTCCCTTCAATAAAAATTGCGGCACTTTTTACGAAATAGAATTCAATACCACCAATACCTGCCATCACAGGAACCATTTTTGACTGTTGTGATACCTTGTATCCATTGGTCAGCGATGTTATATAAGGATAAGAATAATCACTCATTCCGCCCTGCACCAATGCAAATGCACTAATCCTCTTGTAAACCTTAAACCTATATCCCATTCCTAACAAAAAATCGTCTGCATTAATTTTTCCTATAATAGCATTCGTATTATCAACTGCCCCATTGCGGTAGTTATTAGTACGACTGTTATAGTTAAAGCGCAGAAATATACCCTGTCGGTCCTTTATCCTTACCTCCGCACTGGTACTTAAAACAAACCCGGACTGAATCCCCCCGCCTGGTGATAATGTATATCCAATACCGAATGGTAAATATAATTTGTCGAAAAACGTTCCACCTGATGACTGGCCGCTGGCATGAGCACAGGTAAAAAAGAGCAGAAAAAAGAGACACAGGTTCCTCATGATATTATTTATTTGGTAATAGATTTCCGTACGCTGAAAATCAGCGCATGTGACTAATAATGATTATGATCAAAGATTAATGGATCAGGCTTGATTCAGCCATTTCTTCAGCTGGTTGGATCGCTCGCGGCTAATTAATATTTCTTCATCGACCGCAGGTGCTAACTCAATTTTTAATTGTCCATTATGAGAAAGATGAATAGCTTTTATACATTTTAAACTAACAAAGTACTGTCTGTTTAATCTAAAGAAATTGGCAGGGTCCATTTCTTTTTCTAATTCTTCCAATGTCTGATCAACAACAAACAAATCGCCATTATGAGTAATCAAATAAGTATTTTTATTTGCAGATTTAAAGTAGGCAATCTCTGATCCTCCTATTGGTACCAGTCTGTCACGATGAGGAAGAAGAAATCTTGACCGATAGACCTCCTGCTTATGTTGCATGTTTTTTATCAGCTGTACCAGACTTTCATCTCTTACTTTGTGGTTCATTGACTGTACTTTCCGGATACTCCGTTCAAGTTTATCTGTTTCTAATGGCTTTAAGAGATAATCAATTCCATTTACCTGAAATGCTTTCAATGCATATTCATCATATGCTGTGATAAAAATAACAGAAGACTTAATTTCTACCTGGTTAAAGATTTCAAAACTGTTACCATCCGTTAACTGAACATCCATAAAAACAATATCAGGATGGGTGTTCATTTGGAACCATTCCACACTAGACTTAACAGTTTGTAGCCTGCCAACAACCAAAATAATTACATCTAATTCCAAAAGACATTTTTCAAGCCTTTTGATATTGGGCAATTCATCTTCTATAATTAACGCTGTAATCATTTGAAAAATTTATTCCTGATCTCTCAATTTTATTAAAGGTATCTCAACAGTAAAAAAATCAATATCATCAATAGTAGCAGGCACCTTCTTATTCAACAGCAAATATCGCTGCTCAATATTCTTCAATCCCATCTGCAGCCCATTTTCTTTGTGTAAACGCGGGGACTTATTATTTTTAACGGACAACAATTCTTCATTTGTAAAATATATCTGAATTGTTAGCGGCTGGTCCAGGGAAAACATATTATGCTTAATGGCATTTTCAATCAACAGTTGAAGAGTTAAAGGCGGTACACCATATTTGTGCGCAAACGCAAGTTCCCCTATTTCAACTTTAATACTATCCCCATACCGGGTTTGGTATAAAAATAAATAGCCCTTAATGAAATCCAGCTCATCCCGCAAGGAAATAATATGCTGGGTTTTGTTTGAAAGCATATACCTATAAATTGATACCAATTTTGTCATAAAATTGATTGCAATTTTTGGCTCGTCTTCAATGAATGAAATCGCAGCACTTAAATTATTAAACAGGAAATGCGGATCCAATTGCAGTTTAAGGACATCCAGCTGCGCTTGATTGGAAAGACGTTCAAGTTCTAAACTCTTTACGCTGGCATCATTCCATTTATAGAAAAAGTATTCAGCTGTAAATACTGCATTAATGAGCAGGCACAATATCATCCCAATGATAATTACCTGCCTGAAGAGTGTATCATCATGAAAGTATACTGATAGATATACCTCAAAAAAGAATAGTATAAGCAGTAAGGTAATAACACTATGAATCCCTAACTGGATTGCAATCCTTTTACCTATACTTCTCTCCCACGGATACCATTTATTTAACAAATGTGTAAGCTGAATTCCCAGCTCAAATAAAATAGAAGCATAACCAATACAGAATAAGATCTGTAAAAAGAATTCACCGATACCCATTTGCATAACGTCTCTTAACCAATTCCCGACTGGATTGATCAGCTGAAAAAAAAGATATAATAAAATCCCAAAGATCGGGTACCCGTAAAATCTAAATAATTTATAATTATGGTTACGCATACGCTAACTTACTACTATTTAGAACAAATTCAGATGCTGGCTGTTCATATCTTTATTGTTTTTTAGGGAGGCCTGATATGATTATCAGGCCCGTCTACTTATCCTACAACTGTTTTGCTTTTGGCAAAACCCTAAAACAATATTAATGGATATTCCCCGTCACCTTAGATAGAGTGGCTATGGAGGATAAATATTCAAAGACACCTTGTGTATAGTCATTATTTGATTGTAACAATGCCAGATCAGCATCCGCTACTTCAGTATATTTAACAAAACCCATCTTCCAGCGATTACGCATAAAGTCAAGGGATCTTTCTCTTGCCGCACATACCTCCTTTAACCGTTCTATATTTTTCTTATTCTCTACTAATGATGCTATACTGTTACGTATCTGTAAGCTCATTTGGTTATCCAATAATGCCCGCTCGGCTGAAAGCTGGTCCAGTTGCAACATACTTTGTTGCACGCTGGCATTTGTTCTGAAGCCGGTAAAAATGGGTATGGTTAATTGTAATCCTACAAAGAGGCTATTGGGATATTGATAATTACCGAATTTGAAATTATCGGATTGAGCCTGTATACCATATTGGCCTACAAATCCTAAAGATGGCAATCGTTTTGCTTTTTCATTACTAATCTCCTGCTGAGCCATCTGTCTTTTCCAGTCATTCACCTGAAGATCCGGGCGTTTACTGGCTGCTTTGGATATTTCATCCAATAATTGCTGCTGATTACCTAATAATGACATTGATATACTATCTGTCAAATCGAGATCTGCATCAGGGGAAAGGTCCAGGAGGCTTTTCAGATAATTGGAGCTCATTTCTACAGCTGTTTGCCCCTTGTTAACATTTATATTCATCAATGACACTTTACTCCAGGCCATCAATGTATCATTACTACTCGCGTACCCATTTGACATTAGTGCTTTACTCTCATTTAACTGTTGCTCGGCCCTATTCAATGCTGCATTTGCTGTCACCAGATTCTGCTTTGTAACCAGGATATTGAAATAGGCTTTACGGATCTCATCAGCAAGCTCCCAGCGGGATAATGCTAAATTTGCCATCTGTAGATCTTCATTCAATTTTGCTGATTTAATATTTCCAAAAACGGAGGCATTAAATAAAGGCATGCTGACATTGACTGTACCATTGTAAGCATTTGCAGCAGATGCAGGAACAGCCTGTAGTTGTTTAGCATCATAGGTAACCTGCCCGGCTGCATTCACACTAAAGGTTGGTAGATAAAATACAGCAGGTTTTATATTACGCATATAAGTAGCAGTTGCTTCTATTTGCGGATATAAATAAGATTGGGCTTCCTTCAGGCCGTATTTAGCCTTTTTAGCCTCAATCTGAGCTAATTTAATTTGTTGGTTGGCATTTAAACCTGAATCAATGGCTTGCTTTAAAGATATCGATACTTGCTCCTGACCTTTACCCCTCATTGTGAAACCGGATAGTACCATTAATAACAGGATAGCTTTAGCCGGTATATATGCCATGCGTTTGCCACCTCTGGCGTGAAGCAGTCTTTTTACCTTTGTTACCAGGTAATATACAACGGGTACTACCACCAGGGTCAGGAACATACTGCTGCTTAAGCCGCCAATCAGTACCCATGCCAGTCCGCTACTAAAGGCAGCAGAGGCGCCACTTGCCAAAGCGAGTGGCAACATGCCAATTACCATTGCAAGGGTGGTCATCAGGATCGGCCTGAACCTGGATTCACCAGCTTCTATCAGAGCCTGAATTACTTTACCAGTACTGACATTGTCTCCCAGCAATTCATTTGTTCTGTCAACCAACAGGATACCATTCTTTACCACCAGTCCCATCATCATGATTAAACCAAATATCGCAAATACGTTCAATGACTTCGCGGTCAGGGCCAATGCTAATAATGCTCCACAAAGTGCCAGCGGGATAGAGAACAGTATAATAAATGGGGAGATCCAGTTATTATATAGTAATACCATGATAAGATATACAAATATTAAGGATACAAGTAATGCTGTTATCAGACTACCAAATGAATCATCCTGCATTTCCAGGTCACCTTCATATCTCACTGTAATACTACTATTGAGATGTAAACCATTTATCGCATTTTTAATATCTTCACCTACATCGCCTACCGGGCGGCTTGACACCTGGCTTATAATAGTAACAGCCGGTTGTTTGTTCCTTCTGTTAAGTACTGATGAACCTGCCTGTCTTGATACTTCCGCAAACTGGTTGAGGTAAACTACCTGTCCCTGTTCATTTATAAAACTCAGCTGCATCAGGTTAGCTGTATGATTAATGTCGCTTTCATTTAACTGGATATGAATATCCTTTTCTTTATCATGATCACGGAATTTCATCTCATCATATCCGTAAATACTCATACGTAATGCTTCTCCTATAACAGCTGTACTTAATCCCATTCTCGCCATTTTTTCCCTGTCAAGCACCAGCTTCAATTCTGGCTTTCCATCCTGAGTGGATAAACGGGGACTTAATATTCCCCTGATAGATTTAATAATTTGCAAGATCTTTTCAGCAGCCAGGTTTACACTGTCCCGGTTTGTACCCGTAACTAATAATTGTATAGGAGCCTCATTTGCTCCAAACAGACCTATTGGTGATACTCTGCTTTTCACACCTGCCACCTGCATAGCAAGCGACTTTACCTCCCTTGCTAATTTTGTCAGTGATTTTCCCCTTTCGTTTACTGGTACCAGAGTAATATTAATAGTAGCAATATTGGTATTATATCTTTCATCAAATCCGTCATTCTGATAACCAACATTTGAAAATGTCCTGGTTATTTCCGTGATGTTTTTCAACTTTTTCTCTATCACTTTCACTGTTGAATCTGTTGTTTTAAGTTTTGTACCTGCTTCTAAATCAATAAACAAACTCATTTCCCCTTTATCCGCTGCAGGTAAGAACTCAGTTCCTACGATTCCTGTTGTCAATAATGAAACAGCCCCTCCAAGTGTTGAAATAGCAACAATCCCAATGATGATTTTATGTTTTAAGCTCCAGTTAAGTAGTCTCCCATACCCTTGTGTCAATTGTTGGATCCGGCTTTCAAACCAAAGTCCCAATTTACCTAAGAATGTCTGAGCATCCAGGTGTTCAAGTTTTGAAAACCTTGAAGCCATTATAGGGGTTAGTGTAAAAGAGACAACCAGGCTTGACAAGGTAGATACAACAATTACCAGTGAAAACTCTTTAATCAAACTGCCTACCAGTCCGGTTACTAATGTCATTGGCAAGAACACAACTACATCCACAAACGTGATCGATAAGGCCGCAAAACCAATCTGATTACGCCCATCCAGGGCAGCTACTCTTTTATCTTTCCCCATTTCAAGGTGATGGTATATATTTTCAAGGACCACTATTGAATCATCTACCAATACACCAATTACAAGACTTATAGCAAGTAATGTCATCAGATTAAGTGAATACCCAAGCGCATACATCATGATAAATGCGCTGAAAAGAGATGCAGGAATAGATACCATGATAATGACTGCATTCCTAAGACTATGCAGGAATACCAACATTACAATTGCCACAAGAAAAATAGCTACTCCTATATCTTCATATACCTGATGAGCTGCGGCAAGCGTGAATTCAGAACTATCCTGTGCAACATTGAATTGCAAATGATCCTGTTTATAATCGTTCTCAATAGCAACAATGGACTCCCGGACCAATTTTGCCACCGCTGCTGCGTTAGATCCAGATTGTTTATTTATAAAAATGCCTATTGATGATTTTCCATTTAAACGACAGCGCACATCTTCTTCCCTGGGGCCACTATGGACATATGCCAGATCACCTACTTTTATAATGCTGCCATCGTCGAATTTTTTTACCACAATGCTTTTCACCTGGTTGGTGTCCGTCAATTTGCCACTTAACCGTACACCAAATTGCGCATCGTCGTCTTTAATTGTACCAACCGGATAGTCAAGGTTTTCTCTCTGAATGGCTTCAAACAAAGCGGTGATCGGTAGTCCCGCACTTGTTAGTTTATTCTGCCTGGCAAGTACTTTAATCTCATTTGGTGTCCCTCCTAATATCTTTACTTTACCTACTCCTTTTAGCTGCGCTAATCTTGTCTTAATCTGGTTATTTACCAGGTCATATAATTCACCTGCACTTAGATCTGATGTTACCGCCAGCTTTACCACAGGTAAATCATTCACATTGAATTTTTCTAACACAGGTGTCTTCACGCCAGCGGGGAAGTCTGCAAGTATAGTATTAATAGCACGCTGAACATCTTGTAATGCCTGGTCCTGATCTGCATCTGCCACAAACTCGACAGAAACAACAGAAAGATTCTCAGCAGAATTGCCGCTTACTTTTTTGGTTTTGCTAACTGTGGATACAGCCTCTTCAATTTTATTTGTCACGCTGTTTTCCACGTCCTCCGGTGAAGCACCAGGATAAGCGGTGATGATGGTAACTGAGGGAGTAGCAAGATTTGGGAGTAATTCATATTTTAAATTCTGGTAACTAAGAAAACTTAATCCACCTAAAATCAGGAATAGTACTATAAATAAGATCGGCCTTTTAATAGCCAGTCCGGTGATGCTCATATTGAAACATTAAATAGTTTAGAATGATTGGTGAATATCCAGATGTTGAATTTGCTTACCATCGGCTGCATTCAGCATACCATTGATCATGATGGTATCTCCTTTATGAAGACCATCAGATACCACTATATAATCACCATATGATTTTCCAATAGTAATAGGTGTCAATACTGCTTTGTCAGATCTGTGGATCACATAAACAAAATTTCCTTTTTTATTTGCAGTTATAGCAGTACGGGGGATGGCAATGCCTATGCTTGTTTTATCTGCGTTAAAAACAACAGATGTACTCATCCCTGCTAATAGCTTAGATGGACGATCATTTTTAATTATAATTTCTGTGGGGAAAGTTTTAGCATCAGAAGAAACTGGAATGATAGCATTTACCTTACCTGAAAATATCAAACCTGGATAGGCATCTGCTTTTATTTTTACATTGTCACCGATCCTAATACCTGCAATCAATGTTTCAGGTAAATAGACAGTGATTCTAACTTCGTCCAGGGCTGCAATTGCACATAATTGTGTGCCGGAACCAACAAATTCACCGATATTTACTTTCTTCTCAAAAATGACGCCTTTGGCAGGAGCAGTTACTATTGTCTGGGACAATTGCTTTTCACTGATACTTAATTGCGATTCCGTATTTTGCATTTGCAATTTTGCATTTGAGACTTCGATCGCTGACGCATTACCAGTCGCTAACAGGGCTTTCAGGTTATTATAATCTTTAACCGCTTTGTCATATGCATCCTGATTGATCTTATGCGCGGCTGTTTTGGTAACGGGGTCTAATTTTGCTAACAGCGTTCCTTTTGATACCTGTTTTCCTTTCTCGATGCCTGAATAAATTATCTTACCCTCTGTTTCAGTAGTTACGGAAATAGTCTGGCCCGCCTCCACTGAACCACGATATATAAGAGAATCTATAAATACAGAATCACGAACAATAGTTGCCTGTGCATTATACCATCCCAGGCTTTGCTCTTCTTTAATTTCGTTTTGAACAGCTGCCTGATTTTCACTTAATTTGAAATAAATACCTGCAAATAAAATAATTACTACGGATAGGAGTAACAATATTTTCTTCGTCTTGGTCCAGTTCATTTTTGTGCTTGATTTTAGGCAAATGTGGGACGAAGAATGGAGAGGAATTTCTTAAAATGACCGACTTGACATAATTAATAACTGAAATTACATGAGCTGGTACCGGATATAATTATATAATATGGGAAATAGATATAAGCTATGCAGAATGCCATGCATTTAAAAGATGCATGGCATCCGTACGAGATACAATGGCGAAGGTTGTAGCCAGGGGTTTCAATATAGCTTAGCCAAAACTAACTGCGATCTTTCTAATTGTAATGCCCCATCGCCTGAAACACCTTCCCATCCTCATCAAACACAAAAAATTCTGCCGCTTTCTTTCCATTAACACTCGTATAGTAAATGATCACAGTATTCATGCATGATAAGATTTCATGCAGCTCGAAATGAAGATCCGGATATTTCACCAGCGCCTTTTCCCAATAATTCCGCACGTTTTCCTTTCCCTTCAGGCGGCCATCCGGGCTGATGCCCATTTGTAGTATAAAGGGACTGCTCATTTCAAAATCCTCTGTATAATGTTCGAGTACCGCATCAAGGTCATGCGCGTTCCATGCGGCTACCCATTCGTCCGCAAATTGTAGGGATTGTTCGCGTGAGATCATATTTTTTTGATAAAAGTACAGCGTAGGAATATTAGGGAATAAGACAAAAAGGTCAAATTGCTACTTGACCTGGTGTATGGCCGAAGGCCAGTTTGTACCTGCGAATAAAGTAAGATACATCTTCAAATCCACTCCTATAGCAGGCTTCCTTCACGGATAGACGCTTGTGTTGCAGAAGGTATTTGGCTTGTTGTAAACGTTTTTCGATCATCCATTGACCAGGACTACAGCCCACGTTCTTTTTGAACCATCGTTTAAAAGTGCTCAGACTCATGTTGTGAGCGCTGGCGTAATATTGTAGCTGCATACGGTCTGTAATATGGCATGCCATGGGACTGAGCAGGATATCCGCATCGCCAAGCAGTAGGTTCAGGCTTACGAAAGGCTCCCTCTTCACAAGGATATCAGAATATAATATGGAATTTTTCGGAACGAAAAGCGCATCACCAGCTTTCATATCATATTGTTCACCGTTCAGGAAAACCACTTTCCGGCCTTCGCGTACGTAGGTAAGTGCAGCGTAAGGCATAAAGAACGCATCCTCGGAAGAACGGTGGTACTGGCAGAAAGCCATGTTCATTATGCCATCAGCATATAATAGCTCTACCTTTGCCCTGCGCTGGTTGAAGTTTTCATATAACCGGATCATAGAACACAAATTACAAAGTATTCCGATCAAATTCCAGTTTTCCCTGAGTTTTGATATGAACATATCCTAATGGGGGCGGCTTCTGGTCACTTTCCCGTTATGACCAAAAGTCCTTGTACAATAAAAAGCCCACTGTAACCGAAATGATGTCAATAAGAAAGATGCTTTGTGGAATTTTGGAAGCTAACGGTATTGTGTGTTTGGCCTGTTGTAGAAATGGTGAGCAGAACCGGGAATAGAATTAAGAGGAGGGATTTCATGTTAAATAATTGAATTGGCATAGTAGAAATTATCTGTGGGAAGCCCCAAGCGAAGTCTGCATATTAAAAAGAACTAGCTGATACGTTAATGACTATTTACCAGGCTTGATGCCGGGAATAGATCAATAATTTCAAAATAAATAGAAAAGTTTGTACAAAAAACACTTAACATGAAACCACTAATTGCTTTTAGTGAATTTCAATCATGTTGTAAAATTAATTACTATGTCAATTGAAATTACCTTTTTGGAAAGCAGTATCTGGTTTTCCCAATATAAGCATTAAAATTTCGGCACATCAATGATAAATTGATAGCCAGTTTTAAGTAAAGAAAAGTCCTGTTAAAGCTGTTATATAGGTAGAATAATACATATCGGAAATATGTTTCCCTACGAAGAGTTGGTTCTTTATTTTTTTATTGTTATTTTGACACCTTTTTTGAAGTGATATTTCAGCTTTTTTATGAAACTCATACTTCTGTTAAATTTATTAGCTCCTATATTACGAGATTGTAGACCTGGTTTTAGTTGGAAAACGCAATTTTTTAAATGTCAAACCTGATGCAATGCGTTACCTTTTCTGGATTATTCCGTTTTTACAATCTCTTTCTGTTTTAGCACAAAGCGAACATTATAATTTTTCCAGACTTAATACCTATAACGGTCTGTCACATAATCAGGTGACCGCATTGTTAAAAGATCGGGACGGGTTTTTATGGTTTGGAACTACGTATGGCCTTAATCGCTATGATGGATATTCCTGTAGAATTTTTCGTAAAGATCATAATGACAGTTCTTCACTGAGGGACAACAATATATTGTCACTTTATGAGCTTCCGGATAAAAAACTGTGGGTGTCAACAATGGGCGGTCCCTGTATTTATAATCCGGATACAGAGAAGTTTAATACCAACTATGATAACTATTTACATTCCATCGGTTTGCCATCCGGTGCTATTTCTAATATAGTAAAAGGAAACAACCATAGATACTGGTTCCTGTATGAAGACAAGGGTTTGTTTTTGTACTCGGATAGTGATAAAGTTGTAAAGCCATTTAAGCAGAAAGTTGTTTCTCTTACTGAAAAAATTACTTCCATAAATGAAACAAAGGACGGAAAGTTGTGGCTGGTATATCAATCCGGTTTTTTACAGGAATATGACATCCATCAGGACAAAATAATTTCTTCCACCACTGCTTTACAGAAGCGGCATAAAGGTGATAACTTCTATCGTCTTTTTATAGATAATGATGGCGATATCTGGATTTGGGGGTACAACTTTGGCATTTTTCTTTTTCACCCGGCCGATAATACCATCAGTCAGTTTGATAAGCATTCTTATCCAACCAGATTGAATTCAGAACTGGTCAGCCAGGTTGTGCAGGATAGTAATGGTTTGATCTGGGTCGGAACCGATCATGGAGGGGTAACGCTGATCGATAAGAAGAACGGCCTCAACACCAGTTATCTGGTAAATAACCCCAATGATCCTAAGAGCATCAGCCAAAACAGTATCACTACCATGTATAGAGATGATCAGGGAATTATTTGGCTGGGAACCTACAAGCAAGGCGTGAATTATTATAATAGTAATATCGTTCAGTTTTCATATTATCATCACCAGGAATTAAATGCAAAAAGCCTGCAATTCGATGATGTAAACCGGTTTGCTGAAGACAAGGTAGGTAATATCTGGATTGGTACCAATGGCGGAGGATTGATTTATTTTGACAGGAAAAATAATACTTTCAAACAGTATCTGTACGATCCCCAAAATAGAAACAGCCTAAGCGAAAATGTAATAGTGAGTTTGTGGATAGATGATGAAGATATACTTTGGATAGGAACTTACCTGGGAGGGCTCAATCGTTTCGACGGTGAGAAATTCACCCGATACCGGCATAGTGACAATGATTCTTCAAGTCTGGCAGATGACAAAGTCTGGGAAATTTTTGAAGACAGCGATCGGAATTTGTGGATCGGCACATTGGGAGGGGGACTAGATCGTTTTGACAAACAAACAAATCAGTTTCATCATTATAAAAGTGGAAAGGGAGTTTTACCTTCCGATTATGTTTCCGCTATGATGCAGGATAGAAAGGGCAATTTATGGATTGGGACAGCCTCAGGTATTGGGGTGATGGAAAAGAATAAAACTGCGGCTGTTTTTTATCAGGATACAAATAAGAGGAATAGTTTAAGCGATAATGGTATTATTTGTCTTTTGGAAGATAGTAAGGGACGGATTTGGGTAGGAACCAGAGAAGGTCTGAATTTGTTTGATGATCAAAAAAAGGAGTTTCAGGCATTCACAATAGCTGACGGTCTTCCCGATAATATGATCCTGAATATTCTTGAGGATAACCATCAAACGCTTTGGATTTCCACGCCTAATGGGCTATGTAACGCTATACCGCACCAGGAAAATAACCATGTTGTTTTTTCTGTCATCAGTTATGATGCCACCAATAACCTGCAAAACCGTGAATTCAACGATAACGCAGCATTAAAGACGAGCACTGGCGAATTGATCTTTGGCGGACCCTCGGGCTTTAACATTATTAATCCTGCTCTTATCAATAAATCCGTTTATCATCCTAAGATTGTTTTCACCGGTTTTCAGATATTAAATAAGAATGTTGAACCCGGAGAATCCGTCAACAACCGGGTGCTACTCAAACGTTCTTTATCTCAGCTTCAAAGTATTGACCTGAAATATAAAGAAAATGTTTTCTCTATTGACTTTGCTGCCCTGGATTTTTTTCATAATGCATATGATAAATATGCATACATGCTGGAAGGATTTAATGAAGACTGGTTGTATGCCGATGGCAACCAGCGGAGAGCCACCTATACAAATCTTAATCCAGGTCATTATGTTTTCAAAGTAAAAGTTTTGAACAGGGCCGGATTGTGGAGTGATGTAAAAACACTGCAGATCAATATTGAACCCCCATTTTGGAGAACTTCTATCGCTTATATTATATACCTGTTGATCATTACTGGATTGTTTTTGCTTATCCGGCGTATTACATTAGACAGGATACATATGCGCTTTGAAGTTCGGCAACAACGCACAGAAGCAGAAAGAGCACATGCACTGGAACAGGTAAAGACGAAATTCTTTACCAATGTAAGCCACGAATTCCGCACGCCGTTAAGCCTTATCATAGCGCCGTTGGATAAGATCATTAAACAGACTGTGGATGAAGAACAGGTTAAACAATTAAATCTGGTACAGCGTAATGCTAAACGCTTATTAAATCTTGTAAATCAGCTGCTCGATTTCAGGAAGATGGACGTACAGGAAATAAAATTGCATCCCTCAATAGGTGATATCGTCAGATTTTGCAAGGAAACCAGTGATTCTTTTACGGATCTTGCAGAAAAAAAGACGATCAGATTTTCATTCTCGTCTAACATAGATAGCCTGGAGGTTTACTTTGATAAGGATAAAATTGAAAAGATTTTATTCAACCTGCTGTCCAATGCTTTTAAATATACGCATGATAACGGAACGGTAAGCGTTAAACTGACGTATAAACAACCGGAAAATAGTGAGGGCGATGGAACGCTGGCTATCGAGGTACAAGATTCAGGTATTGGTATCCCCGCGGATCAACAGGCAAGGGTATTTGAAAGGTTTTTTCAGACAGATGTTCCGGAGAGCATGGTAAACCAGGGAACCGGTATAGGCCTGGCCATCACAAAAGAGTTTGTAAAATTACATAACGGCATCATCACTGTTAAAAGCGAACCAGATCAGGGTACCTGTTTCACAGTATTGCTTCCTGCAAGAAAAATATATGTTGCTTCAGGTAGAACCTTAACTAGTCCCATATTCTCAGAAGATGGGGAGCAAATAGTAGTTGAAACGCATAAAAAAGGTGACAGGAAGAAGACAATACTCATAGTTGAAGACAATGAAGACATACGCTTTTATTTAAAGGATAACCTGAGAGGGGAGTATCATATTGAAGAAGCCACAAATGGAAAGGAAGGCTGGGAGAAAGTAAAACTGCTAAATCCTGATCTTGTGGTAAGCGACATCATGATGCCCTTAATGGACGGTGTTGAGTTCGCCAAAAAAATTAAAAGCGAAATGCTCACCGCACATATTCCTGTCATACTGCTCACTGCCATGGGAAGTGAAGAAAAACAACTGGAGGGGTTGAAAGCAGGCGTAAACGATTACATTACGAAACCATTCACCTTTGAGATCCTGGCTTCACGCATTAATAATTTGCTGGCCCAGCAAAGATTATTGCAGAAAAGGTTCCAAAAGCAGATTGAGGTCAATCCCGGAGAGGTAACTATAACCCCCGTAGACGAAAAATTCCTTAAACAGGCATTGGAAATTATTGAAAATCAAATAGACAACGCGGAATTTTCAGTGGATGAGTTCAGTAAGGAAATGTATATGAGCAGGGCTACCTTATACAGAAAGATACATTCGCTAACCGGCAAGTCGCCGTTGGATTTTATACGTTCGATCCGCTTGAAAAGAGCTGTTCAATTGTTTGCTAAAAGTGGATTGTCTATTTCTGAGGTGGCATACCAGGTAGGATTTAATGATCCCAAAATATTCCGTAAGCTTTTCAAAGAAGAGTTCAAAACTACACCTTCCGAGTATGTGGAAAACCTTAAGAATAAAAGTCTTTAATAACCTGTTCATCGAAATATGACCTATGATATTCAGTCATTTGTAACATTTGTCCCCCCTTGTTGAATCATTTGACCCCCCTGTTTCCGACAACTTCAGAATAGCTTTACAATATTCAATCCACGTATATGAAACTACAATTGCTGCTACTTCGCTTGCCGCCCTATGTCTCGTATGGAGACTTATTGGCAAGTCCATCTGCCTATATTGCAGATCCAGATCACCTGTTTCCTTTTTTAATTCCTTTACTTAATCGTTCACCTCAGGTTATTGAATCTGAGGTTCTTACAAATCATATAAGAAAAAGTGACTTATGAGGACAGCGCAAGCCGTTGCCGCACTCCTGTCAACTATGTTCTGACTTTATAAAATGTCCTCCTCGCTGAAGAATGTCAGCAGAGGATCATCATCCACGTACGTTAAAATTATGAAAAATGAAGTCAACCAAAATGATTCGCTTGCGAATACTACCGCTATTGGGTATCCTTTTGGGATTCCTGTCTGGTATAAACCTCTCCGCACAAACAACCAAAATTAATGGTAGAATCATCAGTAAAGATAAATCGTCTCCGATTCCGGGAGCTACCGTTACCTTAAAAAATACAAGCCGTTTCGCTATTACCGATGAAAGCGGAAGGTTTACGATAGATGCTTCTACTGGAAGTGTATTAGTAGTTTCCATGATTGGTTACCAGAAAAATGAAATTGTTGCCAAAACCACCTTCGTCGAAGTAGAAATGACGGAGAATATTTCACAGCTGGAAGATGTGGTGGTAATTGGTTATGGCAAAGTAAAACGGCCAGACGTTACCGGCGCCATCTCTTCGGTTTCCGGTGATGAGATTCGTAAAACACAACCAGTAACCCTGGACCAGGCTTTACAGGGAAAGGTTTCCGGATTAGTGGTTCAACAAATATCAGGTCAACCAGGTGGAGCTGTGTCTGTACAGATCCGTGGCTTGTCTTCTTTTGGCGGAGGTTCTCCGATGTATGTAATAGATGGAATCATCATTGGCAGTACAGCTTCATTGGGCTCGGGAGTGAATCCATTGGCAGGGCTCAATCCTTCTGAAGTTGAGTCTATTGATGTGTTGAAAGATGCATCCGCTACAGCCATTTACGGTTCACAGGCAACAAATGGGGTAATAGTAATCACCACCAAGAGAGGACAGGTGGCTCCGCCTAGTATTTCGTATGACATGTATGCAGGCTACCAGCAAATACCTAAAAAGTTGCCTGTGATGAATTTAAGGGAATACGCAACTTTTATAAATGAAAGAAATACAGGTTTAGGATGGGGATTTGACACCCGGCCGGAATTTGTAAATCCAAAGTACCTGGGTGAAGGCACTAACTGGCAGGAAGAACTTTTTAGAAATGCGCCGATGTCCAACCATACTTTAACTATTAATGGAGGAGATGTAAGAACACAGTATCTGCTGTCAGGGTCTTATTTCAACCAGGAAGGTATTGCCCTTGGCTCCAATTTCAGAAGGATTTCATTAAGACTCAATCTGGACAATAGAACAACCAGTTGGTTAAAGATTGGTACCAGCCTGCAATTAGTTAGTATGAAAGAGAGTGTGAATTCGACCAGTTCGAATGTAATTAACACTGCATTAAGTCAGACGCCCGATATCGCCGTAAAAAATGAGGACGGTAGCTGGGGAGGGGCTTATAATCCGAATGGATGGGTGAATAGTACCGTGAACCCTTATGCGATAGCCCTCATTAATAAAGACCTGGCAAAAAGGAATCAGCTTTTTGGAAATTTATATGCTGAAGTTGCCTTTACCAAAGATCTGAGCCTTCGGAATGAAGCAACAGCAAGCTTTTCGATGGCAACGCAAGATCGTTTTAACCCTTCCTATACCTTTGGCCTTGTAAAAAATAATACCAACAGCGCGTCTTACGAATATTCGCAAAATTTATATACAACGATAAGGAACTTCCTTACCTATGCACATCTGTTTAAAAACAGATACAATGTAAATGTATTACTGGGACATGAAGCGCAACTTGGCACCAGTGAAGGTGTCGGTGCATCCAGATCGAATTTCCCTTCCAATAATGTGCAGGTAATCAGTAGTGGTGATCCAACCACTGCCACCAATAGCGGAAGTAAAGGACAAAATGCCCAGGAATCGTACTTTGGCCGTATTAATTTTGGTATCAATGATAAGTACCTGTTTACTGCCAATCTTCGTGCAGACGGCTCTTCAAAGTTTGCCGTTGAAAACCGCTGGGTGACTACCTACTCAGGCGCATTTGCATGGAAATTGAATAATGAAGGGTTTCTGAAAACAGTAAAGAATATTAATGAGTTAAAGTTGCGTCTGGGTTATGGATTAACGAATAATCAGAATATCCGGGATTATGCCTATACCTCCACACTGGCTACTGTAGCTACCGGGCTGACGGGCATTGCACAGCTTACCCAGAATGTAGGAAACCCTTATGTACAATGGGAGAAAACGAAATATGCCAACATAGGGGTAGACGGAACGCTGTTTAACTGGAGAATAAACTTCTCCCTGGATTTTTATAATCGCAGAACTGATGGTCTCGTCCTGCAGATTCCTTTACCTATGTATTCCGGAACAGCGATTGGTTATTCGCCAGGCTCGATGGACGCGCCGTATGTGAATGTAGGTATGGTGAATAATAAGGGCATCGATTTCAGGATCAGTTCTACCAGTATTAAGACCCAAAATTTTACCTGGAAAACTGACATAACCGTTTCCCGCAATATTAATGAAGTACTTAGGCTCAATACAGATGGCGCTTCACTGGACAAGCAGTACAACAAAACAGTTGTAGGCAGATCTATCGGCGAGTTTTACGGATATGTTATTGATGGAGGCGTATATGCAACCAAAAAAGATTTAGAAACACACGCACGACCCACTAAAAATGGCGTGCCATTGCCAGTAGGGGCTGCCGGCGGAAGCATCTGGTATGGTGATCTGAAGTTCAAAGATCTGAATGGTGACGGCATTATTGATGAACATGATCAAACGTTTCTGGGTTCTCCTATACCGAAATACCAGATTGGTTTCAATAATACTTTCTCCTATAAGAATCTTGATCTGAATATATTTTTTGCTGCAAACGTTGGTAACAAAGTATTTAACCAGCTTCGCGTAAATGGAGAATACCCTGGTACCAGCTTTGGTTATTTCAAGTCATTAAACGACTATGCGAAAGTTACTTTAATTGATCCCGCCGGAGAAGCCACTGATATCAATAACGTAAGAGTGACTAACCCGGAAACAAGGATCCCAGGGCTTAGAAATGATAATACCAATGATAACAACAGGAATTCGGACAAATTCGTAGAGGATGGCTCCTTTGTAAGATGTAAAAATATTTCTTTAGGATATACTTTTTCTGGAAAGCAGCTTTCTAAAGCCAGCATTAAATACCTGAGGGTATATTTCAATGTCTCCAACGCATTTATCATTACAAACTATAAAGGAATGGATCCTGAGATCGGATCATGGGACCCGCTGAGTGCTGGTGTTGACGGCGGTTTTTACCCGCAGCCCCGTGTGTTTACCCTTGGTGCGAACGTAAGATTGAGCAAATAAAATATTCATCTGTTAATATATAGTTATGAGATCAATATTGAATAAAATTATTGTCTTGCTGTTAATTACGATAGCTATGACAGGATGCTCCAAAAGCTTTTTGGATCGTCCGCCCCTGTCGCAGATAAGTGCTGATAATTTTTATCAAACTTCCGATGATCTTCGGTTGGCAACTGCTGCATTGTATGCAGGTACACCATGGGCTGACTGGAATTATAATTGTTATTTACCTGTTGGCGATGTGCTGAGTGGAAATATGGCAGTTAATTTCTGGGGAGATGCTGTACAGCTTAATACTTTTACTATTACCGGATTAAACGGCATCATGATTGCCAACTGGAAAGGAATGTATAAAGTCATTGCATATTGTAATGTTACCATTAATGCTATTATTCAAAAGGCGCCGGCTTCTATTCCAGACGTGGATAAGAATGCTGCTATCGCTGAAGCCCGTTTTATACGTGGATTTGCGTATTATAATCTGGCGGTATTATGGGGAGCTGTACCCGTTATTGAAGATAACAGTAAACTGATTGTATCTCCACTGGTTAACCGTATAAAAACGGAGGACGTATATAAATTCGCTATCAATGACCTGACTTTTGCAGCCGGGCATCTCCCAACTACCGATGCCGCCGGAAGAGTAACTACGTGGTCAGCACAAGGTATGTTAAGTAAGGTTTATCTGACAGCATCCGGATTAAATCAGTCCGGAGGTACCAGGAGCCAGGCTTACCTGGATAGTGCAAGAAAATACGCCGGGAATGTATGTAAGAACAGTGGCCTCGCATTGGTCGCTAACTATGCCGACATCTTTAAAACCCAGTTTAACGACAACCCGGAATCCTTGTTTGCATTGCAATGGGCTCCGGGAGGAGGTTGGCTGGAAGGAAATATGCTGCAGATCTATTCTCCGGGAGGTACAGAAATATCTGCCAATGGCTCGGCGGGCTGGTTTGCTATCGCCCCAACCGTGGATATGTATAATCTTTATGCCACACGGGATTCTATAAGGCGGAAAGCGACTTTTATGATTAAAGGAGATTATTACCCTGAGTTGAACGCAGCAGGCGGAGGATATAAATTTGGGGGAGATGCAGGATTGAAAAAACATGTTATTGGCACAAACAAAGATAACAATGCCCCAACGATGAACCTGACTTCCTCTACAGAACATAATGCTTTATTAAGACTGGCAGATGTTTACCTCATTTATGCAGAATCAATACTTGGTAACAGCAGTGTTACTGCAGACGGCGACGCGCTGCTTTACTTTAACAAAGTTCGTGAAAGAGCCGGAATGGATCCAGCCCCTATGATAGATATTGACAGCCTGATAATTGAGAGAAGAATTGAACTCGCGGCAGAGGGACAATATTGGATAGACCTGGTTAGGTTATCTTATTATAACGCTGCCAAAGCCATCAGCAAATTAAATGGGGAAAGTCGTGTAACATTTTCCATTTCGGATGGTGTGGTAACACCAAAAGATCCATTTGGCGCTGTTACGCCTGCTACCATTCAAAGCTTCACTTTTCCCATACCTTCTTCAGAGGTGACGGCCAATCCTAAACTGCTGGAAGATCCGGTATCTTATTATTAATAATTACTAAAACTATTATACCGTGAATAAAATAATATTCAACCAGAGTTACCCCAGGTTGCTGTTTTGGGTGCTTACTGCTGCATTTGCCCTGCTGCATGCTGCCTGTAAGAAGGATTCTTTGGATGGCGCACCTGTCATAACAAACGTTAGAAATTATGCAGCTTCTCCTGCTGATACGCTTGTTAATTACATCACTACCGGTCAATGGGTAGTGTTGATAGGACATAACTTAAAGGATGCCGTACAGATCTCCTTCAACGGCGTACCCGCCACTATCAATAGCATCATGTTTTCAGATACCAGTGCTACCGTATTGGTACCCGATATAATTCCATTTCCAACAGTGCCTGCGGAAAGCCTGAATACTATCAGCTATGTTACCAAACACGGAACTACCACTTTTTCATTCGCCATCGTGGCGCCTCCGCCCACTATTAGCAGCATTTCCAACGAAAATGCCCACGAGGGGGATTCCGTTTATATCTCCGGGTTAAATCTGTTTTTTATAAACGAAATAACTTTTGCCGGTACGCCAATTACCGAATATACATCAGCCAGTAATGGTACATCCATCGGATTTGTACTGCCGGCGCTTTCACATAGTGGACCCGTAGAGATCAGCACTAAATCCGGTACGGTGTTCACTACCTTTAATGTAAACGATCCTGTGACCGGCGTTCTCTGTGATTTTGATAATATCAATACTTTAAGTTGGGGTACCGGCACAGATAATAGCAGCGTCAATTTCCCAGGTAACAGGGGCTATTATGCTGTGTTAAACAATGATATTCTGCCCGCTGGCGATGGCAACTGGTGGAATTGGCAACGGAGTATAAATACCAACGATGTACAGTGGATTCCTCAGGACAGTTTAGCTGTTCCGGTTGATCAATACGCTATTAAGTTTGAGATCAGTGTTCCTGCTGCATGGACAGGCACTTCTGTTTATGTAGTAAAAGGGAACTCATTTGACTATATGGCTCGCTATGAGCCGTGGCAAGGCTCAGATGGCACTATTTCTCCTTTTACAACAAAGGGTTGGCGTACTGTCACCATTCCATTATCAATGTTCAGGACCAATGACGGTAAAGGTGCGGCAGCTGAAAACCTGACCACTTTGCTGGGCAGTTCGGCCAATGGATCTGTAAATATCCATACCAGAAATTTTTCTGCCTCTCCTTCGGCCTCAGGTTTACATGCCGCCATCGATAATATCAGGGTAGTTAAGATTCAATAGTATCGAAATTTTTAACCAAATATCATAAATATGACAACCAGAGGTTTGTGTGGATTTATCGGATTAATGATTTCCGTTGTAATGTTTTCCTATTGTAGTAAAAAGAGCGTAATTACGCCTGAAGTAGCGGTTTCCTTATCTGAAATTGTTTTTGAGGCAGATGGAGGCGCCTCTGATGTAACGATCTCCAGTAACGTAGAATGGACTATTGATAATCCTGCTTCTGCCTGGTTGGAGTTAAGTCAGTCTACCGGTAATGGTAGCCAGGCTTCCGTCCGGTTGACGACCACGCCCAATACCACTGGCGCGACCAGATCGGCTGTACTGGTGGTGAATGCAGGAAATAGCCAGATGCGCAGGATTAACATCTCACAAGCCAGTAGTTTATATCCTGGCTACAACACATCACCTGCTCCAGCCAATTCAACCGGTATGGAAAGTACCGCAGTACAGTTGGCCGCTAAATTTAAACTGGGCTGGAACATTGGCAATACAATGGAAGCTATTGGAGGAGAAACTGCGTGGGGCAATCCTTTGATTAGTGAAAGTTATATTCAATTTGTAAAACAGCAGGGATTTAATGCCATCCGGCTTCCGGTTTCGTGGAACCAGCATTCCGACAAAGCAACCGCTAAGATCCAGGATGCATGGCTCGACCGGGTAAAACTGGTGGTTCAATATTGTGTAAATAATGACATGTACGTTTTACTCAATATTCACTGGGATGGCGGCTGGCTGGATCACAATATCAACAAGGCAAAGCAGGATTCAGTCAATGCCAAACAAAAAGCATTCTGGGAACAGATTGCGACCACCATGCGTGATTTTGATGAGCACCTGATGTTTGCCAGCGCCAATGAACCTCCGGCTGAAAATGCGGAGCAAATGGAAATACTCACCGGGTATCATCAAACCTTCATCAATGCAGTTCGCTCCACTGGTGGACGTAACAGCTACCGGGTTCTTGTGGTCCAGGGGCCGTCAACGGATATTGACAAAACCAATAACCTGATGAATACTCTCCCCACAGATATCGTGAAAGATCGCATGATGGTGGAAGTCCATTACTATACACCATACCAGTTCTGTTTAATGGAAGAAGATGCGTCCTGGGGTAAAGTATGCTATTACTGGGGTGCAGGACATCATTCTACCATTGAACCTGATCGGAATGCCACCTTCGGAGAAGAAAGTGACGTAAACAAATCCTTTGGTAGTATGAAGACCAAATTCACTGACAAACAAATTCCTGTTATATTGGGTGAATACGGAGCCTACAGGCGAAACGGGAGTAAGTATGTTCCTAAAGATCCAGCCACTCACAACGACGCGGTGGATTATTGGTTAACCTATGTAACCAAACAGGCACTCGCCAATGGTATGAAACCCTTTTTCTGGGATACAGGCGGTGCTTTGGACAGGAGAAATAATACAGTGCTTGATAAACGTACAATTGATGCCCTTGTTGCCGGTGGTCATTAAAAAATCTTCAGATGAATAAATTTTCTATACTTGTTATTATCACCATTTTGATCGTAGGATTGAATGCGACCGCACAGGTAGTCAATCCTTTTTTTCAGGAGAAGAATCTCACAACGACCGGCATCTATTACTATCCTGAGCATTGGAACGAAAACCAGTGGGAGAGGGATATAAAGAAAATTGCAGGTATGGGCTATGAGTTTGTACACCTGGCTGAATTTGCGTGGTTTAAAATGGAGCCGGAAGAAGGGGAATTTGAGTTTGCATGGTTGGATAAGGTGATAGCCCTCTGTACCAAATACAACCTGAAAGTGGTGATGTGTACTCCTTCCGCCACCACGCCAGCCTGGATGAGGACAAATTATCCGGAAACTTTTGTGATGGACGGTCATTATATCCGTGGAGAGCATGGCACCCGTGGATTAGGATCAATCGTTCATCCTGGCTATCGCAAGTTTGTAGAAACAATTGTAGTTGAAATGGCCAGGCGTTACGGACAACATAAAAATGTGATTGGCTGGCAACTTGATAATGAGCCTGATGCCAAACCTGATTACAGTCCGGCTTCTCAGGAAGCATTCAGGCAGTGGCTAAAAAACAAATACAACACCATAGATGCGCTGAATACCGCCTGGGGAACTGCCTTCTGGAGTCAGTGGTACAACGACTTCAACCAGGTTATCATTCCCAATACCACACTGGTGGGCTGGTGGGGCAATAATCCGCATGCTTTGCTTGATTTTAAAAGGTATTCGGCCGACGCCCAGGCGGAATTCCTCGATTTTCAGGCAGTTACACTACGACGCTTCATTTCGAAGGACCAGTTTGTGACGACCAATTATACAGCAGTATCCACGGGTGCTGATCCGCGGCGGACAAAACAGCTGGATTTTGCGACGTATACCGCTTATCCAAATGGAGGTACCCATAATATTGGTGACCTTGGATTCAGGCTGGGAAACAGCAGCGTTATCCTGTTTGCGGCTGAATATTATAAATCAGTAGGGGGCGTGTCGGGAGTAATGGAAATTCAACCCGGCCCGGTAAACTGGGGCAGTTACAACCCATTGCTGTTACCCGGTACTGTACGAATTTGGCTATACCACACTTTTGCAGCGGGCGGAAAGCTTGCCTGTTCCTACCGGTTCCGTCAGATCAATTATAGTGCGGAGCAATACCATGCGGGTGTAATACAAACAGATGGTATAACCCCTTCGCAAGGTGGAGAGGAATACATGCAATACATGAAAGAAATAAAAGAACTGCGGAAACGATATAAGCCTGGAACTTCCATGCCTGAAAAACTGGCTGCCCGGTCAACAGCTATTCTCTGGAACCTGGAAAATTACTGGACGATTGACCGGCAAAAACAGACCTCGCAATGGGATACCTGGAATTATCCGATTAAATTCCTGGAAATAGCAAAGTCATTTGGTGCCCCTGTAGATGTGATCCCGGAGACGGCTGATTTGTCGAAGTACAAATTTGTGATTGTTCCGGCCTACGAGATGGTGGATAGTGCTTTGATAAAGAAGTGGCAGGAATACGCAGCAAACGGAGGGCACCTGATTCTTACCTGCCGTACAGCCACCAAAGATCGCATGGGACATTTCTGGGAGGCCGAATGCGCCGCTCCTATATCAGGACTGATAGGTGCACAGGTGAAAGCAACAGATATGCTTTCTGGTAACGCCAAAGGCGATCTCCTGATGGGTACTACTCATTACAATTGGAATAACTGGGCCGATTTACTTGCACCTGATAAGCATACAGAAACACTCGCCGTATTTGATAACCAGTTTTACAGCGGAAAAGCAGCAGTAGTGAAACATAAGGTTGGCAAAGGTACTGTTACCTATATCGGTGTGGATACGGATGATGCTAAACTGGAAGCGGACATACTGAAACAGATTTATAACAGAGCAGGTATTACCACTGAAAATTATCCCCCTGGCGTATTTGTTTATTGGCGGGATGGCTTTTATGTGGCCGTAAATTATTCTTCGGAGAATTATACAATGAATATGGGGCAAACAGCCAATATTATTGTGGGCGATAAAATATTAGCGCCTGGTGGAGTGCTGGTCTGGAGTGAGTAATTATAACAAAAGTTAAAATATTAAAAAATGAAAGGAATTTTATTGTTATTGACACTACTGCTTTTATCCATTTCTGACATATTGGTTGCCCAAACAAAAAAACAGCAACCGCCAATCATCCCGGAAAGGGTTATCAATATTGATTTCAACAAAACATCAGGAAAGCTGAACACAATGTTTAATGACTGTGTTGGCGCAGGCCGTGCGAACGAAGGACTTCGGGCAGACTGGCAGCAGCAGCTTGCCTATGTAAAAAAAGAATGCGGTTTCAGGTATATCCGTATGCATGGCCTGTTGACAGACGACATGGCGGTTTATACAGTCGACAGTAAGGGCAACCCGATGTACAACTATATGTACATCGATGTTTTATTCGACTTTTTACATAGCATAGGCATGAAGCCCTTTGTTGAGTTAGGCTTTATGCCTAATGCGCTGGCCAGCGGGTCCAAAACTATCTTCTGGTGGCGGGGGAATGTAACCCCGCCAAAGGATTACGAAAAATGGGCCGCATTGGTGAAGGATCTTACCCGGCATTTTACGGAACGTTATGGCGCTGAGGAAGTAAAAACCTGGTATTTCGAAGTCTGGAACGAGCCTAACCTGGATGGTTTCTGGGCAGGAACACAGGAAGACTACTTCAAATTATATACCTACAGCGCGAAGGCTATTAAAAGCGTTAATTCCTCTTATCGCGTTGGTGGTCCGGGAACAGCCGGAGCTGCCTGGGAGCCGGAAATGATTGCCTTTTGTAAAAAAAATAATGTGCCGATAGATTTCATCAGCACCCACGCCTATGGCGTAAAGCAGGGATATCTCGATGAATTTGGGAACTCAGGTACCGTACTTGATAAAAATCCCATGAGCGTTAGCGGGGATGTACTCCAATCGCGGAAGGAAATTGACAGTTCCACTATGCCTCACCTGGAGCTTCATTACACTGAATGGAGCGCTTCTTATACCCCGGCTGATCCTATCCACGACAGCTATCATGAAGCTGCCTATGTGCTGCAAAAAATAAAGCAGGTAGGAAAGGCGGCCAATTCAATGTCATATTGGGTATTTACTGACATTTTCGAAGAGCCAGGACCGCGTTTTACGCCGTTTCATGGAGGCTTCGGTATGCTGAACACACAGGGCATCAACAAACCGGTGTTCTATGCATACCAGTTTATGAACAGGCTGGGGAGTATTGAATTGGTCAATAACGATTCCACTTCATGGGTATGCAGGGATTCCACAGGAAATATCCAGGCGCTGGCATGGGACTTTACCAATACTCATCCAGGAGATTCCGTACATAACCAGCAATATTATATCCGCGATCTTCCTTCAAAATCAAAAGGAAAACTGAAGGTAAATATTGTAAATGTGCCTGATGGGATGTATGCACTTGAAATATATAAAGTAGGCTATCATAGCAATGATGCATACTCCAGTTATCTCGCCCTGGGCAAGCCGGTACAGCTAAACAGACAGGAAGTAGAACAAATAAAGAAGCAAAACGATGGTTCGCCCGTTACCAGGGAAATGATTGCTGTAAAAGCCGGCGTCCCTTTTACAAAAGAGTTGGAGATTCGTGAGAACGATGTTTTCTTTTTGAATATGATCAAACTTTAATGATATAAGTATTAAACGACGCCGTTCCAGGTTGATATTGCGGCAGAACTATTGGATGAAAATTCTATTGCAAACAATTAGTAAAAAAACAAAACAATGCGTAAGAAAACCATATTGCTTTTGTTGTGCCACGTTATACTTTATACAGCCATTGCACAAAATGTTACCATTTCAATTAATCCGACTCAAAACAAACGTTTGATTTCCCCATACATATATGGCCGAAACGAAGGCTTTGATAAGGCGGTACAATTTTATAAAGACGCAGGTTTACGTTTTGCCCGTATGAACGGAGGCAATAACGCAACATGTTACAACTGGCGTAAAAAAATTACGGTCCATCCGGACTGGTATAATAATGTGTATGGAACGGATTGGGATGCATACGCACAAAACATTGCGGCCAATTATCCTGATATACAGGGCATGTTTGCCTTTCAATTACTCGGTAGAGCTGCATCCAACACCAATAACAACTTCGATGATTGGGCTTACAACCAATCCCAGTATTGGGCCGGGGTTGGTCAGAATTTAGCCGGCGGAGGTGTACCCAATACGCAGGACCCTTCCGGTAAGGCGTTGGTAGAAGGCGATGTTAATTTATTTACACAGCTATGGCCTGCCGACTCTTCTGTGGGAATCCTTAATCACTGGTTTGGAACCAATGGTTTAGGACTAAACAAAAATAAATTTTTATATTGGAATATGGATAATGAAGTAGATATCTGGAGTGGTACCCATGATTATGCCATGCCAACGCAGATTTCTGCCGCAACTTTTATGGATAACTACATTACACTGGCAAAAAAGGCCAAAGCTTTATATCCTGATATTAAGCTCTGCGGACCTGTTACCACTTCGGAATGGCAATGGTACAAATGGTCAAATGAAAGTATTTACGTAAATGGCAGGTATTATTGCTGGCTTGAGTATTTTATAAAACGCCTTGGAGATGAGTATAAAGCAACCGGTATCAAGCTGGTTGATGTAGTAGATATTCACAACTATCCCTGGTATAATAGCGATGACGATGCTGCACTGCAGGGGCACCGGATTTATTATGATACAACATATGACTATCCGGGTTCAAACGGTATTAAAACACTCACTGGCGGATGGGATGCCTCATTGACAAAACAATATATATTCAAGCGTATCGAGGGCTGGCTGACTGAACATTTTGGCGCGAACCATGGCATCACATGTGGTATAAGCGAATGGGGGACCATGTCAAGCAGTAACCCAAGCCTTGAATCTGTAATATATGCTTCGCATCTTGGCACATTTGCCAACAATGGCGTTGAATTCTTTTCTCCCTGGAACTGGTCTATTGGCATGTGGGAAACATTGCACCTCTTTAGCAGGAATGCAAAGAAATATAGTGTTTCAAGTACTTCCTCACTCGAAAATACTGTATCTGCTTACTCTTCTGTAAATGAAAATGCCGACTCTTTAACCGTGATACTCGTAAACCGTGATAGGACTAATTCCCGCACTGTTACCATCAATTTAAGCAATTTCGATGTTGCCAATGGAAATTACCAAACGTTGCAGTTGTCATCTTTACCGGCAACGGAAAGTTTTGTATCGCACACGCAAAATGCCCTTCAACAAAATACAGTAGCGGCAAACTCAAATTCAATTACCATCACTGTGCCGGCTCTTTCTACAACGGCAATGCTGCTGAATAAAGCCACTGTTCCTGTTACTTACGTGACAATGGCTAACCGTGCCACCGGATTACTGATGGATGGTATGTACAGGTACTCCGATGGATCCAATGTGGGGCAATGGAGTAACAGCGGCAGTGATGCACAGCAATGGTCCCTGGAAACTAACGATGGCTATGTAAAGATTAAAAACCGTGCTTCAGGCCTATATCTTGATGGCATGGGCAGAACGTCCAATGGCTCTATAGCGGGACAATGGAGCAATAGTAACAGCTATAACCAGCAATGGCAGCAGATTACATCAGGAAGTTATATCAAGCTGAAGAATCGTGCTACCGGATTATACCTGGACGGCCTGGGCCAGAATACCAACGGCACTGATGCAGGGCAATGGTCAGAAAGCAGCAGTAATAGAAGTTGTTTATACTTT
>NZ_MTKN01000066.1 GCF_001975825.1 [Flexibacter] sp. ATCC 35208
TTTTAAACATGTTCTAAAATTGAAACTGCACTTATTAG
This sequence comes from [Flexibacter] sp. ATCC 35208, assembly GCF_001975825.1. Classification (GTDB taxonomy): domain Bacteria; phylum Bacteroidota; class Bacteroidia; order Chitinophagales; family Chitinophagaceae; genus Chitinophaga. The sequence goes on from NZ_MTKN01000066.1 coordinate 39, forward strand.
CCATCTGCAACAATTTCTAATGGAGCTTGGTAAGGGATTTGCATTTGTGGCTCGGCAACAGCATATTGTTACTGATACTTCTGATTTTTACATTGATCTGGTTTTCTATAATTATTATTTGAAATGCTTTGTATTACTTGAGTTAAAAACGCATAAACTTACTCATGAGGTCATTGGTCAGATGGATATGTATGTGAGGATGTATAACGATTTGAAAAAGCGGGATGATGATAATCCTACGATTGGTATCATTCTTTGCACAGAGAAGGATGAAACGATTGTTAAATATTCAGTAATGGCAGAGAATGAAAAGTTGTTTGCCAGTAAATATCGTCTTTATCTTCCCGATGAGAATGAGTTAAGACAAATAATTGAAGAAGATAGGATTAAGTTTGAATTAGATAGAAATAGAGAATAGCGTTTTATTGATGTGTTTTTAGATCGGCATTGGGACTCTATGCCATATTACCTTTTTTTATGACAATGATTTCAAGCTTAGCGTTTAATAAGGCGATCAAAGCGATAGCCTGTTGGGATTGGTAATTGTGGTGGATTGCGGGACCAGGATATGTAAAAAATAAAAAAGCTATAATGAAAATCCCTACAACATTAATTCCGCTTGCGTACAAGATTTCCAGGGATGTGTATGATGGCAAATTGAAGAAATCTGAGGGTGCGAAATTGCTTTCTAAAAATGAGCAGATGAATATAAATTCTGCGCAGGATTATATTTCCAATTTTAGATGTTTAATGAATGGAGAACTATTTTATAGAACACTGAATACTGCTTCTATGGAATATTTTTTTTCCAATATGTTGAAAGATTATGGCGAAGCATATCTTCGTAAACCACTATTTGCTTTGATGCAGCATATTCAATACTATGAAGGGCCGCAACAAGTAAATATGCTTGCAATGCGGGATATCTATGATCGATATACTCAAAAAGCGAGTTATCTTTTGCTTATTAATAACCTTGAACAGTTGATAGTTAATATACAGACAGTTGAAAGTTATCTGGCAGGAGATAATGAAAGACAGAAAACACTTGATCTTATTCAAAAAGGTATTTGTTTTGTGGCATATAATTTTGGGGGTAAGTTGAAATTTGCCCCAAGCAGATTCATTGGTTATATCAACAACAACCTGGAACTGCATGCTAACAATCAAATTGACGGAAGGGAGACTAATCCCGCAATCAGTAGGCTTTTGGGTAACGACCCAGTTGCAGATACATTGCTTGATGAAAAATATCAGGAATATTGTGCTTCATTAAATATTAATTCCCGTTCAACAGGTTCTTTTGGTGTTGAACGAAAATTCTGGATATTAAATTTTGAAGAAGGTGATAGCCAGATTGAATTAACGAGAGATTTTCCGGAGGGGGTAATGATAGAAAGGCTTCACAAAGTGAGGGAGCGAGATCCCTGGCTTGTAGAACTGGCGAAGAGCAATTTTAAAGCCCAACATGGAAAATTGATCTGCCAGATCTGTTCATTTGATTTTGAAGAGCATTATGGTGATTGTGGAAAGGACTTTATTGAAGGGCATCATACGAAGCCAGTGAGTGAGATGGTACCCGGGTATAAGAGCAAACCTGAGGAAATAGCGTTGCTTTGCTCTAATTGTCATCGGATGGTGCATAGGAAGAGGCCATGGTTAACAATGGCGAAGCTGGCTGAGGTGCTTAGGAAGAAGTGATAGAGATAATTCAAGCATAACTATGTAGTTTGGATAGGAACTCAGATTGATCTGTTACTGGACAGGAATCATTTCGGTATTAGTATCTGGGATATGAAGCTTTTAACTTAGGAATTCTCTATAGATATAAAACTATTCTATAGATTTGCAAAACAGCCCAATTCTATCTCCACCCCCCAAACGCCAAAAGGCTTCAGATTATTAATCTAAAAGCCTTTAATATTTTGCTAAACCATCCAGTTTTTTAGCTGGTTATTAGGAAGAAGTTTTGAACTATCTAAGTGTATATAATTCAATCTTTTAAATGCTAAGGTTAATATCTGCGGGAAATAAAAAACATCTCCAAGATATTGACTTGAAGATGTTTACATTACTTGCGGCCCCAGGTATCGGAACCTCGAACCAAATTATGCAGGATTGGATGGATTTAGGGGGTGGTTAGGTTAAAAGGAGCGAATATAGTATGCGAAAGGTTCGAGGTTGGTACAGCTAGAGAATGAAATGGACATACTTACTTACTGCTTGTATTAACCTTTTTTTGGCAAGGTTTTCAAAAAATGGCAATATGTATACAATATTATAACTATTATAATATACATATTATAAGAAGTTAACTACACATCAGATATGTCAATTGCAATATGGAAAAAGGCAAAAAGAAAGCTGAGAGGAAAAGAGCTGCACTTGGTCATTTTGATCATGATGGTTTCTTAGAGCAAATAAGTAAGCGCATAAAAAAGGTTCGTAAAGCCAAGGGCTTCAAGTCGTATGAACTGTTTGCTTATGACATTGAAATATCAAGGGCTGGAATGTCCAAATATGAAGCTGGTAATTTTGATGACATCAGAATGCGGACTCTATTAAAAATAATAGACGGGTTGGAGATGTCCCCTAGAGAATTTTTCTCCGAAGGTTTTGATTAATAATATGATAAATTATAATTGACCCCGAAAAAAGGACCGGCAGTTAAGATAAAAAATTTTAATCTTAAATTGCCTACAGAATGACAAAAAAGAGCAGACGTAAATTTAGTGGAGACTTCAAAGCGAAGGTCGTGTTAGAAGCCCTTAAGGAGCGCAGCACTATGGAAGAGCTGGCGCGTAAGTATGAGTTGCATCCTACTCAAATCAATACATGGAAAAGAGAAGTGGCTGCGAAACTGGCTAGTGCATTTGAAACCGATGGAGCCTTCTCCAATACAGAACAACAAGAAGACCAGCTGGAAAAGCTTTATGCCCAGATCGGTCAATTAAAGGTAGAGAATGATTTTTTGAAAAAAAGTTGCGTTGAAATCAGTATCGTTACGTAGAGATATGATTGATCCTGGTCATTCAGGGTTAAGTATGCGTCAACAATGTCGTTTATTAGGCATACATCGTAGCGGGTTGTATTATAAGCCTGTAACAGAAACGGCAGAGAACCTGGTAATCATGCGTCTACTTGATGAGCAATATTACAAAACTTCATTTTACGGTGTAAGGCGCTTAACGGCCTTTTTAGAAGAAATGGGCTATCATGTTAACCGGAAACGTGTAAAGAGCTTAATGGAGCTGATAGGGTGGGAAGCGCTATACCAGGAACCCAATACGAGTGCGCCCAATGTAGCACATAAGATTTATCCATATTTACTAAAAGGATTAAAAATAACAAAGGCGAATCAGGTTTGGGCTACGGATATCACTTATTTCCCAATGCGGAAAGGCTTTATGTATTTGTGTGCAGTAATAGATTTATATACCCGTTGTGTTTTGAATTGGGGTATAAGTAAATCCAATGACAGCCGAATGGTGTAAATATGTTGTTGAAGAGGCTATAAGGCTAAACGGGCAACCTGAAATCTTTAATACGGATCAAGGAAGCCAGTTCACAAGTGAAGTTTTTACAGGGCCACTCAAAGGTCACGAAATACAGATCAGTATGGATGGAAGAGGACGTGCCCTCGACAACATTTTTGTGGAAAGATTGTGGCGGAGTGTGAAATATGAAAATATTTATTTGAATGTTTATGAAGACGGAGTAAGTTTGTATAAAGGCTTGAGCGAGTATTTCAATTTTTATAACAAAGAGCTATTACATCAATCGCTGGGATATAAAACTCCTGAAATGCTTTACACGCAGATCGCCGCCTGATCCCCTGCCGGGGGCTTGTACCAATTGCTTAGATGAGTAAACTCATCCAATCAATTGGCACCTCTCAAAGCGAAGAAATACCAACTGCTGGTCCTAACAATTGGGTACACCATAAATTGACAATGCTCTGAAAAGACAAATGTACATGGAATATGATATTATTTTTTAATATTTAATGCTTGTATTAAGGTTTATCAAAATAACAGAAAGACGCTGATGTTATGAATATAAAGAATTTAAGGATAAAGAATTTCAGATGCTTCCCCGAGAAAAATTGGGATCTGAATGGCCATTTTAATGTTTTAATCGGCAATAATGCAACTGGCAAAACTGCAGTACTGGATGCCATTTCAATTGGTATAGGAAGTTTTTTTTTAGGAATCGATGATGTATATGCTAAGACTATTTTATATAAAGATGTAAGAAGAAATACTTTTGCAGAGAGCCGAGAGTATCAATTACCTTGTGAAATTGAATTGAGTGCATCAATAGGAGAAGATGAGGAAATTCTAACTTGGCAGAGAAGTGTCTTAAGTATGAGAGGGAATACAAGGAGGGATAAAGACACTAATAAGCTTGTTAACATTGCCGCATCTCTTCAAAATGAAGCAAGGCAAGGAGCGAAAATTAGCTTGCCGGTATTTAATTATTATGGTACGGGAAGATTGTGGACGGAAAAGCGTAAAGTTGTTAAAACAATACCTCTCTCTTCGAAATTCGATGCATATCAAAGTGCAATTGAACCAATCCATAGTTCAGCAGTATTTACCTCGTGGATGAAGACTAGAACGCTTACAGAACTACAGACCCAGATAAAGGACGAGGCATTAGTTTTGGTTAAAGCAATTACATCCTGCTTTTTGCAAGAGGGCGAAAAAATTGAATATGACGTTAAATTAGATTCAATTATACTGAATAAAATATCTCAGGGAGGAATAAGTAGAATTGAGTGGAATGAATTAAGTGATGGCTATAGAAATGTAATTGCAATGGCAGCTGATCTTGCATATCGATGCTATACATTAAATAGTCATTTTGGATTATATGCAGCGGAAAAATCCAAAGGAGTAATTCTAATTGATGAAATCGATCTCCATTTGCATCCATCCTGGCAAAGAACAATAGTCGAATCTTTTAAAAAAGCTTTCCCCAATCTCCAGTTTATTGCAACTACACATTCTCCATTTATAATTCAGAGCTTAAACAATAGTGAATTGATTGACTTACAAGGTAAGGATATGGAAGTTGACTATTATAAAAAAGGAATAGAGGATATAACCGAGAATGAGATGCACGTTGACAATCCCATCCGGAGTGAAAAATATAAGCAAATGCTTGATGCTGCAGATACCTATTATTCAATTCTTCAAAATTATAAGCAAGGCATCATTCCGGACGCTGTTCAAAAGCAATTGGATGAAATCGAATCTGAATTTTCATCAGAACCAGCTTATGTTGCTTTGTTGAAATCTGAAAGGAAGGCAAACATCAAATAAATAGAATGAGACCAGTAGAAAAATGGCAAGTAGGGCAAAATCAGGTTGTTGCTCAATATGTTCCTCATAATTTGGCTAAGCCTAAATTATTAGAGAACTTTGGAAATGAACCTTATTACTTCTGCAATTATTGCGATCGTGTTATTCCCATGGTCAATCTGGAAATTGAGCATATTCAATGTGTGCGTTTCAATTCGAACTTAGAGCATAGTTGGGCTAATTTTTTACTTGCTTGTAAAAATTGCAATTTAGCTAAAAGCGACACAAATGTTGCTCCCGGTAATATTCTTCTACCCCAATTTCAAAATACTTGGAACTGTTTTATAATTAACAACGATGGAACAATTGAAGCGGATGAATTTAATGCTTTAGCTCATAATAGAGCTCTTCAGGTCGTAGAGCTTTTGGGGCTTAATAGGGGTAAATTCCATCCACTTCGACAGGACCAAGATGATAGATATGATGCGAGAAGACATGCACTAATGATAGCAAAACGAGCATTAAAACATTATGAAGACCAAGTCGAAAACTATCTTACAGATATTATTTTTCAAGCTACCAGTATTGGATTCTGGTATGTTTGGATGAAAACTTTTGAAAATTATCCTGAAGTTCAGGATGCCTTAATTCAACATTTTAACGGAACATATGCAAATTGTCGAACTACGAGTGTGGATCGTTTGTAACCCATGTTTCCTGAAGGAATCATCTATGATCGCAAAAATGTGGCATTTCGAACCCCGAAAGTAAATTTTTATTAATCCCCCAACAATTCAACTTGATCCCATTTCCCGACCTGCCGGGCAATACAGGTAATAAGAAAGGGACAAATCATCTTTCGATAATTTGTCCCTTTCTTAGCGGACCGGACGGGACTCGAACCCGCGACCGATGGATCGACAATCCACAATTCTAACCAACTGAACTACCAGTCCGTTGAGAGATACTTCGGGTACCTCCCGGGGCATAAACAATACAATGGATGCTTTTGGGGCTAACATTATCCAGTCATAGCCATCTGCGCCTTTTGCTACAAATGCTTCCGCTACAACCTTCAAAAATGAGGTAACAAACAAAATAAGATAAGATAACTTAAACTTCGGGGTTAAATCCTCAGGAGATTCCATCTTTCATTTCCTCTCCCGTTGATGAAACAAAATTACCACCGCGCTGCGCAGTCTTTCTACGCAGTAAAAAAAAGAACAAAAAAAAACTTCAGAAAAAATCTGAAGTCCTTAATTATCAATATATCGAATCAAAATAAGCCATCACCCGCTCCTCACTCGCCCTCCGCAACTCCACCTCCGCACCATACATCTCTTCCCTCAACTGCCTATACAACCTCACCACATGCAGCAAAGGCGCATCATACAAACAAATTAACAGCCTTGGCTCACCCACATGCTCCCCTGTAAACGCATTGAGCAAATGCCCAAACCGCTCGCATACCCCATCATCATTTCCTTATTCCCTCCAATCGCCTCCCTCGTCACCAATACAAAATCAATATCAGAATATTCATCCCGCTGACCACCAATCCATGAGCACCCAGCTGCCAACCCGACCACAACATCATCAGCAGATAGTAACGTTACTACCCGGTCAGCAAATTGTTGAAACGTTGTTTGTTTTTCCATGAAAGAAAGATACAAATGGATACCCAACTCCTGTCACTATAAATACGGCGGCAACTCCTTTGCAAACGCCGGATCCACCAAAGCCGTATCGGGAAAAAATACGTTCGCACCTGTCCCAACCAGTAAAAACTAATAATCGACACAGCCATCTTAAAATCAAGCTTCGCCCATACACCCCACAACAACATCATCCCAGCATAGTCCCTAATAACATCGCATGAGCTTTTTAAATTCGGCCGTTAATAATTGGCTCCAGCCAGGTGCATTCACCACAAAGCGCTGTTGATTATAAATTGCTCCTATAGGGAATCTCAATCCCCACCATAGGTATTCCTACCTTATATCCACAAATAGAAATTCAAGCTGATTATTCGCATCCTGCTTCAGAATATTCAACCGATATGCAGGAATATTTGCCATAAAATTCGAAAATATCCAATCTGCCTTTGACCGCTATTAGTCATTTTCAATAGCTTCTTCTTTCGCCAATTAAAAATAGAACAGTAAGCCAAATAACCATTAGAAATCCGCTAATTCCGCCTAAAAACACCTTCCCGCTTGATCCTTACCTTTATCTCTCACTTAATATATTTCTATGGCAAAACAAACTTCCATCATCACCTTTAGCGGCCGGCTCAATAAAATGATCGGGGTAAAGCGCAAAACGGGCTCTTATATTCGATGTATCCCCGAAAAGGTGTGTCAATCCCCCGGTACCAAACGTGCTGCTCAACGCTTCGGTATGGCCAGCTCTATCGCCGCTTTCATCAGGAAAGCCATTGTTCCCCTCCTGGATTTCACCTGCGATGGCGGTCACGTGAACCGGTTGACAAAACGACTTATTCCCTCAGGAGGTCAGGACATAAAAGCCATCAAAGGGTACCGCTTTACAAATAATAAATATACAGAAGAAGGCAAGATCATTGCTGTACGGATTGATTTCTCCACCAGAAAGATAATCGGTACCGGTATTTTTACCGCTGATGAAAAGATTTGCATTCCCGGAATTGGGACATTAATTATTATAAATGGAGCCGGAGAAATCATCGACATACAGGAAGAGGAAATACCTGTATTAAATGCCTCCCGATATATTGCACAAATAACAATGCCTTCGAAAAATACCCCCTTCACCCAAAGAGAATAACCCCCATCCCGCCAAACGAAATATATACAAGTGAATCCAATTAAAAAGAAACATACTTTGCATTTGCAGGCAAGCCCTGTCCCCCGCTCATTCCCCAAACATTTTTAATTCCCGCAAAAATCTCCATATTCCACCTCCACCTCAGGTCCACGTTCCTGCCGCTGCTATATCGAACACCTGTCGTGCAATCACCACAAAAAGTAGAAATGCCCCTGCTTACAGCCAAGAGTCCCGGGCAACGCCAAAATTACCGTCGGCCTGCCAGCCGTCACGATCTTGTACAAATGCAAAGTGACTGATTTAAACGCTACACAAACCAGGTAGCATAGATCTGAGGGTAATGGTTTTCTTCATTGTTTCGTTTGTGTATATAAAATAGTATATGTGAAGGTGAGCAAAAAAACTTCCCCCCAAGTGCAACCTTTTTTACTGAAACGGAACTAATATATATAAACAGTTTAACCATGACCAGGATCATCATCATTACTGCTTTGTTATTATTGCAACTACAATGTCTTGTCGCTCAATCCTTATCAGATACTATTCCTTTTACTTTAGCAGGAGCGAAGGTGCTTTTGAGTGGTAAACTCAATGATACCAGTAATGTAAAAATTGAATTGGACCTGGGGGCTGGCACCCAATGTGTGAATAAGCAGTCATCTAACCGGCTGGGGGTGAATTTTGACAGTAAGATAACTGTGAACAATACAGAAGGGGTGAATGAGGTCAGGCATAGTACAAAGAACAAATTATCAATTGGGCATTCCCATTGGGATGATCTGCCATTTGCAGAAGTCGGTAATATGAGACCAAATGAAGACCTGATTGTTGGTAATGGGCTGTTCTTAAATAAAATTATCGAACTGGATTATGATTTAAATATTCTCATTGTGCAGGATCATCTACCCGCTAAAGCAAAGGATTATACCAGTCAACCTGTTATTTATGAACAGAACCGGCCGAAGCTGGAAGTTTCATTTTACCATAACGGGCAGCACTATACATTCTGGACGTTATTTGATACAGGTAGAGATGGCACGATGCTGATAGGAGAGGACTTTACAGGACAAAATGGGAATTGGGCTCAATTACATGAATTACAAATGCTTAATGGTAAAAAGATTGTCCGGTTGGATGCGGAAGTAGGAGGGGTACGTTTCAAAGATATTGTAACGAATCCTGCTGATCCGGCAAAGCCGCAGGGAAGATGTACACTATTGGGAAACCAGTTGTTGAATCATTTCAATGTGATACTTGATAACCAGCAGAAGAGGATTTATCTAAAATTGAATAGCAGGAGGGAGGAACGGTATTCGGATTATAAACAGTATGAGGAGATGATGAAGAAGAAATCTGATTGATATGACAAACTACGTATTTCACGTATTTTGAAGCTTATGAAAATTCATTATTCCCGTTCAAACGTCACCTTATCCCCCACATTCAAACCACTATTTTCCACCAATACTGTTACATATGTTTGATTTCCTTCCTTTCGCACATCCACCACATTCCCCTGGTGTATATCCGACATAATCTCTTGGTGCGCATTTACCACGTTCCCTTTGTGTATATCCGACATATTCTCTTGGAGCACGTCTGACATATTCCCTTGGTAAGCATCCACCACATTTCCTTGTTGCACTTCCGCCATATTCCCCTTCCGCAAATCAAAAAACGCAGCCGGAGAAGCATACTCCACACCACCGCCATTTGCAATATGTATCACCTTGTCCGATAACTTCACAATCTCTTCCACATCATGACTCACCATAATAGTCGTCAAATGATATTTTCTATGCACCTCCTGCAAAGTCTCCTGCAACGACAGCCGCAGCTCCCTGTCAATCGCCGACAAAGGCTCATCCAATAATAACAGCTTTGGCCTTTGTGCAATCGCCCTCGCCAGTGCTACCCGTTGCTTTTGTCCGCCGGAAAGCGCCTGTGGCTTCCTCAATGCCAGCTTTGTCAACCCTGTTACTTCCAGCAATTCATCTACTATTCCCGTAGACTCGTTTTTTTTCAAAGCAAAAGCTATATTCTCTTGCACAGTCATATTCGGGAACAACGCATAATCCTGAAACACCATGCCGGCATTCCTCCGCTGCGGACGCACGTTTATTTTACGACTACTATCAAACCACAGTGCTCCCTCCACACTGACACTCCCTCTATCCGGTTGCATAAACCCCGCCAGCATACGCAATATACTCGTTTTACCAGCGCCTGAAGGGCCATATAAACTCACAAACTCTCCTTTCTCCAATGCCATATCCAGATGAAGTAGTAACTCTCCATCAGCAGTATGTAAATGCTTTTGCAACGATACTTTTACCATAGTAAAATGATTGATCTATGCTATCCTCGCTAAATAAACACCTCTGGAACAACACTAAAAATAATCACTCCTCCTCATTCTCCTATTCACCAAATACATTCCCAACAACACCACAAACGAAATCCCTATCAACACCACCGCATACATATTCGCCTCCCTATAATGAAACGTATCATTCAAATCATAAATCGCAATCGCCGCCGTCCTGGTCCTCCCCGGAATATTCCCCCCCACCATCAACACAATCCCAAACTCCCCCACCGTATGCGCAAACGTCAAAATAACTCCCGTCAATAAAGACGACCTGATATTCGGCAACAACACCCTTCTCAACGTCTCCCATTTCGACTTCCCCAACGAATATGCCGCCTCCCTCAAACTCTCCGGCAATGAAGCCAACCCCGACTGTATCGGATGCACCATAAAAGGCAAACTATACAACAAAGACCCTATCAACAACCCCTCAAATGAAAACGCCAGCCTTACATGCATATACTTCGCCAAAAACGCCTCCGGTCTGAAAGCCATCAACAAATAAAACCCAATCACAGAAGGCGGCAATACCAACGGCATACTTACCACCACCTCCATCACCGTTTTAAAGATAGAAGGCTTTTGTGTCAACCACCACGCTATGGGAATAGCAATAAAGAATAAAATAATCGTTGTAAACAGTGCCAGCTGCAATGTCAAAATTATAGGTGCTGCCTCTATCATTGTACAATATATCCGAATTGCTCAAATATTTTCTTTGCCTGCGCCGAGTAAAGAAAGTCATAAAACTGCCTCGCTGCCACATTGTCTTTCAATAATACCGCCGCCTGTATAATAGGAGGATAATCCTGCCGCTTCACCTCCATCCATTTACCTTTTCCCTTCATCGCATCAGATATCACAATAGACTTCGCCGTAAACCCAACTTCCGCATTCCCTGAAGCAATAAACTGACTTGCCTGCGTAATACTCTCTCCCGTCACCAGTTTCCCCTCCACTGAATGAATCAGCCCGTATTTCTTAAGAATAACCATGGTCGCTGCACCATAAGGTGCTGTTGCCGGATTCGCAATAGCAATATGATGAACCTTGTCAGCACTTAGCAACCGCATATCCGGGGTTACCCCAGGTAAGGTCGTCCATAGTACAAGGATCCCCTGTGCATAAGTCCTTGGTGGCACCACTGCCAAACCAGCAGCCTGTACCCTGGCAGGAAATGCCGTATCCGCAGAAATAAAAATATCAAAAGGAGCCCCTGCAATGATCTGCTGGGTTAACTTCCCCGAAGCGCCTGATACCACCTCAATTTCAGTCTTATTCACCTTATTAAAGGCCGTCTTTAAAGCCTCAATGGTATATTGCATATTAGCCGCGACAGCCACTATAATCTTATTTTGTGCCTGCCCTCCTAAACTAAGGAAGAACGCGCAGACGAGTAGGAGCAATCTCAGTTTCATACTTAAATTTACAAATACTTATCGCTAATATCGATAGTTACCATTGAAAAAAAGAATACGATAGCTTATATTGTAGCATACATTTTGCGCAATAAGCGCAAAGAAACATCAGAAGAATGAAAAGTTTAAAAATTGTTGCGAAATTTAAAGTCACTCCTGCCACAAAAGAAGCAGTATTAGCCAGCATTGTGAAATGTGCCGAACTGTCAAGGGCCGAAGAAGGAAATATATACTATGACGTGACAGCACATGTCTCAAATCCTGACATAATAGTCATTCTTGAAGAATGGAAATCTCAGGCAGCTATCGATTTCCATAATTCCACTGCTCACTTCAAAGAACTGGTGGAAAATATAGCAGGAAAAGCTGAAATCACTATCGATATCCTGACCCTGATCAATTAAATGTACTTTGAACCCCATGGCAGACGTGGGGTTCAAAATTTTACTATATTAGTAGCATGGATCATCAAGCATACCCCGAATTAAAATCCCTTTTGAAGCTGTTTCTGATGCTGCTATTATTCATGATCATAATCGGATTAATAGGTGGCTTTTATGTGGGATTTTCCAGGACCCCTGTAGACCCGTTAACCAAATCTCTCATAAATCTTATTTCTTATACAGCGGCTATGATCGCAACCATCTGGTATGCTGCAAAACTGAGTAAGAAAAAACAGCCAGAATCATTTGAATTGGGTTTTAATAAGATACAGCTTTGGTTGATTCCAGTATTAATCATCAGCACAATAGCATTAACGGTAGGATTGGAACGGGTATCCTCGCTGGTACCTATGCCCGATAGCGTTGCTAAATTCTTTGATGACCTTTTTAAGAATGATATCTTCTCCATCATCATGATATCCGTTGCTGCGCCTATATTGGAAGAAACACTTTGTCGTGGAATTGTGTTAAAGGGCTTATTACAAAATTATCCTCCCCGCAAAGCAATCGTATATTCAGCATTGTTTTTTGCATTGATCCATCTTAATCCATGGCAGTCTTTACCTGCTTTCTTTGCTGGTTTATTCTTAGGATGGATGTATTATAAAACAAGGTCTGTAATACCCGGAATTATTATACATGCGGTAAGTAATACCACGTTTGTATTGTTCTTATTCCTGCCAAAGGCACAGCAGGATTATTTAGGGTTGTTAGGTTTGCCGTTATATTTAGTAGTGTGTGTATTGGCAATAATCGTGTTTGTAGCAGGGTGCATGCTAATTCAAAAAAGAGCTAAAGTGGTCTGAATTTGGTCGTGGTACCCATCAACTCTAATGAGGAATCATCTTTTCAAGATACTCATTTTATCGTATATATCCAACCTGTAAGACTTTCCTAATCCCACCCTGAGGAGGATTCAGTGCCTTAACAGATATCACCGGCACAAATTATATACAATGCCTATAGTCCGTTAAAACAAAAAAGCGCCTTTCTCTGATCAAAAAGCCCCTTTTTTATTTTACCTTAACACCATGAAAAATACATGGGACGACAAAGAAGAAAAATTTTACGAAAGACAGGAATTCACGGCAATAGACTTTACAGAAACGCCACTAAAAAATTGGGAGTTCTACAAATGCAAATTCGATAAATGCATTTTCAGTAACTGCGATCTCTCCAATACCACCTTTGAAGACTGCACTTTTGATGGCTGCGATTTTTCTATGGCAGTAGTGAAAAATACCGGGTTCAGAAGTATTACATTTACCGAATGCAAATTGCTCGGTGTGAACTTTGCGCTATGCAGCAAGTTGCAGTTCTCGTTTAAATTTGAAAAATGTAACCTGAACTACGCTATATTTTTAGGCAGAAACCTGAAGAAGACTCCTTTTATAGAATGCAGTCTGAAGGAAGCTGATTTTTCAGATGCCGACCTCTCCGAATGTAAATTCACCCAATCAGATCTCACGCTCACCAGATTCTCCAATACCAACCTTGAAAAGGCTGACTTCAGGGGAGCACTGAATTTCTCCATCGAACCTGAGTTTAATAAGATGAAGAAAGCAAAGTTCAATCTCTTTCAATTAGAAGCATTGCTCTACAAATATCAATTGGATATTGATTAAGATCTTGGGGGGCATTCCTGATACCGTGAAGCATATTGTAAACTTTGTTGCTGTTGGCTCTATGCACAACTTTAGTTATCTCGGTGGCCCCATTGGCTTGATTATCGGGGGAATTTATTCCTATCGTAAACGCATTACTATTTCTAAAATTATTATAATTTAGTCCTCTATATCCCCTTATTATGTTCAAAGTTACCTGTCTACTCGTTGTACTTTTGGTTTCCTGCAATCATTCCCCTGTTGAAAGAGACAGAACCGAAAAAAAAGAAGTGAGTCTGGATAGTTTAAGTTTTGGCTCCTTACTTACCAACGAGGCGGATTCAAAATCTTTTTCTTACTGCGGCCATATCGCCGTCATTCTGATTATTTTGGTGCCGACAGCTCCACGTCTCACTAAAACTTAACCTATGAAAAAGTCACTGTACTTTTTACTGCTCCTATGTTCTTTCGTCATTAAAACCTACTCACAAAGAACATATTACATCGACTTTGGCCCAAATGATGTTACCAACGGTAACATCACCACCAGTCCCGATGCAAATGGCAATTACTGGAACAATATCACCAATACCAGTACAACCGCCGCTTCGGTATACCTGGTCACAAACAAAAACGCATTATCCGGTGCATTACTCAACATCACCTCCGGCTTTAGCTCTAACGGCATTAACAACGGAGGACTGCTATCACCCAGTGCATCGCTCCTGAATGATCTCGCTATCAACACTGCCACGCAGGATTATTTTTATACAGATAATACCGCGAGCTTTATCATCAAAGGACTGGATGTAAGCAAAGGATATATCTTTTATTTCTTCGCTACCCGAAATGACCCTGAAGTACGCAAATCAAATTATACACTTGTAGGCAATACCACCTACAGCGCTACCCTACAAACCTCTGGTACGAATCTGGGTGGAACCGGCTACAATGGTAACAACAGCACCATTCTCGTCACCAACACCCTCACCCCCGATACAAAAGGCCAGATCGCCATTACCGTAAAACGCGAAACCGGTACTTTCGCCTATATCGGCGCCCTGAAAATAGCGGAAGTCCAACTGCCCATTACCGCATTAAAAACAACCTATATTGATTTCGGTCCCAATGATGTAACCAATGGCAACATCACCACCAGTCCCGATATCAATGGCAATTACTGGAACAATGTAACCAATACCAGTACTACTGCCGCCCAGGTAAACCTTGTGGATAAAGTGAATGCATCAACAGGGGCATATGTTAAAATCACTTCCGCATTTTCTTCCAATGGTATTCTAAATGGAGGTTTATTATCACCAGATGCCAGCTTATTAGGTGACCTCGCCATCCCCACTGCCACCCAGGATTACTTTCACACCTCCACGGCTTCCAGTCTTTCAATAAGAGGACTGGATAAAACCAAAGGCTACGTTTTTAATTTCTTCGGTACCCGCAACGACCCTGAAAAAAGAGTAACAGGTTATTCACTCACCGGGGCTACATTCTACGACGGTCTGCTGCAAACCTCCGGAACCAATTTAGGCGGAACTGGTTATAATGGAAATACGAAAACCATCCTCACCTCAGATATAATCATGCCTGACGATAATGGTCAGATAAACCTGACCATGACCCGATCTGAAGGCACCTTTGGCTACCTGGGTATCCTGAAGATCAACCAGGTCAACCCTGTTACGTTTGAGCCGTATTGTACTACAAAAGACGCCAGTCGCATCGCCATCATGGGCTCTTCTGTCCCTTCAGGTACAGGTGCTACCAACAACCAGGGATACGCCCAGTTATACGCCCAGCTACTGACTACCAGGGCCAACAACGGTACCGGTCAAACCTGGAATGTATCGAACATATCCGTCCCTGGCAACAACACCATCAGTGTGATCAACCGATGGGATAAAGACTTACTACCCATATGTGGCAAATACGTTATTTACGCCCTCTCTTTAGGAAATGAAGGGATCACCACCGGCGGCCAGGCCATCTTTGATCAGTTCAGAGATAATATGAAATTGCTCATTAACAAAGCAAGGCAACAAGGCATTGAACCCATCGTCACCAATTGTTATAGTCGCGAAGATTACACGGCTACAGAATACAATTATATCAAGCAAATGAATTTGCTCATTCATTCCTGGAATGTAGCAAGTATCAATTTGCTCGGTGCACTTGACAATGGAGCCGGTAAATGGGCCACCGGTTATAAATATGATGACCTGCACCCCAATGATGCGGGGCATCTTGAATTTGAATATGCGATCGTTCCTTCTTTGTTCGATGCTTTAAAAGCAGGAAAGACACAACCCTACCAGGTAAATGGTACCTATTTAAACTTAAGCCCTTCCACGGGCTACAAACTTCAAATTAAGCCTGAGGAAACGCTTCATTCCTTTACCTACTCTTTTGATATCCAAACATCTTCCACCGGGCAGTTAGCAGAACTAAGCACCACTACGGGTTTAAAAACCTTAGTGATCAATACCTCCGGAAAGCTGGACTATTCATCAGGTATTTCTGGTACTACAGTACTGACCGACAACCAATGGCATAAAGTGACACTCACCCATTATTATGCAATGGGGAAAACACTATTATACATCGATAAGGTATTGCAGGGATCAATCGCTGAAAAGGTCGTGACCACTGCCTTTGATCTGAATGGCTCCACTGCGCCAGCTGCAAATTATCGTACGTTACTCTTCTACCGTTCTGGTATGACACCAGAAGAAATCAACGCTATGGTAGATGGTAGTCTCCTAAAATCAAGTCTTGAAATTTATTCCCCCCTTGATGGCGGCAATGCAGATCCAATTATAAATTTCGCACAGAGTACAAACAAATTAAAAAAGGTAAACATCATTGCAGGCACCTATTATCTTCAAAACCGTTTCAGCGGACTGTACATGGATGTAGATGATGGTCAGATTACGCAGGATGGTGGCAATATCCAGCAATGGAGCTTATTAAATGGTACGAATCAACAATTTACCTTTACGCACCTGGGTAATGAAGTCTATAAGATCATTTGTGTCAAATCCGGAAAATCAGTAGATGTGTCAGGCGTGAGCTCTGCAGATGGCGCCAATATACTGCAATGGAGTTATGCAGCCGGTACCAATCAACAGTTTTCAATGGTGCCTGTGGATAACGACTATTATAAGATTATACCACAGCATAGTGGTAAATTGATAGAGGTATCCAATTTTAGTACGGTGAATGGAGGGAATGTGCAGCAATGGGCAGATGCAGGTCAACTCAGTGGCCATTGGAAACTCGTTCGGTCATCATTGGCAGCACCGGCTACAATTGCCAGCGTAGTGAAAAAAGAAAATCAGTCCGGAATTTCAGTATATCCAAATCCTGCTGTGAGCACGCTTTATATAAGTGGGTTAACGAATGCAGTCAGTATTAAAGTATATAGTAGTTCAGGGCAATTGCAGTTATCCGGTTATGGAAGATCTATAGCTATTGGTCAATTGAGTCCTGGTGTGTATTTGGTACACCTGGGGACGAAGGTGTTCAAATTTGTTAAACAATAAAATACTAAAAGGGTGTATTAGAATTTCTGATACACCCTTTTAAATTATTCAGTTCCCGTATCATTTAATTGAACCTTAACCGAAACTCCAATGGTGACATACTTGTCTTCTTCTTAAACAATTTATTGAACGATTGTGGATATCCAAACCCCAATTCATACGCAATCTCTGCAACCGTTAATGTCGTTGTACTAAGATATTCCTTTGCCTTTTCAATCAGTTTATCCTGAATATGCTGCTGAGCACTCTGTCCTGTCAGCGTTCGAAGCATATCACTCAGATAGTGTGGTGAAAGACGCAGCTTATTAGCCAGATATTCCACACTTGGAAGGCCGTTTTTTAACGTTTCTTCATTATTGAAATATTCTTCTAACAATCCTTCCATCTGCGTAAGCAAAGTATGATTTGTCGCTTTGCGAATAAAGAACTGTCGCTCGTAAAAACGATTGCTATAATTTAATAACAACTCCAATTGCGCAATAAGAATATCCTGTGTATGCCGGTCAATATGCTGATACTCTTGTTCGATCTTGTGGAAAATATTTATGATATCTTTCTCTTCTCTGTCCGACAAATGCAGTGCTTCATTCACCGCATAAGAAAAGAAACCGTATTGTTTTATCTTCCCGGCCAGCGTAGACCCCAACAAAAAATCAGCATGAAACAACAACGCATACCCTGTGCCTGTTTGCTGACTATCCATAGCAAGATCACCTACGGTAATCGACTGTATCTGTTTTGGCGCTAAACAACTCAACACACCCTTATCAAAATCAAAATATAGCTGACCATATTTCACCTTGCCCTGCACATTTCTTTTCAAAGACACACTATAAAAATCGAACAGAAAATTCTCAGCAAAGAAATCAGCCGTCAGTCGTATATCTTCCACCCGAATCACACTGATCAGTGGATGCAATGGATCTGGTAGCGATAGCAACCGATGAAACTCAGATATGGAATGTATGCTTTTCATGCCACTACAAAAGTACACTATTAAAGAAAGGCACCAGTTTACCAAGCGCTTCATTAGTAGCAAAAGGCTGATCATATAAATCATAATGACCCGCACCCTGCACTACATGAATACTTTTATTGACAGCAGCAGCCTTATTATACAATTCAAATCCATCTCTGTAAGAACCAAATGCACCGACTTTATCTCCAACTATTACCATAAGCGGCTGTGTCAGCAACTGATCTGCAAGATGAAATGCATCAAATGCGATAGCGGCTCCCATACCTGTAAACCGCAACTTATTACAGGAATTTGGATGTTCTCCTCTTGGCGTTCTGTAATAATCGATGGCTGCTGCCATATCCATTTCTACAGGCCCAGCCTGCTTCGCTTCTTCAATAGATGCCGGTGTCCATTGCGTGATCAGCGGTTCCGCTCCGTTAGCTTCTGCAGTACGTTGTTGACCCACAGCCTCCAATATCTGTAATGCATTCAACTCCCGGTAAGCACGGCTAAAATTCGCCGCAACCACAGTGCCTACTGCTTTAATCCGTTTTTCAGTTAAGGCAGCATTTGCCGCATAGCCACCACCTGCACAAATGCCCAGTACGCCAATACGATCATTAGCTATAAATGCTATAGTGGTAAGATAATCCAACGCACACCTGATATCTTCCACCCTGGTAGCAGGATCTTCAAGATACCGTGGTTCGCCGCCACTCTCCCCTTGAAAAGAAGCATCGAAAGCCAGTGCTACAAACCCTGCCTGCGCTAGTTTTTCTGCATACAGACCGGCCGTTTGCTCCTTTACACTACTTCCCGGATGCACACATATAATAGCCGGATATTGATGTTGCGCATCAAAATTCACAGGTAGATGAAGATTGGCTGCTACCAGCCATGTGCTGTTCTTAAATTTTACTGATTGTTGCATGAATGCAAATTTCCCTAAAGACGGAGAAAGCGATGTTTCCAAACCGTGTAAAGGTGTATCCAAATTACTTGTAAGTCATATGCTATATTATGATGACGAGTTTACCGCGATATACCTTCGTTCTACGCTGCTCATTTACTTCAAGCACATAAATATACAACCTCTCACTGGAGCCGCTGGTAGATAATAAATGTACGGTAATCGTATCAGAGCCGGTGGTGGTGCCGGTTAAAGTGATTGTAAAACTTCCACCAGGAGAACTTTCGTATGTATTGACATGGTCTGTGATAGCAACATAATAGTCAGCAGCAGATACCGGTAAGCAATAACACGGGTAGCAATGGTTTCATAATAGTGGGGCTTTGGTATATAAAGAATATAGTTATAGTCAGATATGGGGGCGTATGTGCCTGTCTGGTATTAACTAAATTACAATATTATTTTAACTTATCCCCTGTGAAGACTCAAGCGATGACTAGCTACCTGAACTTCACTTCAAATAAATAAGGCCATTGTTTTCCGGTTATCAGAAAATTGCCTCTTGCACTATCATAAGCGATGCCATTCAATACGTCTTCATGAAGGTCTGGCAACTGATCAGGATTGAATACCTTGCCACCATGCGCAAAGATATCCGTCAGGTCAGCTTTCGCAACAACGCGTCCACTTTCCGCATTAATCTTCAAAATATTATTGGTCAGAAACTGGTTGGCATAAATAAACCCATCTACATATTCTAATTCGTTGATGTTATTAACCGGACCGTTCTGATCTGTCACACTAAGGGTCTTTTGCAGCTGTAATGTATTTGGATCCAGGTATTGCAGATTGGAGGTACCGTTACTGGCAATGAGACTTTTGCCGTCGTGCGTCATCGCCCAGCCTTCTCCGGGCCATGGGTATTCTGCGATCTTTTTAAAATCTTTCAGATCGTAAACAAAGATCTTATTACTACGGTAGGTAAGTTGGAATATTTTGTTGTCGAAGATCGCGATGCCTTCTCCAAAAATGGATTTGTCAATATAATGTTCTCTGATTGGCTTACCAGTGGTGAGGTCAATTTGAGCGAACTTGCTAAATCCTTCGCGGCCAGTGCTTTCAAATAGTTCGTTGTTGTGGACTAATAGGCCTTCTGTATAGGAGGTAGTGTCGTGAGGGTATACATTTAGGACGGTGTACTCCATAAATGCGGGTAAAGTTTCTGAAGCGGTGGTATTTTCTGCTTTCGGCTGATTGTTAACACAGGCAGCAAAAAGGAAGGTGATGGATATGGCTAATAATCTATTTTTCATAAATACCAGACTTTAATTACCCTAAAGATATATTGTAATTTCCAAACAAAAAGCCCCCGGATCTTTCGACCTGAGGGCTTAAAGCTTGCGGACTACGCAGGGAAGGTTTCGAACCAGTTTGAAGAAGATTTATCTGAAATCCTGGCCTTTATTGGAGAAATGCATCTGAGCAGTATGCCTGGCATGCTACATCTCCGTTATATATTGAATCTCAAGCATTAAACTTCTCATTCTTAACAGCGGCAATGGTTGTTGTGTAAGGTTAGAGAAAATTGTCAGGTCAAAATATAAAACAGCCTTGTTGGTTCCAGGGTTGTGTGTACTATACCAAAGATTAATACTTCCAGCCCATTCTGTAATCATATCGGCCAGTTTTTTATCGTTTGTAGTGGCCGTTGGATTAACCTGGATACCTTGTATAGGCTGCATCATGACCGGTAGGCTTACATAACCAGTAGCGGCATTCGGTTGATACATATACTGGCAACTCATCAGTATACTGATTGTATCCTGGGAGTTCTCTTCCAGCAGTGTATCAAACAGGTTAGTCAGTTGTGCAGTAAGCGATTCATAATTATGTTGCCCGGCCGGTGCATTAATCGTCGATATATCTATCGGCATATCGCTGTCGGTAGTTGGATGATAAGGATTTGAAAACTGTACCAGCCCTGTCGTGTATTTGAATGGCTCACTGCTCGGTTTATTGGGCACCAGTTCCGCATTCCGGTTAATGCATGCGGTAGTAGAAGCATCCTGTCTTGCCAGGATATTCATTGCCGGAATAACCACTGTTCTGTCTTGTATAACCTGTCCTTCTGCTGCGGATAATACCGTTCCATCTTTTGTATAATAATAACAGTAATCCCCGAAACATTTACCTGTATATGGATTGCTTTCATATCCGTTGATATTAACAACAGGCTGACCAATTCCTGCCGGAGGCAAACCATGCAATGATACAATAAGCGCCTGCACTTCATTGATAGTAGCTATTCCTTCCTGTATGTAGAAGGAATAAGGCAACACCTGCATACTATTAAAAAGTTTATTGTTACCCGGCATCGCCAGCATATTACTTTGAGCTGCAGTGACAACATTCGCTGCCAGAGTCGTGTAAGATATAAGTGCAGTAGACACTGTATCAAGCAATGGGTCGTCGTCAGCAGTGCCGGCAGTTACCTGTGTAAGCTGTGATTCAAGTACTGCAAATACAGACGGTGATACGGTTATAAACTCTGCAAGTTGTGGGAAAGCGTCCTCAATACCCATGAGCATTTTACTGCTGACATCTGCCACATTGAAGTTGATCGTGAACTCCAGTTGATCCTGCGGATAGTGTATCTGTAATGCATATTCAATGTTATAGTTCCAGTTTAGTAACTGGTTAATATTGTCTGCGTCTGGTGGTACAGTAGATTCTCCAGACTGGTTGACCATCGAAGGTGCAGTTGGGAATTCCCGCAATATCATCGGTACCTGTATTTTACCCAAATCTCCGGTAAGAGGGCTGTCGTTCGTGGATAACGGTGTAACGAAACTCAGCCAGGTGGATGCTTCGTATCCTTCAATATTGGGTAGGCTGCTGATCTGGTGTTCAATTGTACTACCTGCAAAACTCAGGTCAAGATCAACATAAGGCAATAATTCATTATCGCTGCCTCTTACCACCTGCGGTGATGAAATCAGGAATGGAATAGGGATGGCTGTGCTGGTTTGCAGGGTAAGTTTGGGAGAAGTAAAAGTAATGGAGTCGCTGTCATTACCTTCATTGATCTCTGACATTACCACTTTCGTAAGGGGCGGCAGAATTATATTTCCAGTCATGTCTGTAAAGCCTGCGCTTATTGTCACCGTTGTACTGCCTGGAATTGCCAACCCGTTAAGTTTAAGGATAACCCTGCGATTATTGTTCGCATCTATACCAGCATTGAACACACTGATTCCTTCGCTTATTGTAAAATTACTACTGGTGCCCGCAGCAGATTCGTTAGGTGGATTTGAGAATACAAGGTATAAAATTGTATTATCTGCACTATCGACCATTACATCTGCAAATTTGAAATTGCGGTTAATGCTGCCGTAAAGACGTGGGGCTATATCGATCGTTGCATCTGCGCTAACATTCGCATGAAACTGTACGGCCGCCTGAGTTGTGTAAGCGTTCGTCAATTTTACCAACAGCTGTTGCTTAAACGCTTCTCTTACTGCATCTGCATTTGGATTTTCATCTCTGAATACTGGCACCATCCAGTTTTTTACAATATCGGCAAGTGCCTTTTTACCCGCCAACAGATCTTTCAGATAAGTTGTTTGCTTTTTATTATCTACCAGTTGAATGGCTGCAGTAAATTCCGGTGACAGTACATTATCGATACTGCTGAAGAACTGATATCCCCACTGATCCATATCAATGCCGGTGAAATCAGCATATACAGATGGAGTGCTAAAGTCTATCCCCGTTTTTTCTGAGTAATAGTAGATAGGAACCTGTTTGCGGGATTCCAGTTTGTTGGAGATAGGGCGAGGTGCGAACATATCCGGATTTGCAGGATCATTGATACTATATGCTATTGGAGTCAGGAGCGTTTTGTCCAGTCCAAGTCGTACTGCCCAGGTTTCTTTATCGTTGCCAGCATTTTGCCGGTCTGTGCCAGTTGCCACGCGCAATGTGTATTTGCCGGTTTCCTGAAGTGCTGTTTCAAAAAGTGCAGCAAAAGTATCAAGGCTATGGGTATCGCCACCCTGGCTATCGGAAAGAGGAGATACTTCCGTTGCCGCCTGAAGGATACCTCCTGTGGTTTCAAGATCACCGGCAGCTGCATTCCTGGTTCGTGTAATAGTGAAGCTAAGGTCAAGACGGAATATCTGTGCCGGGTTCAGATTGGCAGGTACAATTGCAAAGGTCATCGGGTGCGACGCATCTGGAGACTCAACATCTGTAAGTCCCTGTGACCTGTTTTCGAGGAACAGGTAGATAGAGGTAAGCCAGTTTTGTACCAGGTCAGATACCTGCTCCGCAGAGAGTGTATAACCTTGCTGCAGGAGCGTTGTATCTACTGTATATGCAATGCCGTTTGGATCTGTAAGCTGGTACCATAACTGTTTATATACGGCCAGATCTTTGTTCGCCTGTTCTATAACAGTAGATGTTGTTTCTTCAGGCGATTCCGGAAAACTGAACTGTGCAACGCCAGTATACGTTTCCGTCTTATCTGTATTGCTGATATTGTTTATGCTTAATGTCAACAACAGGTTCTCCGGCACGTTATCAACCTGTATTGTCACCGTTTGTTTATCTGACCCGAGGGTGATATGGAGGATGTTTATACCTTGATCCAGGCTGTAATTGGCCGGGTCTATAGAAGATGTTTCTTCAAGAGGTGCTGTAAACCATGCAGTGATGGTAGTTGCATTGGTAACTTTCCCCCACATTAGTCCCTGGTAATAACTGTCGCCAAATGAGAGGTTTAACTGTAACAGAGGCGCTTTATTAATATCTGAAATAACTTCCCATGATGCGGCAACGGACGGCCATTGATTTAACCCGATAAGAGGATCTGTGTATCCTGTAAGTATCGGTACCATATTCAACTGGCTATTGCCGGATGGCTGAGACAGCGTAGTTATAAGCAGGTTGCCATACAGGTCCAGCCATCCATAATCTATCTGCAGCAAACCGCCAAGACCACGATAGGGGCTTTCTGCCTGATCTGGCATATCACCGGAAGTGAGTACAACATTTTTGGCAAAGCGGCTGTAGGGGATGGATTGGGAATAGCTCCAGTTGTCTCCTTCAGCCTGTGATTTAGGATAACTCATCTTATCATTTATATCCTGATCCTCATTTTCTCCTGATGGAGTGGCCGGAAGTCCGAGATTACTGGCATTAAAATAATTGTTATCAGCTATCTGGTAAGAAAGCATGTTATAGGTGTTAAGCAGGAATAGCTCACCATAATTATTCTCTGATGGGTCATCCGGAATCTCTGGTGGTACCGGGCGTTCGGCAGCAATTCCTGCCACTCCCGGTGCTACCGAAGATGAACGGATATCTGGTCCGCCACTAATGATTATCTGTTGGTTATCAGCAAAGAGGCCTGGCACTTCCTGATTTTTTCCGCCCAGTGCTGCGAGATCCTCGCTATAGTAGGAAGCGATGCTTTCGAGTGTAGTACCACCGTTGCTGGCACCGATTGTTATTGTCATTTCCGGCAGGTACAATGCAGTATATAGTGGTAATGGATCTGGCCAGCTTGTCTGTAAAGGATTTGCAGCTTTGATGGCGTCGGCAGTAGTACCGAAATAGGTGGCAATTGCATTCAGGCTTCCACCTGGCGCGCTGCCTTGTGGCCTTACTTCATAAAGCCCTTCATTGACCAGCAGTGTTTTGCCGGCCCTCAATGCAAGGGTTTGATTATCTGCTACTATGTCGGCAACATTGCCATAATACTTATATGCCAGATCGGATAACGTTTGAGTGTCATCAGCAGGAAGGCTGATCGCTAATGGGTTGGCTTCTGCAAACAATACCGCGTGGGTAGTGTCGATTGCTTCTCCGATAGCCAGCACATTCATATAGTTGTTAATGTTATTGCGTAGTAGCTCATCAACCGGTGCGGAATATAATACCAGCAGAGAAATAGTTGCTTCATTTTTATCATTGAAGATCCTGTCCGGCAAACCACTGTTGCTGCCTGAATTGTAATAATACAGGTAGTACCCGCCGCCTCTTGTAATACTTGCCTGCCATAACAAACGAATGAAGTCTGTTGTTTCATTCAGCAATACCATTTCTTCCTGCTGATCTGCTATGGTTAGGAATGACCTGGAAGAGAGACTGTCGGGAAGTGTTTCTGTAGAAAGGTTTACCTGTGCAATTCCCATTGTCAGGCTATTTAATGCGTCTGTCTGTATACCTTCTGTAGTAGTGCCGTTTGAGTCTACACCGTAGGCTAGTGTCAATGTAGCAATCAGGGACTTATCGTTGCCGATGCCACTTACCATTTTCTCGAGTACTTCTACATTGCTGCCGTCAGCTCCCATGATCTCATAAGTAGTAGCTGTATTTGGACTGTCAGTAATAACAGGCACTTTTTTAACGGTGAATGATACCAGTGATCCATACCCATAATAATTTACAGGTGTATTTACCATAGTACGACTCGCTTCATCATAACGTCCTATCTGCATTTTCATTCTGGGATTCACAGATCGGGTCTGTGGGTCAGGTAGTTGCAGCAGTGTGTCTGGTAGCTGCCAAAGACTCAGTGCCGGCACTCCTCCTGCATCTCCGCCATAGGGCATTGTGAAGGCAGAAGCACTACTCCAGTTGATCACTGATGTGAACGGATAGGTTGCCTCTTTTGTGATAAAGGCATCCTGTGCTCCTAAAAGCGACAGATTGATATCAAGAACGTTAGTTGTTGCATATCCTTTTACAGCATTTATCTGCCGGGCTTCGAACGAATCGGGCACCAATGACCACACTAATTTGTCCGGATTGCTGCCGGCAAATGTCAGCCAGCCAGGCATCGATGTGCGGGATAATGTAATATCGAACTTCTCTGTGGAAAGATTGGGTAACTGGAACTGTTGTCCGGTTAATGCATACAAGCCTGCATACGACGGTAGTGATAATGTACCACCGTTGTCCACCACCCACATGCCCTTATATGCCGGGGTAATTCCTTCTGTAGGAAGACGCAGCCCTGCCATATAATAGCGTGACGTCATACCTGATAAATGCTGCAGACCATTTGTGGCCTGTATTTCACTAATCAATTCCCCTACCTGGAATTGCTGGAGGTTTGCGATGTTAATATACTCTCCTGCCTTATCAAAGAGGTCTGCCACATTTGCATTTTCAATTGGTGCAGCCAATTGCTCCTGTGTAATATTGTATTTGGCAGCAATCGTTTTCAACGTATCTCCGCTTGCAACAATGCTATTGAACGACGGAATCTTAAAAGTGGCAACTGGCAGCAATAGTCCGGCGAGACCGGTAATGTTACCATTATTTATTAGCTCATTTACAGGTACACCTATACTCTGAGCTACGTCATTCAGTGATTGACCTGCCAGCGTTTTATAAGGATCTTTACCGGGATAACTGATTGTAATACCTGCAGATAAAGTATTGGTAGTATCTTGGTTGGCCGTTGCCAGATCAGTTCCTGTAAAACCACTGTAGAATATAGACTGTGCTGCAATGCTGTCAAATGTATCTGATGCCTGTGCCACATAAGTGCTACCTGTGATCCGCAGATTTTTTCCTGTACTCAGGGGGGCTGAAACATTGTCTGTAAATAAATCTTCAACCGAATACAGATTTGTGCCTGCTTTAACATTTACCCAATTGACAATGTCATTTACAGTTTGGTTATCCTGCAGGTAGTATTTATAGTCTTTCAGTGATTCCCTTGCTGATTGTAACATTTGCCTGCATATAAGCAGGAAATAATCGCTATAGATGAAATTAGCCATAGATTGGCCATCTTTGTCGTCCAGTTTAATCATCTGCCGGTAGTCAGACTGGTCATCTTGTTCTACCTGTACTGACAGTTCGTTAAAGTATGCTCTCAGGTATTCTGTGTATGCACTTGAGGTACTGTTATAGTCTTCAAAATTGTACGAAACACCTTTATAATCGGTACCATAATCAGGCAGTGTAAGGATCATTTCGGGTGGAACTGGAAAATATGTAGCATCAACTTCTCCTGATGTAGGTGCGTTTACTGTAACGGTAAACTGGTTATTCATAAATGTACTGACATCAGCGGCAGTAATCGGAGTTGGATTTGCAGTGTCGCTCAGAAAGTCAAGCAATGCTGCCAGTTGCAAATCAGTTACAATTATATTATCCACTTCTGCGCTGGTCATTGGAACAGGTTGTATGGCTGCAATAGCCCAACGCAATACCTGTTTGCCCAATAGCTCGAAAGAAGTATCAAGGCCTGCGCCATAAGCCTTCTGCAGGCCATTTGCTTTATCATCCTGCGGTGGTGGTACCGATTCGATAAAGAGCATAGCGATATAACAAGCCAATTGCTGACTCACATCTGTTGCGTTATCTCCTGCCATAGTAAGACCGAATCCAACATATGCAGTGAGAGGAACCGGGGATACTGCCTTCTGCAGGTTGGACCATACCGGGCTTGTGGCAGTTCGGGCGGCCATCAGCTCTTTCTGATCATAGTAAAATCTCCGTCTTCTCCTTTGCAGTACGGGGGCACCTGCAGTGAACAATTGTACCTGTTCTGTAGTTGTCCAAGGAGGAGTACCACCAATAGCTTTGATAGTGATACCTTCCTGTATTCTTGCAGAGAAGCTGAAGCTGATCTTTATTTTAAAAATTCCAAGATTAATAGTGATACGGAGTGATACGCTTACAGATGCAATTATGGATAGTTCTATTGGTTCATATGGTGCGAAGGTGATCTGGACCAGTAACCTGATATCTATATTCACATCAGCTTTTACGATAGCAAAATCTACGCTGCCATACAGTTTACCAATAATCCCTACAGTACCCCTGAACCAGAAGTAATAAGAAGTTTCCAGTTGTGTATTGTTGCCACTGCCATCAGTGATCTGATAGGGATTCCATTTTGCAAGAATTCCTTCGAGTATGGCTACTGCGGTAAGACTGAATCCGGCTTTGAGTATACCTGCATCAAAAGAATAGCCGAAACCAAACTGTATTCCAAAACCAAATACCAGTACTGGGTTGAATGTACCATTGGTGGCAGCTGGTACCCGGTTGGTAGTGGCGCTGGACAACTTGCCGAAATAAACGCCGGCAGATCCCATTACGGGAATGGGGATGCCAACGGGTGTCCAGATGAGTGTCTGGAAAGTAAAAGAACGGGAAAAATCTTCTTTCCAGGGAAACCCGATATCTACCTGGAAATCCCCGTTGGTAAATACTGAGATTCCGAATACCGGGAGTGTTATATTAAACTGCCCCATATTTATTTTGCGCATCACATCCGGCAATACTATTTCTGCCTGGTATACGCCTACACTGTCACTAATTTTTTTATACATGATCTGGAAGTCGAGACCTTTGAATATTTTTGCAGGTTCACCTTCCAGGGCAATACGTAATGCATAGAGGTAGGGATCATTAAATACTATTTGCATGGTGATAAAATATTGTGCAGCAGCGGCTGTTGAAGCAGCCAATGCTACTGCATTTGATTTATCTCCACCCAACTGCAGCAGTCCAAAGTCCATGCCTGTTAGCCAGGAGCTGTTGGCATCAAAATGTATAGCGGGTATTTCTCCCGGTTCTGTATCCGGCAGATTGGACATGCAGGCAATCGCAGCCTGTACATTGTCCGCGGTTTTAAAGCAATCGAGTGTTACATGTTGTCCTAATGCCAGCATCCGTAAGTCCAGGTACTTGTTTCCCTGTCCGGGAGGTGCTGGTGTAGTTTCAGGTTTAGCGGCATTCCATGATGGAATATCTCCCCAGGCAGCAGATACATCTAATGTAACAATTACTCCATTGTTATCAGGATTTGCATCTTTACTATTGTAGGAAACTTTGATACCATTGATGGTAACGAAGCCCAGATTGATTGGTCCTATTCCTACGTTAAAGCTTACTTTATTATCGGTAAAATCATATTCCAGTGAAAGATTATTCAGGGGAATACTATTCAGCACATTCCATGGGGCAGCCAATCCAAAACTGTTACCGGTGGCCCAGGATACCATTAATTCCACCAGGCTTCCTATTGTAGTAGTATCATTAAACCTGAGTGTGGCGATCTGGTGTATTTTTCCATCTATATTCTTATCTTCCACTTCCCCGGTCAGCATTCCCCAGATAATACCGTATGCCTGGTAGCCAGGATTAAAATTGTAGAATGCGGTAATGTTGATATTATTCCAGCTGATCTTTGCCGAGATAGCGCCGTAATAACCGGCGGTTGCTGTCTCTTCTTTTTTCCCGTACCCGATCAGTGCAGTACCGGCAATTGTAAAAGTTGGGCCAAGGAAGGGAATTGCCCATGGCGCTGCAGTTTTGGCACCAAATTCCCAGTAAGAGGTCGCTGTATTTATAGTAAATGAAAGTCCGTCTATACCATAATTATATCCTTCCGGTGGAGCCCAGCCGGTGCCGATGTAATATGAAAGCATATCACCGATCTTCACTTCCCCGGATGTTTGTTTGCTGGCAAATGTCCACCCCTTACCAGTGGCATACATTGCACTGAGTTGCATTATAATCTTCGACGAATCTGGTAACACAGTTATCTGGCCCCCAATAAATACTGTGTTGATGGAATTATTACTATTGACATTAAAGCTAAGATTATCAATACTGAATATATCGGCCACAACAAGTGGTTTGTCTGGCTCCAGTATAGCATCTATCGCGTAATACTTCTGGCTGGGAGCATAATTGTAATTAAATGCAGTAACAGAAGTGGACAAATCCAGCTCTCCACCAAATAATGCCAGCAGGTCACTGAGTTCGATAGTACCGTCTGTAAGGCCTCCATACAGTGAAAAATCGGGATATCCGCCTACCATTGTAATGGTACCTTTACCAATAGTAAATTCGCCTGTAACAAGAAAGTTAGTAGTACGGTTGCTGACATCAGCGACATTGTATACGCTGATAGCTACAGTAGGTGTAATGGTAAACAGTGGATTTTGGGAAATAGTCCATGGACTGTTTGTCGTCATTTCGAACGACATATAATCGAAACTGAAAGCAGCTGAATTATACATCAACTGAACTTCTTTGAGCCCGAAACCTGCCAGCTGGCTGAGCGGCGCAGGTAGTACCTGTACTAGATTTATACCTCCTGCTGCCTGGAAGATGGTTGCAATACCGGGATAATTACCGTCAAATGCAGCAGAAAGCAACCAGGAGTTGTCACCTACCGGATATTCAATCAGCAGGCTCACACTTGTGCCATAACTTTCTATAGTACCGAGTATTCCGCCCTGCACCGGGAAACCACCTTCATTTACCTTCATAGTGAAGCCCGGGTTACTGAATAGTATCCATGGAATATTTTCAATTGTCCATACCTGGTCTGCCGTTGCTGTGACTTGTGTGATTACCGGCCCGGACTCCGCTGTATAAACCAGTTCTATCGTCATTTTTATATTGAGGAAAGACAATGTTGTAGCTCCGGAAACAGTTACTTTCGTAATGTTGCCGTTCCCGTCTTTTTCAGCAACAATATTTTCTTCAGGTACTGCAATAGAAAAAATATTACCTGTTACTTTTGCAAAGAAGTCGCTGAAGTAAGTGGCCGGAAGTGCGCTCAACAGGTTGATAGTACCATCAGACCATGCTGCAACAAGCTGATCGTAAACTTCCTGTAGTGTAAGCGGGTCAGCAACTTCATAGAGGTCACTATCTGTAGTTCCATTATCTCCTGATATCGGGAAATGTTCTTTAAGTAGTTCACGTCTATGGTGTACGTTAAGTGATCCGGAGGCATCGGCAGCAATACCCTCGCGCGCTGCATACAGGCTACTTTCTTTGTTAACCAGTATCAGGGTATCTACGCCGACCATTCCCAGCATTAGTTTGTCGTGTATGTCTTTCTGATAATAGTTGCCCAGGTTGGTAAAATATTTATGAAGATCAGATGATATGTTGATTGATTGGAGTGTGGAAGTTGTAATAACATTGAGGGTATTTGTATAAACGACGGGGGCACTTGGTGCACTTTTCTTCAGGAATGGATGAAAAGAAAGGTCTCTTATAGCGGCCACCCATTCTTGACATTGTTGTGTAATTGCTGAATAATTACTTGCGGCGAGTGTGGATGGATAATTAATGGCAGCATTAGTTCCTTTTTTAGGTACCTGCATAAATGGTTTACCCAGGCTGATCATCATGCTGGAAGTTCCCTGACCTTCGAATATACCTGGCAGGTTAGAATTACCGTAGAAATAATTGTAGATGTCCTGAGGTACGGAACCGATGGAAATAACAAAGATTTTTTTATTGGTCGCAGTTGTCAAAGCGTCAGTTATCTGATCAGCTATGTCAACATACGCAGAATCGACATAGCTTTTCATTATCACCAGTTCGTAATGATTATCTATAGCAGGTGTAAGGTACAGTGTAAGTTGGTTGATTAGTGCGTTGAGGTTAGCAGGAGCATATGCCTGCATAAAATCGTCGGGAGGCATATAGGTGGCAGATATCTTATTTTTCAGATTAGTTAATGCTTTGATACTATTGTTAATATCTGTACGAAGGGCATCCAGGAACTGAAATATGTCAGAATCGGGTCTTGCCGGATCACTGAAATGAAGAATTACCAGTGGTTTATGGAGTTCTTGTATGATATTGAATGCAGACAACACAAGGTTAAGACTCATCTCTCCTGCATCTGCATTAAACTGGTGTAGCCCGTAAACCGGCCATAGGCTCATTTCGGATGGAGCAGCTGAATAGGCATTGTATACGGCCTGTACATTTTTGGTACGTATAGATAATGCGCTGTTGAATTTTTGCTGAATATACCATTCCCATACCCCTGATGATACGGTAGCCAGGGAAGATGCCGTGAATTTATAAGCGAGACTATTGAACTGTAAGGATTGCCTGGATAGGTTGAAGGTATCGGGGTTACCGGTTTTTTGCACTGCACTTGTTACCTTATTATTATTAATTATCTCCCACAGGTAGGGTTCAAGCCGCAGGAAATACTCAACCACCAGCTTTTCTGCGAAATTAGTACTCATACTATCAGCTCCTCCTGTAAAACCAAACTTCACTTTTGTGGCTACTATTGTATCGGAGAATGGCTTAAAAGTGATGTTTGTGCAGGTTCCATAAGTGACTTTAGTTGTATTAATAATCAGAGGATCCAGACCGGGCAATAAAATGGCAATTTTTTGAGCAGTTACTTCACCACCGTCGTAATAGACCACAATCTGGCCAGCGTATGATGTGGTGTTAATGATACGCTTCATGATATTGACAGTAGTGGCCTGATGTCCGTAGTTGAGCGAGCCATCTACGTAAAATCGTAGCTCCTGCTCTTTGCTTATTAAATCAATCATTTCTGCGATTGAAATACCGGTATACTTGTCGCGTATATCTGTAGCCTGAGTGAAGAGTGCTACTAAATCCTGGAATAAGCTCATGGTATGAGTTATTAGGTGATTGAATTTTCCATATATCCTGTTATGATAGTATGGCTGATGCTGCTTGTTTTTTATACATAGCATACCAACCCAGACCGCTTGCCTTTCCTCCGGAGTCGGGATTTCCAAATAGGTAAAACAGTGTAGAACCGTTTGGGGGAACTTTCAACATACCGAGGAATTTCAATGCTACTTCTGTAAACATGAGAAGGAATGAATGCTGGGATGTATCATAAGTGAGCCGGATTTGTCCTATCGATAATTTCATCACGTTTTGCAGGCTAATCAATTTGGCTCCGCCGCCGGTACCTGGCAATGACATGCCTATGGTCGCTTTGTAAGTTCCATCTTCTTCGCTGCCGGGCGACCATGCTATCAACAGGTATGAATCCAGGCTTAATTTACCGGCAAGTTCGCCGGGAGTACCCATGTTTAACTTAAAGCGCAGGCCGTACCAGCTGTCGGCGCTTACATCAGATAATGCGATGTCGGGTATTACAGGCAGATAGCCCATATCAGATAGCGTAGTGAGTGGTTCTGCGATTATAAGTCCCTGGAGATCCAACGCGAAATTCACAAAGATGCTGCTGTTTCGGGCCTTACTATGGCTGGTATCAAAACTGATCTGTGTAGCATCCATCGTCATAGTTTTTGATGGAGGATCCGATTCAGGGAAAGCCATGGATATACCCAGGTTATTGAACCTTAATCCCTGGTTGGGAGCATCTTCGCCGGGGTTATTACCGAAAGAAAAGATATCGAATACCGGCACAGTCTCATCACCAATCAGGTAATAATCAATAAATCCGCTCATCGCAAACCAGGACATTACATTCCCATCGTTGTCTGTATTGAGTGTACTGAGAAGTACATTGGAGATTTGTATTTTATGAATGATGTTGTTGTCGAAATAAAAAGTATTATCACCCTGACTGGAAAGATTGTACATAGTCTGGCTGTCTGTAATCTGAAGGCTTCCCTTCAGTAATACATTGTGATATACGTTATCCGGAACACTCATGCCGGTTACCGGCATTTTAAGTAACTCCGTAATGGTAAGTTGCCCGAGGCTTTCAAAACTCTGCACAGATGTATTTTCAAAAAGAACTTTCAACGTCAGCAACCGGAAGTCGTACGTTGTAGCGGTGACGGGTGCAATCGCCATATCGGTGCCATCATCAGTAAAATCAGGGTCTGTATAATAGATTAAGCCAAATATTGTACTGATATTATCTAATGCTGCATTTATACCGCTTTTCTTTACGGGGCTTATTTCCACAGCCAGGTGATGTGCATTAAATGCGGTGGGATCTGTAACGCCGGCCATAATACCGGTAAGATTATCCGGAAGCCTGCTGATATCCATCCGTAAAAATAGTATACCGGTCCAGTTTTCGTCCTGTGCAATGGTATTGAACTTTGCATAGTATTTATTATCACCTTTTGCAATTGCCTGGTTAAAATAATTTTGCAACCATTGAGACAGTATTACCAGCTGATCATTATCTGGTGGTGTAATAGTCCCGTCGTCATTGGAATTGGTCGGTGCGGCAAACACATCTTTCTGGGTCCACTTAGAGGGGTTAGCTACCAGGCTGTTAGTTACATTAGCCGGATCATACAGCTTACCTTTTTTGGCTTTAATCAACATTACGTTACGGTAGTCATTATATTTGTTCTGTTGTCCTATATTGGCGGTCATTTCCCAACTACCGATACTCATGGTATTTAAAAAAGCTGATTGTCCCGCTGTAGTGCCATTCAGCTGACCGAGACAGTCAGCGTTGGCAACAACAAGCATTAAATCCCCTGTTTGCAGCGCTTCTACGAGTTGTGCTTCCGGATTCATAAACTTTAGTAAGTATTGATTACCGGCATCGGTATTTTGCCCGAGTAATACCTCGTTCCATTGCATTTGTCCTCCGGCAGAGGTAAGTGTTACCAGTAACCCGGATGGGGTTGTAGATGTTTGTGGTGTTTCGCTTTGTAATCTTTGGGTGGCGGACAATAAGGATTTTGAAGTAGAGAGTTGCCCTACATTTTTTCTGCGGGTAGGACTTATAACCTGGTTTTCAAAAGACTCGATCTGTTCCTGTGAAAAGGAGTTGATACCATCGCCAGCTATAGCACCGTTATAAGGCACTATAGGGAAAGTGACAATATCATCGGTTGTATAAATAAAGCCGGGCGTTTGATGTCCGAACAAGTCTGTATACTTTGGCGAAATGAGCTCATCGCTGCCAAACAGCGATGAGCCTTTAGGTTGTGCTACATAGTAAATGGTATTTCCTTCGGCACTGACGAATGTAACCCATGACGTGGAAAATGTGTTGTCGAGTAATGGTGCGTTGGGTGCTTGTGGTGTTTTGACAGGAGAAGCTGCTTCGAACGGGAATTTAGGTGCGTATGCAGGTTGATTGGAAAGGAAGCGGAATTTATCGCCTTTTCCCTTGTCGGTTTTAGGTGTTATGCTGAAGAACTCTGTTCCCTGCAGACCACCTATCAGGTATTGCTGGCTACTGGTAGCTGCGTTCATTTCGATAGTGAAGTCACCTTCCGGGGTAACCAGGAATCTTTGCGTTGTAGAGGAAGTGTATTCTCCGGCGGCAAATACCAACCTGGCAGGTAGTGTATTTCCATTTGAGATGTCGGGTATCAGGTTTATAGCAGCGCCAAATACTGTCCTGAAAAATGATGCCAGTACGGTATTATTACCATCGGTATTGGTGCCGGTAAAATTGAACCAGGTGCGTCTGTTTGCGTAGCTACCGCTGATGGTGCATGTGCCGGTTTGGCAAGTGTCATATGCGGTGTTAAATACATCTGTAGGATCAATACTAGTAGTGAATCCAATAAAGTCTGTAGCCCCTTTTGTGCTATCTGCTAAAGGTATCCACTCAGAGATTGCTGTACGTTCTTTTGATTGAATAGGGCACAGGAACTGGAAGCCCCATTGAAAGTCATCATATAATGATTGCCTTTGTATGCTAATGGAAAACTGTATGGTTCCTCTCAATGCCCCGGTGAAAGAGATGTATCCGATAGCAGGGGGGCGTGTTTGCGGAGCAGAGGGGCCAGAGAAATCGATTCTGTAATTATTTTGCGAACCGTCGAGCAGCAGAGTCGTATCATCTTTCCAGGTAAGTACCATCCCGTTAGCGACGGTGAGAGAGAGACTTGTTGTAAGCGTAGCCTGTAATCCACTGGTCACATTGGTACCGTCGCTGTTGATGCCCATCAGTGGAGCTGTATCAGCATTAATATTGCTATTATCCTGCAGCCACATAAAGGCGCGGGCTGTACCAGAGCGCTTCAACACGTTGTATATATTGTTTACAAATGCGGTGGCGCTCGCAACATCATTAATAATGGGAGGTATGGCTGCAAATGCGAAGCTGCCAGAATATTTTGTATTGGCCAGAGCGTCCTTCAATTCTATTGTATCAACTCCGGAGTCGATGCCTGCTGGTATTACAAATGCAATGAAGCCAACATCGTTCTCCTCAGTTTCTGCGATATATAACTGGTCGATAAATTGTTTATTGAATAAAACCATGACGCTTAGATTTCATTTAATGAATTAGAAGAATCCGGGCAAGAAATTTCCACCCGGCCAGCGCCAGTAAAATTTATTACCCATTACAGAATACCTGTAATAAACGAATACCTTGTCCGTGCTAACTGTAGCACGGGCAAGGCATCTGCAGTATATTAATTGGTAAAGCTTGCGGAGCAGGCAACTGTACGTTGAGTGCTACCACCGGCAGCATTATAGCCGCTCATAAAAATTGCGATTGTGTAGGTTGTACCCCTGCCAATGCTCACATTATTAAATGCGGCTCTTCCTGATGAAGAATCCGGCGAAATTGGGATCGTGGACAAAGGAGCGGTGCTATAGAAAGAAGGATTTGCGCCTTTCCATATGGCAGCCCATGCACCATTGGTTTGTGGCAAAAGGCCATCGGGTAAATCAAACTGGAAGGATACAGAAGTGCTGCCAACATTGATACCGGAAACTGAAGGTGTAAAAATAGTACCCGGGTCTGCACCGGTAGATGTTGCCGGAATAAACGCTGTAGCGCATATATTACCATACTTCTGTATGTTGCCTGTGGCATTAAGAGTAGGTCCAACAGCATAGCCGATGATATAGCTGTTGTTATTTACATTCAGACCAGTGAAAGCCGCAGAACCGGACGGCGTATTTGTTGGTACCGGGAATGTTTTAATAGGTTCGGTATTCCATGGAATGGAATTGGAATTTTGCCAGATAGCCAGGAAATTACCATAGGTATTGGGCTGATTGCCCGGCATTGTGTCATAATCTACATCAATCTCTTCAGCAGATACATTTGAGATACTAAGAGCTGTCGTAAGAGGATTAGTAGCTGAGTATGCTACGAGCACTTTTTGTGCTTCAAGATTTTGTGTTTCCATTGTGTATTTTTTTGGTTTTTAAAAAAGTGATATTTATGTTTCTGAGGTGGTTGTAGACGTGTTGAAGTTAAGAATGGCTGCAGCCATTGAATTCTCTTTGCCCATAAAGTAAATGAGCGTGTAATTTGAATTAATACCCAACGGAACGTTATTCATTCCTATGGTTCCTTCGTTTGCATTGCTGTTGATATTTACGGTTGCAATGGGTGCATCAGCGTTGTAAGGAGATGCATAACCTTTCCATAGACCAATCCAATTGTTATATTGCATGGGTTGGTAACCTGCCAGTGTTTGATAATGAATAGAAAGAGAATTTATACCCAGGTAATTGAGGCTAATAGCTACTTGTGTTGGTGCAGCCAGATAACCGCCGGCAGATATAATACTGCTGCAGCAAATATTTGAGATATCAGGCCCCACTCCATAGCCTACGATATAGGCGCTTCTTGTAATGGTAAGTCCACCAATAGTAAGTGTGCCTTGTTCATAATTCTGTTCTATTGATAATTGGGCCAAAGGAGGTACTGTCCAAGGTATGATAGAGGCCTCCCATATGGCAACAAAATTCTTATAGGTTTCAGGCTGGTTGCCCGGAAGGCCTTTATAATTTACTGTTACAGTATCTCCATCAAAATAAGGAATAGTAACACTACAGGTATCAAGGTTTGTATTATTTAACTCAACCATTAACCGTTGAGTTGTAGGAAGAGTTACAGACGTTTTTTCAATCCAAATGACTCCAGGTGGTCGTTCATCGTTTTCCATAAGTGTTTTTATTAAATTATTAACTGATTTACAGCAGGAGGGGGGCTAGTCAGATGAGGGTTGTCTGATTTCCTTATTTTCTCTGGATGATCAGAACGTATTTCATAAATTATCTTTAGATTTTTGAAATTTTTATAGCATGTTAAGAAGGGGATATTTAACTAATGATCAACGGGATATCCTTAAGCTAATCACTCCTGTAGCACCAGTTCGCTAAATTGGCAAAAATCGTCGGCGTATAAATATCGACAGAAAGGTTCCGGTTGAATAAATTTAAGAGGGTTATTACCCTATATAATAAATTTATTAACCATTATGTAACCTTTATCTATCTCGCATTATTAAGGTTATTCCAAGAAGGTGGATGATTATTAATTCTATTTATTTTTGCGTGTCTTTTAACATATTCTTTATCTACCATTCTCATTTATCAATGATGATTGTTGTAGTCTTCTAATTATTTCATAAATGGAAAGCTCTTTCGGACAAGTATTTTGTAATTCAACAAGGTAAAAATTATTACTCTTGCAGAATACTCCTTGTTAGAAAGAGTATATCTTGTTAACAAGCATATTGATGTTTTGTTTATGCGAACTTCATTTATTTTTTTAATAATTCTTATCTGGTAAATAAGGGTGTCAAAGGATGGCATCTTTATGAAGGATTTCTACTCTCACCAAATGCAGATATGTCACCATAAGTAAAAGGTGGTATTCCGAACATGCAAATATTTAGTAATTAATCAACAAAGAATACCAGAAAAAAAATTAAAGGAATTCCTCAATCTGGGAAAGTCTTTAAATCCAAAGACTTAAAGGCTTTAAAGCTTGCGGGCTAGGAGGGGCAAAGTTTGAATCAGTTTGCAAATAGTTTTTAAGTGATGAAGCTTAACTTTTATCCTCTTTAGCTACATTGAACATGATAACTATCTATTCTGGAGATACATTTTTATAATTGGCAGATACAGGCACCCCGTTTACCTATTGGTATCACGCACCGAAAGCCCGGTTAACTAATTTTCTGCCCGCAATTACTCAACAAATAACCTAACCCGGAATGTGTAACCCGAAACCCTGTTTTTGATTCCCGGATCCATGAAAAATTTATCTATGTCTGTACGCTGATGCA
Organism: [Flexibacter] sp. ATCC 35208; assembly: GCF_001975825.1. Classification (GTDB taxonomy): domain Bacteria; phylum Bacteroidota; class Bacteroidia; order Chitinophagales; family Chitinophagaceae; genus Chitinophaga. The sequence goes on from NZ_MTKN01000066.1 coordinate 39,189, forward strand.
TTTTCCCTAACACATATTGTTAACTTTTTAAAGCCTCATTTTTTTATGAAAAAGATCTATGGAATCTTTATTGCCTTGTCCTGCTGTATATTCTCATTCAGCGCACAGGCACAGAAAACCCTTCATGTTTACCTTGGCGCCGGAGCCGACATCTTCGATTATGATATGGAAGTACATGATTTTGTACTGTTTCCATAAGCCTTTCAGAACGCTTTCTATTGATGTATCGCTCAATTCAAGTCAAACGAAGAATAATAGCACCAGCAACACGCTCACTACCTTTCTATCCGAAATACCTGCTGAGGTTCGCATGGATCAGCGAAATGAAACAAAGGCGACCACTACTACCATCAATCCTGTTGTTTCCTATACTGAGCCTTTAGGTCATAACCAGGCGATGGAGCTCAATTATAAATTCAGATACAACAATACCGATGTGAACAGCCAGGTGTTCCGTCTGAATAATGATTCACATTTGTATGACCTGCCAGATAGTCTTCAAACCAACCATTTTAATAACTTATACCAGACCCACCAGCTTATGCTGAATTATCGTTTAAATAATAACAAGTGGCATGTTGTAGCGGGTATTGGAGTAGAAAGAGACAGGATAAAAGGAAGTAATATTACAAGGGATAGTCTTGTATATGCAAAGTATTACAGTATGCCCCCCTCAGTCAATGCTACCTGGGGGCTTTCTGCCATGCAAAGGCTGCAGTTTAGTTATACTGGTATGCCCCTCGCGCTCTCTGTAGAACAATTACAACCTGTTCAATCGACTGTAGATTCCCTGTTTATCCAGAAGGGTAATCCGCATCTTGTACAGCCCTATATGCACAATGCCAATCTTACTTATACCTTTACTTTAAGATCAGAGCGGATGTTCTCCATTATAATGAATTTGGGGAGTGTAAGGAATGCCATTCAGTATGCGATTTCCCAGCTACCTTCCGGAGCCCAGGTAAGTACGCCAGTCAACCTGAATGGTACGTATAATGGCAGTGCCAGCATCAGTTATAGCTTCCCCATGAAGACCATGAAATCTTCTCTTAACATGTTAACTTCCTTCAACTACCAGCATACACCAGTCTTGCTCAATGATGTGAAAAGTAGTACAAAGTCATCAGGTATAGGTGAACGTATTTCCTGGCAAGGCCATATTGCTGAACAGTTTGATTATTATATCAGCTCAATGACTAATTTCTTTAAAGTGCATTATGACATGGTAAGCACCAATTACCTCACAGAACAATTAACTGCTAATGCCCGGTATTATTATAATGATTGGATGTTCGATCTTAATCTTTACTATGTATTCAATAATAATCTGGCTCCAGGTTACAAAAGAGGTATCCCACTGATTTCTCCCGCTGTCAGCAGACGGGTGTTTAAAAATCATGCCGGAGAGGTAAAGCTGTCTGCTAATGACTTGTTGGAGCAGAATTTGAATGTGTCAAGGATTACCACGGCTAATACTATTAGGGACACAATGACCAGTGTACGCCAGCGGTATGTAATGGTTAGTTTTACTTATAATTTCAGGAGTTTTAAAGGGAAATAATATTTATGGTATTTTTCTAGACCGCTCGGGGAGAGATACTCTGTGATAAAGCAGTTGTCGGAGCGGTTTAGTACAAGGACTTTGTGTCGTGTTTTAGGATGTAGTATCAGCGTATACTATAGCTGGAAGAAAGGCGAATCCAATAAGCGGGAATACCGTAAATCGTAAATTCTTGTAACCCTCTTCACTTCATTGGTATTATAATGACAGGCCAATTCCATCTCAAAACCAATAGCACTTGCATCTCAAAACAGAAAGCCCCCAGATCTTTCGACCTGAGGGCTTAAAGCTTGCGGGCTACCCGGGACAACTTTCGAACCGGTTTTCGGAGGATTTATCTAAAATTTGCCAATTGGTTGGTGAAATTTATCACTGATTTGCTATTGTTAATTATAGAAATTCAGTAAATATTTTTACTCCCCTATATATAAATGACGTCTATATTCCCAATTCTAACCCTTCTATTTCAATCAGCTATGTTCTGAGGCGACTATTAAACAGCCTATTCTTAAGTACTGATTATTCAACGACCTTATTATTATGGAGCCACTTATGCAATTATAATGTAGATCAAAACTGCTGAAGAATATAAATGTTCTTATGAAGTAGAAATGAATCTGATTTGTCATGAAAATGAAAAATTTAAATATAAATATATTAATTTTTAACAATCAATGTTTTATATTGAAATTTTGATTTAAAATTAAACTTGCAAATTAACTTATAAGTGAATAACTTTGTACTAGAAACCTGGGACGATGAATCAGATAAATGTACATTTTATACGGTACGCAAGGAAGACGCTAGGAATTCTGAAACGGATAAATTCTTTAATAAATATTCCGCGATTCCCGAGCTTAAAAAGCCTACACAAATACTATTAAGTTTTATTTTGGATAGTATAGGGGATGATTACGGAGCAATTGACTTGTTGTTCAATCGATTTGAAAATGAAGTAATTGGCTTACCCAACCAAGGGAAAGCAAAACTAGGCGAGATTACATTTTTTTATCCCTATTTTCCCTTAAGATTATACTCTTTAAGAGTAAATAATCGCTCCGATCTAGTAGTATTATTTAATGGGGGAGTGAAATCAGCATTAACAAACCAAGCAAGCAGAGATCTGAATTTGAAATGGCGGGAAGCTTGCCAATTTGCAAGAAGGATAGAAGAAGCGTTACTACACAAGGAAATCTGCATTGATCAAAAGAAGAGGGAAATAAGAGCTAATGATGGAGGAGAGGAAATCATTTTATAAAAACTATTGGTATGCGAAGTAAAGTAGCAAAACAAATTCAGGAAGAAACACCCGCGGAGGTAAGAATATTTGTAAGACAATATACAGATATTGTTATAAGGATTGAACAGATTTTGCAGGCAAGAGGATATACACAGAAAGACCTCGCGGGAAGAATGGGGAAGAAATCCTCTGAGATTAATAAATGGTTAAAAGGGAATCATAATTTCACTTTAATGACATTAGCAAAATTAGAAGCTGAACTCGGTGAACCAATTATCCATATTTCAAGCCAACGTTTACGTAAAAAGACAAGAAAGCAAATTGCCTGAAATGCCTTGAGTTGATAATTTTGAACATTTCAGGAATTGCTAATAAAATCCCATTTCATAGATTTTGAAGCATTGAGAAATTTGGTTTTTCTTTCTTAAGTTCTTCGTTAAAAGTATCAATTAGCTTCCCTGCTTCCTGCTAAACGCAGAAGTCAAAAACCCTAACTATATTATTTCATTAAGTTGGATTGTCATAGCCGTTCTTTTGAAGAAGATTAAGACTAATTCGTGTTTTTTCAAGTACATGTTTTAAGGATATATTAAAAACTAAAGAATTTCTTTGATTATTGCATTTCGAATTACATCACATGAAAAACCCCAGCTCTTTTTCCAAATCAAAAAACTATACCTTCTCAGTTTTTGGAGTGGTCGATTATAGTGAATTTTATGGCAAGTCCGCTCCCAGAGATCCGATCGATCAGCTTTCCGAATATCCTACCGATGTATTGATAATCATACTCTCAAGAATAAATGCTATCATTTTTGAATGCCAGGGCAGTCCCAATCAAATTGATACCGAAATATTTCGACTTGTATTTAATAAAATACACAAATCGGCTTATGAACGTTTAACTCAAATATTCTCAACTCATCAAGGAAAGTACACAGTGGTCTTTACTTCCCAGGCTATCGTGAACCTGATGGCAAAACTAATTGCCCGCTACAGGCCTATAAAAGATATGGACAATATCAATGAAGAAAATGAAGACCTTTTGCAAATGGCACTGTTCGACGCAATCCTTGCCATTAATGATGAGTATTACAAACGCGCCGATAATAAAAATGTGTTGTCATTAGAATTTCTTTGGAAGCTCGAATTATTTCAGCAGGAGTTCGCCAGGAAAAAAAATAATATGTATGGAGTTAATGCATTGAAAGCATTTTTATTCTTTCGTTTTATGGAAGAGCGATACGGCCCGCAGCCTTTAAAGGAATTTTCCGACGCATTTAATGTAGCATCTCCCTATAATTTCTATTTCACATTCCTGGAAACAATAGTCAATTCTTATAATGGCTTTGAATATGACAAGAAGCCCCGGTTCTGCATAACCGATAGAACATTACAACGCGTGTTCAAATCTTTTATCTATGATCCAAATTCTGCATCCAACAATGTTTTTTCCGGCGAATCCTTCGCACTCATCAACCAACCATTTTACCGTTTTTCGGAAGGCATAGCTGTCCTCGATTTTGATTTCGTCTCGCATCTAACAGATGTAAGTCTCATCTATTATTTTTATAAAGTTACCTCGCTAAATAAAAATCATGGAATAAAAGATTATAACGTATATCTGGGCATAATCGGAAAGTATTTTTTTGAAGAATACATCACGCTGCAGTTAATCAGGAAAATATTTACGCACCAGTACGACAGTATTAAAACAGACAAAGATGACCCTCAATATCCCGACATTCTAATCATACAGAATAATAAAGATGTATTTGTCATTGAAGTCAAATCAACAAGAGTAAATGGAACAGTAGTAGATAGAGCTGACACGCAAGGATTCCAGCAATTCCTTCAGGATCAGTTTGCCAATGAGAAGAAATCCATTGGAGGAAAGAACAAGGGGATTTATCAGCTAAAAAGTCAAATCCGGTATCTCCAGTCACTCGGAAGCAAATTCAGGATTTATCCAATAATTGTTTACACAGAACCGTCTCTGGATATTTCTGGGGTGAATACCCTTCTTGATGAACAATTCGAGGCCATTATTTCAGAAGTTCAAAATTCGTTCATAAAAATAAATCCACTTACACTGATTAATCTCAATTTCTTTATTAAATATTATCCGCAATTGAAGGCTGAACGCTATTTCCTGCGCGACAGAATTACAGAATATCATCATCGCAAAAAGAAAGAATTAAAAGAAGCCTTCAGACAAAATTACTCCTGGACCTATTTGTATGCCCAGTTTTCTTTTATGCGTTTCATGGAACAGGCTTATCCAACCGGTAACCCGATGAAATATTTTGAGATGGCTGCTGTTGATTTTGGGTTTAGTGAGTAATGAAAAAGGGAAAATTTGAAAATCGGACGTTACATAATTGAGACTAACTTCAATTGGGCATCAATGAAAAAGTTTATGGCAGAATGATATAACAAATTTAGATTTCGAACATCCAAAGAGTTCAGAACAAACAGCTTATGAATTTATCAATATTTATTAAAAAGCAAGACCCGCTCTATGAGCAGGTCTTGCTTTTTTGCGGGGTATCAGAGACAACTTTCGAACCAGTTTTTGGAGGATTTATCTAAAATTCGCGGATTTGTTAGTGAAATGTCTTAATATACTTCTGATTGACTATTATCATTCCAGAAAAAGTGGTGTTTTATAGCTACTTCCACACAAACAAAACTACATTTTTAGCCGTTTTGCCTAATTGCGAAGTAATAAATCAATGATGAAGGAAAAGGGAATGGTTTTCTTTTCAATAATAAGTATTTTATTGGACAGAAGATGACATTTTAAATTGAAGTAGTAATTATCCTATTGATATTCATTATTTAATTCATGTTTAATTTTTTAATTTGATAACCAATACCTATTCCAAATCTATCGCTTTCCTATTAATGAATAAAATCTTCTTGATCTGTACTAAAACACAATCATCTAGCTAATACATCAAATTTTTGACCCAATTAGTGAAATTTAATGACTAACTTTGCCTAGTTAATCTTTAATGTATTGAAAAAAGAATGGCAATGATTAGAATCATTAAATATAACCTTCAACATTACAGAAATATTCAATCAGCCAATTTGAGCTTCGATAATTACAACCTCATTATTGGTACGAATAATTCTGGAAAGTCAAATTTCATACAATCATTTTCTTTCCTCTACTTTATTTTATATGGAGGAATGGAAGATGTAACGAATGCCTTCCGCAATGGATTTATAACAACACGTTTTAGAGATATAATTCCAACGAACTGGAGGAATATAGAAGATACAGATACTCTTCCTCCAATTTCTATGGAACTAGAATTCGAAAATACAAAAACGAATCGCAAGTTTACATATCAGATTAGTTTCAAATTCCAGGTTGCTGAAAATTCAAAACTCATGAGGTCTTTTATAATTGACAGCGAAAGTCTTCATTATAAAGAATATGGTAAACCAGGAAGTCCAGTTAGAATCTTCAGCCGTACTAAAACTGAAGAGCACTATGGAAAAGATTTCCCGAATTTCAAATTTGACAACGGAGTAACTAACGCGTTCAGTCTGCTACGTGTACTTCAGATTAGTGGTGGATCGAACGAAGCCTATCTGGATTCACAACTATGCTTAAGTCAGATATTAAAAACGCCTGTATTTTATTTCTCTCACACTGAGCTAACTAAAAACAGTACTAAAGACCAGCTTAAAATATTCAACGGTCGAGTGGTTGCCTTTGACCTAAAAGAAGAAATTATAAACTTGAAAAATAGCAACAATTGGGACATCTTCAAAAGTGCGCTACATAATGTGCTAGGCATAGAAGCAGTGGATATTAATACCTATCATTTAAATATTAATAAGAATAGTGAAGAAAAAGAAGCTTTCACATTTGTACATTTCTTACACGCCAAAACATTTAAATCTCTGGAAGATCTCTCTGATGGAAGTATCCTCCTGATCGCTCTTGTCATAAAAGTCCTGAACAGCGATCACGACATATTCTTCATAGAAGAACCAGAAAATTCTACGCATCCAAAAGCACTCGTGGACCTGATCGCTTTCCTGAAAAGCTTTAGCGAGACTAAACAATTCATCATCACCTCACACTCAATTGTCCTGCTAAACAAAAGCAAGCTTGAACAGATCATTACAAGCCGTGCTGAAAGCAATGGCATGAGTATATTCGAAAACGTCAATTCACGAAAGGAGCTCAAAGCTCGCCTTCGTTCCGGAAAAGGCAATTTCGCAGACGAATTATTTTTTGAGCAAACTGAGGAGGAGTTCGACTAATGGCCAAAATAAAAAAGAATCAAAACTCAGTTCTGTTCCTATACGAAGGAGAAACAGAAGAAGATTTCTATAAAAAAATATTTAAAAAGTACATCCCCGAACGCACGATCCGTCACAACTTCGGTAATCTAAAAGGGGTCTATAACGTCACAGAAAAGGTAGGGAACAAGATCAAAAGCTACCTGGATAATGATTCGTTTAAAGATTGTGAACAAATTCATGTTTTCGTTGCCATCGACCGTGAAGGAGAACGCAATCAACCATCATTGATCAGACTAGACGAGCTAGAGAAAAAATTCATTTATAAAGATTCGCGGGTTAAGAAAATCTCACCCATTATTGCTACACAAGATCTGGAAGCCTGGTTCTTTCACGATCTTGAAGGTATTTACAAGCACTTGCAAGTACCAGTAAATCAGCGTAAAATGAATGCTTATCCAAATAAAGACAAACTAAACAACCGCATTCTCTCCGAGCTCTTCCATCGGTATAAAAAACACTACCAGAAAGGCCGTAGAGTATCTGGCTTTGTTGACAACCTCGATCTGGGTCTTATATACACGAATGTACCAGAACTAAAAGATGCAATCGCGGAGATCCTTAACCTAATTTCTGGTAACTAAATAGCTATAACATGGTATAAGGTCTTGAAGAAGTAATCGTGTCACTTTATGCCAAAGGGATGAGCATAACACCTCCCAAAGGTGGTATGCACCTCATCTACCCAATACCCCATTATAATGACCTTATGTAATTGCTTTTTATGTTTCTCTGTAGCCATATAGAGCTAATGGCACGTTGCAGTTAAATTATTTAAGAGGATTATCAATAATAGACGAAGGTGTTTAGAAGCTCTTTCACCTCTTATTTCATTAAACCGAATGAAGTTTAGTGATTTCGAACCAACAGAATCCTTTACCAGTTTGAATTCTAATTCTTTGGGGCAAAAAGAGAAAATTGGATAAAACTACAAGACCCGCTAATAGAGCGGGTCTTGTAGTTTTGCGGGCTACGAGGGACAACTTTCGAACCAGTTTGTGGAAGATTTATCTAAAATTGTTATGTTTATTAGTGAAATTCATCATCAATTCTAGGATTTATAATTAAATATAGCTCAGCGGATGTATTACAGCTAATGATTGATGGAAACGAAATTTAAAAAATTTACATGGTGTAATCGGCAGATAACA
>NZ_MTKN01000067.1 GCF_001975825.1 [Flexibacter] sp. ATCC 35208
CACAAAAAACTCTAAAAAAAAAAACACAAAAAGAGCAAAAAAAAAAAAAAAACCAAAAAAAAAATGGTTTTTTTCTCTTTTAAACCCTTTTTTGTTTTTTTTGAAAAAAAAAAAAAAAAAAACAAAAAAAAAAAATTGGGGGTAAACAAAAAACTCTTTTTTTTTTTGGGGCCCCCCCCCCGGGGGGGGGTGTTTTTGCGGGCGCCCCTCCCCCCGCCGATAAACTGCTGATAAACTGCTGATAAAAGCGGCTACGCCAGCCGGATAAGCTGCCAATAAGATTATCTGATATCTTTCCGGCTATACTCGTTGTTGCCAAAATTCACGATATAGTCGGATGGGAATAAGGTACTCTTTTGGTAGTAATCAGTTGTAATAATCTGGGCACCTGACTCACAGGCGGCTTTGTATCTTGTATAATCATTTGTTCTTGCCTCTTTTGTATCGGCATCTGCTCTTGTGCGAACGATATATCCTTTAGCGACCATCTGTTTAATTAATTCCTGGTCTTTGATTACATCATTGATGATCATAATCGCCGCTTCCGGTTTTCCGGCAGGTGCGTTTACAAATAGCACCCGTCCTTTCAGTGAAGGATGTCCCTGCATATAATCGGACATTTTGGGATCCTTCTCATCGAGGATAAAAATAAACTTCCCTTTTGCCTGTCCTACAGTAGGCCAATGTCCTTTCAGGACAGCAGCTTCCAGTGTTTTATCCTTGCCATGGATATCATCAGGTGTGATCAGCTTATCTTTTCCTAAATAATCGATAATTTCTTTATCGAGGCGCTCATATACTGCGGGGGTAAACGGCTCTGGTTTGGTGAATTCCGGACGTTTGGAGATCTCATCTTTCGCATTCATAGTAATAAATACAGGAGAATGATCCGGATGCGCATTGGACCAGTTCTTCAATTGTTCCAGCGCTATTTTAAAGGTTGGACAATTGCTGTTCACATCCACATCCTGCATATGAAACACTTTGAAACCTGGCTCCTTCATCACATCAGTGTTATATACAGGTTTCAAACCTAATTGTTCCAATACAAAGGGATGCAGGTATTTTCCACCAGCGCTATCCGCGTATACGTCCAGCTCAAGGCCTCTCAGACCGAGGTCCAGCTGCTGTTCCAGTGAAATGTGGGTATATTCCAGTCCTTTGGCACCCTCGCCGGCATGCTGGCGGATGACTTCCATTACTTTTGGATCGATAGCGATCTTATAACTGTTGTGGGATCCGATACTTTGGACTTTGTTCAGCGGTAAATTATCCTCCCCGGGAAATACGAATGCTGTAAGGCCCAGCATTAAGGCAATCATGGCTACTTTCATCTGTCAGGTTAATTGATTATTCTACAGACAAAGGTTTAAATTATTTTTGAGGGAGTATATTAAGAAACTATTATCAGATAACACCTTTGTGTTATTAAAGGGAAGGCCGGGCCTCCCCTTTAATCATATTATTATCGTACTAAAAGGTTGGACTTTACATAGTCGTAGCTCTTTTTAATACTTACAAAAGGATCGATAGTGATCTGATCCTGTTCTACAAATGCATATTTTACCCCTGCTTCACTGGCATTGGCAAAGATCTTTTTGAAATCTACCGTGCCCGTTCCAACTTCTGCAAATTTGATTTCACTCATCAGGTCTTTCAACCCCTTCCCGTCTTCACCAGGACCGGTTATTTTGCCCGCGGCTGACTTGTCGATATCTTTTACATGCCACATGGCGAAACGGCCCGGATGCGCCTTAAAAAGGGCTACTGGGTCTATGCCGGATTTCTCAGCCCAGAAGATGTCCAGTTCCAGTACCACCAGTGCCGGATCGGTTTCTTTGAGCAGGATATCGTAACCTGTTCCTTTTACGTCGGGGAGTTGTTTGAATTCCCAGAAGTGGTTATGGTAGCCGACTTTGAGACCGGATTTTTTAGCCAGTTCACCTGCTTTGTTCAGCTGGGAAGCCATGAACTGAAAATCTGCTCCTGTCAGGCTGGCGATCAGGTTCATGGGCGGTACGGGTACTACCAGGTACTGCTGACCAAGGGTAGCGGCGATTTCTAGCTGGGCCTTCAGGGCGTCGTCGTTGCCATTGCCCCTGGTGAGGTAATCATTCAACTGGTAGTGTCCGCTGTGAGTAGTGAGTTTGTTCTCTGTGAGCAACGCTTTCAGCGCTTTAGGATCCAGCCCCCAGAACTTTGCCGGTTCTTTTGGCCCACCATAGCCATAATAGGTTTCCACATGGTTGTAGCCGGTTTTAGCCACTTGCCGGATAGTATATTTTACGTCTTTGGTCAGCTGATCACGCAGCGTGTACAACTGAATACCGATCTTAGTTACAGTATTTGCACGACTTCTGCTGAAGATATCCGACGGGTTCAACATAAGTCCGGCGGCGATCAGGCCGGCTTGTTGCATAAAAATTCTCCGAGAGCTCATGATGATGTTTTAGTTTTTTAACGTGGCATAAGAATAGTATCCATGGTAGTGCTTATTTCTGAAGCACTGAAAAATGAATGTACAAAAAATTGGCCAAAAGGAGAAATGGTAAAGGGGCTTTTGCAGTCCGAGGCCAGACAGAAAAGCCCCCTTGTTCGTACGTAGGATAGGGATATAGGATAGGTAATATTCATTTTAAGCAACTTAAGCTGCTCAATCACTTATTGTCCACTGTTTAAAATAAAATTGTTGATTGGAAAAAAGAAAGCCCACCTCTTGCGTGGTTTGTTCACTTCTCTTAGTACCTTATGAATTGATGATTTTGTAAATGAAAGGATTGCCCCTGGTTATAGCTGTTAAAAAATTTGCATTCACAAACTGTACCGAATCACATGAAACAAAATTATATATCTTCATATAGCAAATTGTTAGTAAGAGTTGTAATCTCTTGTAGAATTTTTACTACAAAAAAAGGCCTCCGGGTTTTGATCTTTACGCGTTACCCCGTATATTTACCTAATATCTCTATATGCCTAACATTTTAGTAGTAGACGATCAGGAGGTTGTACGTTATGGAACAACCCTCATTTTGCAAAAATCCATAGAAGATGTTCATGTAAGTGAAGCGGGGAGTTTTGAAGATACGTTGAAAATCTTGTCCTCAAAACCTTTTGACCTTGTTATTCTGGACATCGACATGCCTGGTGGTAATAATCACCAGATGCTGGATGTTATCCGCTTAAGGCATCCTGATATTAAGATCCTCATCTTTAGCAGTTATGACGAACAGATTTTCGGCTGGCGCTACCTCGAAGCTGGTGCGGATGGTTTCCTCTCCAAAAAAATGGGCATAGAAGAAATCAAAAATGCCACAAAGAGCCTGCTCAGAGATGAGAAATACCTAAGCCCCGCACTGAAGCAGACCCTGCTTAATAATATCACCAGGAAGAAAAATAACATCAATCCGCTGGACCGCCTCTCTAACCGGGAAAGCAATATTATGCAACTGCTCATCAAAGGGTTAAGTGTAGCAGATATTGCGGATAAACTGAGTCTGCAGGTATCTACAGTCAGTACCTATAAAAAGCGGATCTGTGAGAAGCTACAGGTGTCGAATATCGTGGAAATGATAGAGAAAGTACAATTGTATTCTTAATATAAAAGTTAGCCCCGCCGGAAAATTTCCCGGCAGGGCAGGAAGATTATTTTAGAAAAAGGCAGGAGGATTACTTTAGGAATTTGTTCAGGCTCAACTTTTTTACTCCTTTTATTCCGGCTACCACTTCTGCTGCATTCAGCTTTGCTCCCGCTTCAATGGTATGCGTATGATCTTTGGTCCCAAAATAGGTACCCGCTACTTTTGTCTCACCTTCCTTGTCATATACATCTGCAATCAAAGTATTCAAATCAATAAAAGTCACCCCTTCTTTCTCTGCCACCTGCTTTGCCCATAAGCCATAATCATCATTATTGCGCGCTACTTTTCCATCCTTCCATACATTGCGTGGGATGGGTGAGCATACTACAGGAATAACACCCTTTGCCTTCGCTTCTTTGATCATCTGCGTCAGGTACCACCCATAGCTATGCACCACTTCCTGTTGCTGTGTGATAGGATTATAGATCTCCTTTTGTTCATCACCAATACCTTTGATCGTTCCCCTGGCACGGGCTGTATCGTCCAAAGGCGCACCATCGTTATGACCAAATTGCATGATGACATAATCACCGGGTTGTACTTTTGCCAATACAGAATCCCAAAGACCTTTAGTTCTGTAAGTACGGCTACTGGTACCTCCCAGGGCTCGATTGACCACCATAATTTTTGTGGTATCAAAATAGTCGCCGATAAAATGCCCCCATCCCCACAGCTCTCCGTCTCCCTTGTCTTTCCCGTTTTTAACGGTACTATCTCCTATCAGGTACAAGGTGGGCTTTTGCGGCGCGGCGCTCATTAAAAAAACAGCGGTGATAACAGTTAACAACAGTTTGTACATTATTGATAAATTTTAAAATCACTAATTACTTGTCTGGACCAGGTAGACCTGAACCCGAAATAACCTTTATGTAATGGCTGAGGATCAGCGTATTCAAAATATTTGACCCCATCTACGGACACACTGGTCGTACCGTCTTTTACAACGATCCTGATTGTATAAGTATGATTGGGTTTCAGCAAATGTGCGCTGTCTGCATATTCCTGTATCAATCTTCTTTCGCCGGTGCCTTCATATTTCCTAAACCGGGTAGTACTGTTGGTATTGCCGCCCATGCCTACATAATACAATTGCAGGGAGTCGTATTCTTCCAGTATACCATGGCGTTGAAAACCGGGATGCTGTGCCATCCAGAACATGTTCAGATCAGAGAGGCGATCATTCGGACCACTGTCTACTACAACGGTTCTTTTGTATTCAATGGTGAAGTTGCCACTCAGTTCTTTATTCAGCCATACGGTGACCCCGCCTTTGGTATCCAATACCAGTTTACCCTTTGCTGTATATACACGGGAGCCTGGTTTAGGGGCTATTTCCGCTTTCCACAAAGTAGTATCCAACGGGGATGTAAAGCGGATCTTTTGCCCCATGGCCATTTGAGAAAAGAGTAATAATATCAGTAGTTGTTTCATTGTATTATTCATTGTAAGCATTACCTGCCAGGTCTAACATAGCCATTGCCGTTAATCCCCATTGCGCCACCGCATTTGTAGATACACCGGGGGCTTCTTCAATAGGGTGTAATACAGCGGGGCCATTCACGGCATCCAGTCTGGCAGACATCTTCTTAATACCGGCTTCTCCACCCAGGAATTCTTCCCATGCACGGACTGCCAGTTTTTTATCCTGTTTTACACGGGATGCAAATGCAGTGAGGCGTGCATGCCCTTGTCTGAGGTTTAGTTTGCCCAGCGATTTCCCTAATACAGCAGTTTGTTCTTCAGGGGTCGCATTGTATAAAGTACAATATTGTAACCATGCTTTTTCAAATGCCGGCATAGGGATCAATGCCACCAGTTCCATACAGATCTCCGGCAACCCGAATACAGCACTCAGGTGAGAAACGGAGATCTTATCAGCAGGTGCAGGCAGGAATTTGCCTGTAGCCAGTTCCATATCTGCAGACCCGGTAAAGAAACCATGTGGCTGAGCAGCGATGGTCTGCATACTGTTGAGTAATCTATCCTTTGCCAATGGCGTACCATGTCGTTCCCATTCGGTGAGCCAGGCTGCCGCCAGTGAGCCCCAGTCCGTACCAAATCCAACACCGGCATATTTACCATCCGGATCACCTACCGGCTGGCCTATTTTACGACCGGGAACAATCGTGCGGAGTGTAAAAGCAGCATCCACTTCTGCCTGCATGAGGTCTCCTACCCTTTCATCAGCGGTGAGGTAGTAATAGAAACGACGGTTGGCAACGGTAGCAATACGTAACTGTTTTGCACTACATCCCCAGTGTTGTACATTATGACGGGAGCCTAAGGGGGCAAATCTGCCAATGTGATGTACGTCTACTTCGCCGGTATGCCGGGTCATAGCTTCTGCCATGCGGAAGGCGTCTTTACGGCCGGTATGCAGGTAGTAATACCAGAGCCAGAGGTCTGTAGACAGTTCTGAGTTATCCCAGGCAAAGCCGCCTACATCGTAGCGCCATACATGCCTGTCGCTATCATAGGTATGCATCACATCGCCATAGTTCCAGAAGCCGTACCAATGACGGTCTTCTACCTGCTGGCGATAATAGTCGAAATAAAAATCCAGTTGTTTCAGCATTTGCTCTTTGGTAGGAGAAGGTGAAACAGCCTGGTTCCAGTTACCTCCAAATACCCCGGCCAACTGCCATTGATTGGTAGCGCAGGCGATGGTATCCGGGTCCTGGATATAACCGGCTATCTGGCTTAAATAAGCATTGTCAGGTGTAGCGGACAATACCCATATCTGTGCTTCGCTGGTGCGGGCTACCCCCATCGGTGTACCAAAACCGGGTTCATAATCTTCGTAAGTGATATCTAACCCTTCCCGTTGTTTTTCGAAAGTATCCTGTCCCATACCATCATGGTAAAAACGCAGGTCCATGGGATTTGCTTTGGGCGCCCATAACCACATGGTCACACTTGCCTCAGTAGTATGTGCGTTTCGAATATCTAACTGTGCCGGATGGCTTTGCCAGAAGTTGCGGATGCCGAATGCAAGACCGCCCGTAGGTGTACCTACATAGCCAGTGCCGGATGCACGACGGCCATAGGCAGATTGAATCCAGCCGTAACCTTCTTTGGTTCGTTTCTGAATTTCAAATGCATCGGGGGTGGGCTGAAATAAGGTATAATCGCCAAAGTCTGGTATGTATTTCAGATTGTCTTTGATAGCAGATACATCTTCTACTGTTTTCCCGGCTATTTGAGCCTTCCTGGTAGCCTCTCCGGGATCACGGCGCAAACCAGTCAGTCCTTTGACGGCCTCGGCAAATACGCCTTCTTTTTCACCTGTAAAGCGAATGTGCCTGTTGTAAGTTTCGCCTTCGAGCGGGACATTGAAACGAATTCCTAATCCACTGATGAAATCATTCTGTTCATCGCCATCATAAATGATCGTGTGTAAGATGCGGATCGCTTCACTACCTTCATAAAAATACAGACGGACAATAAAAGGCAATAAATAGCGCTGCGTGGTATTTACATGATGCCCTGTGATTTTGATTACGGCTCTTACCGGACCGGATTGTTCTACAAGAGCCTCCTGAATATTGCTTTCATAATGATCATGGATCGTTGCTGCTTCAGGAGCGTTTTGCACCTGTAATACTAATATTCCTTTTGTCGCCAGCACTTTCCCGTTTTTAGAAATAGTACTGATTAAAGGGGCTCCATTTTTTTGAATGGTACATTGTAATATACCATTGTCAACAACGAAATTATCGGAGGCTTCTTTCACTTTCACAGAACCGGAACCAGCAGCAGCAGCTTTTGCCACTCTTTTCAATACTAACTGTTCCGTCAATCCTTTATTCGCTCCTATTGCATGCCCTGTCCACTTCAATGACCCATCCGGCCAGTAAGCCAGTGGCCATGATTGCAGGTTCACACCCGCCCCCTTGCTTTCCAATACAAATCCATGTTCTTTTCTTACAGCGCCCTGTGGCCAGGGTACACCCCAGGTAGCCCCTATACTCAGCTGAGGCACTTTATCTCCCAGCCAGTGCAAGGTTATATTATCCTGCACACTGCCCGGCATCCACGATTGTAAGGACGCTGCTACGGGAAAACCTGCACTTATAATCATCGATTGCTTCATAAATTCCCTCCGGGAAAGATTACCTTTTTCCATTTATTATAATATTCGGTCTGACGATGTAAGCATACTTTCCAGCAGGGCGCTGTAAAGGTATATTGAGATACTGCTGCACAGGCATATGTGCTTTTAACAAAAATTTATCGTTTCCCGGATACTCACGACCATTGATCACAGGCACAACGGTACATTTACTATCTGTAGCAGTATCTGCCAAAGGCGCTGTAAGGCAGGTCGCCTTGTGTAAAGGCTGTCTGTTCAGTAACTGATGATCACGATAAATGTTGAAGGCCAACGGTTCGGGGTCTGTCGCTAACAGGCACCAGCTGAGGAATACGCTATCCCGCTGATGACATACTACCACTATTCCCCTGTCCAGGTACTCCATGTTTCTTTGCTCAAAAACCGTGGAACATAGGCATAACAATACAACTAACTTATACATCTAAGTAAAAATTACCGGAGGTGGTGGTGGTAAATCGGGCATAAATGTATAAAAAATGTATCACTGACACTATACCATCAACCATTTCAAATTACCATTTGTCGATACTTTTTAAAAATTTATCGTATTCAGGAAGGATTTATACAGGATTTTACTAATTTACAGAACCATATCCAATTTGCTAAAGGATATTGATTGCGAACTATCATCTATCTGCCCCAATATCTACGATCCACCCACCATGTAACCTTTTATTCCATTATCTGCGGCTTATTGTCAACCTGTAAACTCAATATGCGATGATCATTCAACTATGCGGACTTTCCGGCGCAGGAAAAACCACTATTGCCACTAGTGTAAAAAGAAAGGCGATGGCCTATGGCACGCCGATCGAAATTATTGACGGAGACAACTACCGGGAATTCTTATGCAAAGACCTGGGATTTTCCAAAGCAGACCGTTGCGAAAATATACGCAGACTGGGGTTTGTGGCCAGCCGCCTCTCCGGGCATGGTATCATATGCATTATCAGTGCGATCAATCCCTACCACGCCATGCGCGAAGAGCTGACTAATGCTTACGATCAGGTGAAAACAGTATTCGTAGATTGTCCTGTTGAAGAACTTGTACAGCGGGATACCAAAGGTCTCTACAAAAGAGCGATGTTGCCGGATAACCATCCTGACAAACTGCGCAACCTGACCGGGGTGAACGATCCTTTCGAAGTACCGTTATTGCCAGACCTGCACTTAAAAACCAATGAAAAAACAATAACCGCCTGCACCAGTGAGTTGTTCAATTTCATACAGACATCTATTCAAACACAAACCAGGCTTTACCAGGCAGTAACTGCATAAACAAAGATGAATAATAATGTTTTAGTGATTACCGGTATGCACCGGTCCGGCACCTCATTGATCACTCAATGGCTGCATAAGTGCGGCCGGCACCAGTGAGTTGTTCAATTTCATACAGACATCTATTCAAACACAAACCAGGCTTTAACAGGCAGTAACTGCATAAACAAAGATGAATAATAACGTTTTAGTGATTACCGGTATGCACCGGTCTGGCACCTCATTGATCACTCAATGGCTGCATAAGTGCGGCCTGCACCTGGGCGAACAATTCTTAGGTGCCGGCATCGGCAATACAGACGGACATTTTGAGGACCTTGATTTTGTAACAGCACACCAGCAAATTCTGTTAGCGCTTTTTGATTCTGGTGATGGCACTATCGATACACCGATTTGCGACATCAGCGCAGCGCAGCAACAATCATTACATACACTGGTACAGAAAAAACAACAGGCACAGAGGCAATGGGGCTGGAAAGATCCCCGTACCTGCCTGTTTTTACGCACTTACAGGGAATTTCTCCCGAATGCAAAATACCTGGTTATATTAAGAGACTATCGCAGCGTAGTCAGTTCTCTTGTGAGCCGCCATCATAAAAAGACAGATCTGAAATATGCGGCAAAGGGTGGCATCCGGCAATTTATCTGGAAATATTTCAAAAGAGATCTCCGCAAAAAGAAACTTTTGCAGGCGTACAGTGAAGCTTATCTTAAAACATGGATCCTGTATAATAAAGAGATACATCAACATCTACTATTACAACCCGAAGGAACTTACCTCGTGGTAGATCAGACGCGTTTATCGGCTACTAATCAGGAGATCTTTGATCACCTCACAAAGGAATGGCAGCTGGATTTAAACTATCACGACTTTGCAAAAGTTTACAAAGAAAAACTACTGAGTGAGGTATGGGATGTGGCGACGTATGTAAAAGATAAAAGTCTGCTGGCCGAAGCCGAAGCATTACAGGCTAAGTTATTATTACATAGCTTATTAAAATAATTTGTTATTTTGCGCGCTTTAGCGCCACATGGAAAATTACAGCATCATCATGCTTATACTGGGTGTCATGATGGCACTCTCGGCATTTGCAGATAAACTCAAGAAACCGTATCCTGTATTGCTCGTTACTGCGGGTATTGCACTGGGTTTCGTACCTGGTATGCCACAGATCACGATCAGTCCGGAAATCGTATTCCTGATATTCCTCCCTCCCATGCTGTATGATGCGGCATGTAATATCAACGTACAGGAATTTAGAAATAATGGTAAGACCATCAATACGCTGGCCTTTACGGTAGTGTTCATCACTACCGGGGGTATTGCGCTATTGGCACATTTTCTCATGGGGATGCCATGGCCGTTAGCCTTCGTGCTGGGAGCCGTTTTATCCGCTACAGATGCGGTGGCTGCTACGAGTATCACGAAGGGACTGGGCCTCACTCACAAAACACTCACCATCCTCGAAGGAGAAAGTCTCATCAATGATGCCTCCGGTCTGATCGCTTACCGTTTTGCAGTAGCGGCAGTAGCGGGTAGTTCATTTATCTGGTACAAAGCAGGCGGACAATTTATATTGCTCCTTGCTGGTGGGGTGCTGCTAGGAGCTGTTGCGGGAAAATTGTTACAATTCATTTTACATCATACCAGGCAGAATGGTATTGTAGCCATCAGCTTTACATTGCTATTTCCTTTTGTAACGTATTCACTGGCGGAAGACCTGCATGTATCAGGCGTGATCGCGGTAGTCGTATTAGGTGTATTTACGACCAGACTTACCAGTATGTATTTTCCTGCTGCTACAAAAGCGCAATCCAAAGCGTTCTGGGATATTATCGTTTTCATCCTGAACGGACTTGTATTCATCCTCATCGGTCTGGAATTTCCTTACGTAATTCATAATGTAAAGAGTATACAGATCCTGCCACTGATAGGGTATAGTTTCCTGATAGTATTCGTGACCATTGCCATTCGCGTGGTACGCATCTTTTTAGAGAGTCACAGGCACTACCTTACTTTTCGTAAAACCGGTACGGACAGGCATAAAAAAGCATTGCTGGACTGGAAGACATGTCTCATTGTAGGTTGGTCCGGCATGCGTGGAATTGTATCGCTGGCCACCGCACTGGCGCTACCGGAGAAACTGGATAGCGGAGCGCCATTCCCACAAAGGGATACCATTATTTTCATTGCAGTAATGGTCGTCGTTATTTCTCTAGTTATGCAGGGGCTTACACTGCCGTTGCTGGTAAAATGGTTGAAACTTAAACCTGATGGGCGTAGGCATCGATTACAGGAAGCATGATTTAATCACCTGAAAGGTAAGATGTACAGGTCACAGGTAGCGTAAATTAATAAGTACGTGTTCGGCCTATATAAATATTCTTCGCATACAGGTACGTATCTGCCGTAGGCCCGGGTGTTCCACTGGATCCTTCCATTTGCATGTTAATGATCACATACAGTGGTTTGCCTACAAAATTGGCATTGTGTACCGCTTTCCATACACCGTCTATATAGTAGTGAATGTCTACATTGGTATCACTTACCTTCGTGATCCATGCCCGGTAAGTATGCCAGCTACCTGGTGAAGACACTGTGGTCAAAGTACTGGATACATCGGAGGATGTTCTGAAAGTGTTCTGCCAGTTGGTAGCGCTTCCTTTGAACTCCATGATATCGCTTTCAGGAGGCCAGCTGTTCACACCGGTGAGCCAGAAAGCTGGCCAGGAGCCGGTAACAGTAGGTACCTGAAAATCGCATTTTACTTCCCAGTTGGGAAACTGGTCATTGACCAGCACATGTTCTTTTGTATTGACTGCACCTGAATGATAATGAATGGCCAGATAAGGACTGGATGAGCTGGTGCCCTCGTCCCAGGTGATCTTTGCCGCTTTGATAGTGAGCACACCGTTGTTCAGGTAAATGTGGTTGTGATCTGTACTGCTGCCATACATACGTGCAGTACCGTTATGATCGGAGCCCCATGGATAAAGGTAGTTCCATGCAGCTTCAAAAGCTGTGTAATCGGCAAATGAATTGCCATCTAATACCGTTTCCCATGTTTCGGCAGCTTCGGCAGCAGCGATGGTTTTCGCGCTGACGGCGGCAGGGACTTTCTCCTGCCATTGCTTACCACAGGAAGTTAAAAAAGGGATGCTTAAAGCTAGCAGTACTACAGTTATGATTTTCATAGAGTGGAAAGGTTTATGGATGAACAAAATGCTCCTGTGACCTGTACCACTCAATGATACGCCATTTTCCCGTGGGGGAATAGCAGTATTATAACCCTGATTACTTAAATATGAACCTTATTCATTCTAATAGTAGCCTTATTACACAGGTACTACACAGTTCTTCATGCTTAAGTGCAGCATATTAGTTCCTTAGTTGCTGAATGAATTAAGACCTCTTATCAGGCATCAGGCCAGATGCAAAGCTTCGCCAATCCGCTTAAATATGAACCTTATTCATTCTTACAGCAGCCTTATTACACAGGTACTATAGTTCTTCATGCTTAAGTGCAGCATATTAATTCCTTAGTTGCTGAATGAATTAAAACACCTCTTATCAGGCATCAGGCCAGATGCAAAGCTTCGCCAATCCGGAGCGGCTTGATCCGCTTTTCCAATCCGTGCGCTGTAGCAACCTGTTTAAACACTTTTAGCGGCATATCAAGTGGCTCATCAGACAAATCAAAAGTTCCAAAGTGCATAGGAATGGCATGCCCTGCATTAAGTTCTTCCATGGCCTTAATAGCGAGTGCCGGGGACTGATGTACCGGATGCATGAACCACTCCGGCTCAAACGCACCAATACCCAGCAAAGCATAATCAAATCCACCAAACACTTCTTTCAATTGCTGGTAATGGGTATCATACCCACTGTCGCCACCAAAATAAATACGACGTTGCGCAGACTCTATTACAAACCCACCCCATAAGCGGCGGTTGGTATCAAAAGCGCCCCGCTTGCCCCAGTGGCGTGCAGGCACATACGTGATCTTCACATCTTCTGTCAGGTATTGCTGGTACCAACCGGCTTCCTGGATCAGTTCTGAACCGGTAAACTCCTTTAATAAAGGTTCCATGCCTAATCCCGTAAGATAAGTCGCTTTCGGGTTGTTCCTTGCTAACCGTTGCAATGTAGGTTTATCACAATGATCACGATGATCATGAGAGAGCAGGATGTAATCCAGTTTGGTTAATAGAATCGGGTTCACTGGAAACGGAGACACTCTTTTCACTGCGAGGATATCGCCAAATACAGGATCGGTCAGCAGGCGAACACCGCCTATGCGAATAAAGAACGTACAATGGCCCAGCCATGCAATCACATCATCATCTCCATTCCGCCAGGCTGCATCTGTCAATACTTCGGGCTTCCAGCGCAGTTTTTCCTTCTCCGCTTTGAAAGGGTTTTCTTTCATCTTCCAGCGGAGTACTTCCATGAATGACGGGGAGTATGGATGTTGCAGATTTACATAACGTCCACGTGCATCAACCGGAGTTCCTTTCCAGTCTTCATCTTTTATAATCGTTTCCAATGCTACATTGTTCACGTAACCGGCTGCCATGATTGCTTCCATAGATTTAAATATGCCTAAAGATAATGTCTACAAATTTAACTTTGACAACATCTTCCTGATATAATTTGCTTCTGCTGAAGATCTTGTCTGGTCAAGGGTTTTAGAAAAATATACGGCGGCCTGAGCATGATTATTTTCTTGCATATAGAGTTTGCCAAGTGTGGCATTCAGCAGGTAATAACTGTTCATAAATGGGGAGCGTTGCAAGTTGTGTAACAGGGTAAATGCATTGTTCACCTCGCCGGCATAATACAATGCAATCGCATAGTTTAATTCTACAAATGGATTTGGTAATAACTGTTTATACAATTGCGCGATCGTTTGCCAGTCAGTCGTTGCAAATGATGTGGCCGTGCTGTGCAGCCAGGCAATGTATGCTTCAATATGATATGAAGAAAGCAGTGATCCTTTCGATTGATGAAAGTAATAGTCTCCCAATTTTATCAGGTCCTGGTTCCACAATGAACGATCCTGTTGTTCCAGGTCTAGCAACTCTCCATTTTCATCAAAACGGGCCTTAAAACGGGCGGCATTTAACAACATAAGCGCATATAAGGCAAGGGTGTCGATATTGCCCATTTGGCTATCTAAAATCGCTTTATTAAGGATCAGGGCTTCTTCACAAAGGTCTTCTCTTAAAAGCTCCTTTCCTTCTGCAGAAGTGTGGCCTTCGTTAAAAATGAGGTAAATGATTTTGTGTACGATGGGTAACCGCTGCTGCATGGCTTCAGGTGCGGGGGGAATAAGGAGGAGCTTTTCTTCTCTGATCTTTTGTCTGGCCCTCAGTAGCAATTTATCTATCCCATCGATGGTCATTCCCAGCAGACTGGCAATAGTGGCTACTTTGAAGTTGATCACATACTTCAGGGTGATCACGACCTGTACTTTAGGCGCCAGGTCGGGATGAGCGCAGGCAAATAGTAAACGAAGCTGTTCATCGTCCGGAAATTCAGCAGAAAAGGTGATGGCTGGGGATACCAACTCCGGAGCAGGTTCCGGCGCCTGGTGAAGGCGAAGGAATTTTTTATCCGCTTTCAGTTTGTTTAATGCTTTATTTCTGCATACGGTGAAAATCCAGCCGGCGGGATTATCCGGCAGCTGCTTTTCCCAGAGGGATAATGCAGCTGCAAAGGCATCCTGAACAAGGTCTTCTGCTGTTTCCAGGTCTATGTCTTTTGAGAAGCGCAACAGGGAAGCGACCATTTTGCCAAAGTGTTGTTTGTATAAATGGTCTATTTCCTTTTGCACGTTTTTAAGTGGTTCAGCCATTGGGGGAATTATATGGATCAACCTTCCCGGGATTATATGATTTAACCATTCTTTGAATTGTATGGATCAACCATTCGGGAAATTATTTAGATCAACCTTTCCGGGATTATATGATTTAACCATTCTTTGAATTGTATGGATCAACCATTCGGGAAATTATTTAGATCAACCTTTCCGGAATTATATGATTTAACCATTTTTTGAATTATATGGATCAACCATTCGGGAAATTATATAGATCAACCTTCCCGGGATTACATGGCTTAACCATTTTTTGAATTATATGGATCAACCATTCGGGAAATTATATAGATCAACCTTCCCGGGATTATATGGTTTAACCATTCTTTGAATTGTATGGATCAACCATTCGGGAAATTATTTAGATCAACCTTTCCGGAATTACATGGCGTAACCATTTTTTGAATTATATGGATCAACCATTCGGGAAATCTGTCACCATGATAGGTCTTACTTCTATTTCCAGCTCTCCCCGCTGTACGATTGGACAGGTTTGCGCCAGCGCAGCTGCCTGTTCCAGATTTTCTGCATTGATCAGGATGTAACCACTTACACCTTCTTTGGCTTCAATGAATGGGCCGTCGGATATAATGGCATCTTTAGTAACGTACCGGCCTTCGGTCCATAAAGGCTCACCTCCTACAAAATTGCCAGTGGCAGCGAGGCCTTCCACCCATGCTGTCATTTCTTTGATGCCATAATCCCTGTCTTTGTCTGTGTATTCTTTTAACTTTTGCAGGTCTTCCCTGATGAGGAGCATGAATTTTTCCATAAGTGAACAGTACTTTTAAATATAAGATAACAAAGGGAAACAATACACATTGCAATCAGGCCCCAGCGAAGCCAGGTGGCCACTGTAAACGAAATACCGATACCGGTACCAAGGGCGATCCAGGCGGCCAGGCAAAGGGGGCACTTGGGTATTAATATGAGAAGGATACCTGGCAGGAGCATACGAATGGGGCGGCAGTTACACTTCATTCGTGATAGCACGCCAGAATCGCAATTCTTCATGATTGACGACACACTACCAGAATCGCAATTCTTCACGTATGACGGCACACTACCGGAATCACAATTCTTCACGTACGACTCCCCACCACTGGCCTCGCAATTCCCCCTCATGAGTGACAACATTTATGTTCGCTCACCACTTCATATTTATCGTGATGGCGCACCCAATCCTGCAACCCATTCTCCTCATTCCGCCCCTTAGGCATAAGGTCCAGTATCACATAAGTCCCCAGCAATTCCTCATTGCCTCTGGCATAAGAGGAATAGGTATGAAAGATCTGCCCGCTTTCATCCTTGTAAAATACACTGATACCCGGCAATTCCTCACCACCAAATTTACTATTCTCGTAATTGTAATATACAGTATCCTCCTTTTTAAATGATACATGATAATCAAAATTGAAGTTGTTCTGCCCGGAGGAAACCCAGGGAAAGTTCCACCCCATCCGCTTTCTGAAAGCTTCAATAGCGTCTATGGGCGCTCTTGAAATAGCGGCAAAAGAGACATCGTGGTTGTTCAGGTGTGGAAGGGTACCCGGTACATGGTCCGCCATAAAGGAACAGCCGATACACCCTTCTTTCCACTCCGGTCCCATCATAAAATGCTGCACCAGGAGCTGGCTACGACCTTCAAACAGGTCTGACAGGGTCACTTTACCGTTGGGGCCGTCAAATACATAGTTTGTATCTACTTTTTTCCAGGGCAGCGACTGCCGCTCTTTTGCCAGCTGGTCGCGGAGGTGGGTGTATTCTTTTTCTTTGACCAGAAAGGCTTTGCGGGCTTCGACCCATTCAGCATGCGATACGATACGATTTTCCATATTGTGTGGGTTTTATTTCCTTAATGACACAGAGAAATGGAAAATCCGGACAAAGGATTTAATTTTATTTCATGAAATCAGAAGGACAATATAGAAAAGACATTTATCCGGGGTTGGAAGTGGGGATCATTCTCAAGAAAGACCAGCGGAGTGGGAAAATAACTTATGGGATCGTGCAGGATTTGCTGACATCAGCGGCGTTTCATTCCAGGGGGATAAAGGTGAGGCTGGAAGATGGGCAGGTGGGGAGAGTACAGATGCTGGATACGGATCCCGATCTGGATTGATAAAACCTGGTGTAAACTAAAATCAGGATTATCTCACCAAGGTGTAAACCTATAGCCGGACGAGACAAAAATTGATTTGAATTGAATAAAACATCAAACCCTTCGCTGAAAATTACTTCCCCAAAGGAAAACGTAATTTTCTGCGAAGGGTTTGGCATAGTTCTCCGGCCACCTTATATCTTTATTTGTAAGAAAGAAATACTGTGTGCCGGGGCTGAATAATTGCTCCCTTTCAGCGTGGTTTCTTTATGAGAAACCACATCCTTATCAAATGTATTCTCCAATTCTATCCCCGGTGCATTCAACACATACACCTTCCAGTTCCCGTTCTTATTTAATGCGATATCAATATCCTGTTTAGGATCTCTATTCACTACTGTAATCGTTAATATATCCTCATTAACAGTGGCAGCAACATCGAGTGCCGGAATCCCATCATTCACCGGTCCATCCACCTTTACACCCACACTCTTTCCTCCACACAATTGCCTATACATCACCATTGGATAATACACCGTCTGCACAAATACCCTTGTCTGATCCGTCATAACCGGCGCCAGCACATTCACCGTTTGTGCCCACGTAGCCATTCCAATCACATCCGCATGCCTGTGAAAAATATTAAAAAATGTAGCGACTCCCAGTGCATGGTTCCAATTGTACTTCACCTCCAACCCATAATTACCTGTGCCACCATTCTCCCATATCCCCCACTCATCCAGCGCAATCTTCACCGGCTTCTGCCTGCTGGGAAAACGATACCACTTATTAAAGTTTTCCACTTTTCCAGGGGCAATCTCCTTTATAAGCTGCGCCGTTTCCTCAATCCTCTTTTCCATCGAAGCAATCGAAGAGAACAAGGTAGCCGGTCTCCCCGGCTGTGAACCTGCATACAGGTGCAGGGAGATATAATCACATATGGGATGCATTTCCTGCAGGACCTTTCTGTTCCACTCATCATTATCCCCCACCAGCACCAGACTGATTTCCGGGTCCTGCAATTTCATCAACTTTGCAAAATACCAGGCCTTTTTAATATAGTCGTCAGGGCTTTGTAACAACCCCGCATCCTCTTTGGCCGCTTCTTCATTTCCAAGCCCCCAATATTTAACCTTATAGGGTGCTGCATGTCCATTCGTTTTACGTAGTGTGGCAAAGTAACTGTTGCCATTGGCATTACAATACTCCACCCAGTCTGACGCCTCCTCTGCTGTACCGGTATTCATATTCACCGTGAGGAATGGCGCTGCGCCTATCTCAGCGCTATATTTCATGAATTCGTCCGTACCAAAATGATTACTGTCTTCCCCACCCCAGATCAGGTTCCGTCTTACGGGCCGCTTATCTACAGGACCAATTCCATCTTTCCAGTGATAGGTCTTTGTCACCGTACCACCGGGATAGCGCATCAGGGGGGCTTTGAGTGGCTTCACTTTTTCAAGTACATCTTTGCGAAAACTATTCGTCTCTTCATCAAAGATACCTCCATAAATAGCCCTGCCCAGGTGCTCTATAAACTGTCCGTATATTTCCGGGCAAACGATGCCCCTGACCTCATTCACATCCACGCTTATACTGGCTTTCTCTTTGGCAAAAAGACCCTTCACAGTTGCCGGTATCATTAACCCGGCCATCACGCCACTGCCAGATTTGAGAAAAACCCTGCGGGAAAAACGGTTCACATTATTATTCATTTCACTAAAATAATAATGCTTTCTGTATTTTCTTAATGGTGGGTAATAAATAACGGGAACGCCAGCCGTTGAATCAGCTTATCCGCCTTACTTTCCTGAAAGAAGCGGGAAAGGATACTCCGGCCATAAGCGCCCATCACAACCAAGGTGTTCTTTTTAGGCGCCAGGTAATGGAATAATTCTTCCGCCGGTTTGCCATTTACGATGACAAACTCAGTATAGCTATAATGTCTGCTCAACCAGTCGGATACCTGTATTTGTTCATTCTCTTCAATAGCCTGACCGGTGTTTACTTCCAGCACTGTGGCTTTCACTTCGTCCAGCTCAGGCAGCAGGTACACCAGTTGTTTCATGGCAAAGAAGGACGCTTCGCTGCCATCGTAGCAGAACACGATTTCTTCGATCGGTGTAGGTTTGTAAGGTGTGATCAGCACAGGACATTCTGCGCCGGCCAGCAGTATCTTCAGCATATTGTCTGGCAGGCCTTCTCTGGACTGATCGGTGCTGAACACACTGTCCGTCAGGATCAGGTCTACAAAGCGGCTTTCTGACAATACTTCTTTTAAAGTAACCCGTTGATTAGAATACATGGTGGCGTTGATCCCTTTCTTGCGGCAGGTTTCCTTGAACAGGCCAATCTGTTGTTCCATTCTGTCATGGGTGCGTTCCGGCAGGTCTTCAGCCAGTATGGATTCTACATAGCTAAAACCGTACATCTGCTTCAGGGCAGAAGTCGTTTCACTTATCTTATCACACAGGAATACCCCCACCAGTCTGGCTCTGGTAATACCTGACAGATAGCAGCCAAAAGCAATGGTGTTTGCCATGTTAGGGCCGTTCAGCACCAATAAAATCGTTTTCATATCACACGTGTTTTATATTTGTGAGCGATAATGCATTTTCCCGGGCAATCTTAAATTCTTCGATTGCCTCCCAATGCATGGTATTCAGAATATTTTCGCATTTGCACCAGCCTCTCCTGGCTAGTGTAACACCCAGCTGCATATAGTCAACTTGTCGCATAATAGCGGCACAACTACCTATAGCCAGGTATACTTTTTTCTCCACTGCTCTCCTCACCCATTCATCGCGCAGGTCCATCCTGCATGGTTGTGCATTTATTTCCAGTGCGGTGTTGGTAGCAGCAGCTTTTTCAAACAGCAGTTCCCAGTTTACAATAGAAGGTTTCTTCTTGCCAATGATCCTGTTGGAAGGATTGCCGATGCAGTGGATATATGGATTTTCACAGGCGGTGAGCAGGCGCTGGGTGATTTCCTTTTCGGTATCATTCAGCACGATACCGGTTACCCAGTCAAATTGTTGTAGCAGAGAACCGGGCAGCGCAGGTGTGCCATCCTGTAAGATTTCTACGGTGAGCCCTTTTTTCAGGAAAGAGAATCCTATCTGTTCGTTAATGCGGTCTATATTGCTGATCCATGCAGCTAATCCTTTCTTGTCCTGAGTATCGCCGTGTGCAGCTGCTACAATGTATTCATAATGAGGAAAGGCATTCATGACGTAATGAGCCGTCGTGGCAATACTGTCATGCAGGTGTTCATCCACATGCATGCGCAGGTCGCCTTTGATCTGGTGGTGTGCCAGCAGCTGTGGCAACATATGTCGTGCTGCGCGACGGATCTCTTTGCCACTTTCCCGCAGTTCAGCAGGAATAAAGGCAATATTGAGGGCATGGTAAATACTTTCTTCGCTGGCACCGGCTACATAGTTGCACATGGTGTCAAACAGGCCTTCCGGAGAAAGGATAAAGCCTTTTTGTTCGGCCAGATCGCTCAGGTGGAGCAGGTGCTCACGACTACCTGTGTAATACAGCCAGCTTGCCCCAAAAGCGGTAGCACCGGCCATCCTGATGTCTAGTTGTGTATTATTGTAGAGTACTACACAGATCCTGTTTCTGCCATGGAGCACGACGTTTTCCACGTGTGGCAACTGCACGATCTGTGTAGTGACCTGTTCGCGGTCAGGTTCTTCCACCTGCAATACCATGTCCAGGTCGCCGATGGTTTCGCAGCCACGGCGCAGGCTACCGGCTATTTCCGCATGTGCAACGCCTTTGACGAGGCGGAGAACACGCAGGATCTCATTGCCTTGCAGCATGGCATCCCAAAGCAGTAAACGGTTGGCGGAAGATTTATGTAATTTGAAACTGCGTTTGAGCAGATCGAGTTTGACAGGGCTGATTTCGCCTACATCGTCCAGTCTGCCATATTGCAGGGCGGTGATGAGTTGATCCCTGTTCTGGATCCCGCAGGTTTCATGCAGTAATTTTACAGTTGATGGGCCAAAACCCTTTATTTCCAGCAGGTCCAGCAGTTCGAAGGGGACTTTATTTTTAAAGCGTTGATAGTGTTGGATACAGCCAGCGTCGAGGAATTCCGTGATTTCGTTTCGGATCACGTCTGTCAGGGCGGTTAATTCCCGGAGGCGGGATCTGAACACTTCAATGTCTACAGGCAGGCGGCGCAGGCAGGTGGCAGCGCGGTCATAGGCCTGGACCTGATCATAATGGTCTTTACCCATATACCTGTAACAGGCAGCTATGTGGTGGAAGATATCCGCAATAGCGACATTATTTGGTGGCGAAGGCTGATAAACATCGGTGTACATAGCAAGGAGGGTTTATACACAAAGGTTCGCATATAAACGCCGGTGGGCAATGAGTATGGTCAAAGGGGAAAATGATAGTTGTCAGGCGCCCGAAATAAGCCTTTCAAAACGGATAAATTCTGCCACGCTCCATGCCTGTGCCACCGTACCTCCCGCTGCATGGGGGGCATCTCCATTATACACTTCGGGAATAGAGTACAGGCAACATTCTTCCAGCGCACTCTCTACATGGCTAAATAATTCCTTCAATTCCTCCTTACCGGCATCTCCAGCTGTCTTTAATACGGCGGCGGCATAGTGCGCCAGTAACCATGGCCACACAGTTCCCTGGTGATAAGCATGGTCACGTTCCAGCTGACTACCGCCATAATGCCCGATGTAATTAGGATCTTGTGGAGATAAGGTACGTAATCCTCTTGGGGTTAACAGTTCTCTTTTAACAATAGCTACAACTGCCTTTTGTTGTACCTCATTTAAAGGTGAATAAGGCAATGCAACGGCAAAGATCTGATTGGGTCGTATGGACCAGTCAGGTATATTTTCATGCACCACATCTGCTAAATACTGGTGGTTGTCATCCCAGAAGCATTTTACAAAACCGGTGGCGATCAGAGCAGGGAATTCACTCCATTCCTGTACAAAAACATTATCTCCCGCATCGCGGGCAGCATTGACACAAAAGCAAACGGCATTGTACCAGAGTGCATTTACCTCTACAGGTTTTCCGGGTCTTTGTGTAATGGGGGTATCAAGGATCACGGCATCCATCCATGTCAGTGCTTTGCCGGGATAAGCCGCACTGATCATACCATCAGGCTCCATGTGAATATTGAATGCGGTACCATACCGGTAATGATACAAGATATCTTTCAGCAGATCGCCATATATGTTCCAGACAGCAGCGGCGCCTACCTCGTGAATGGCGTATTGCTGCAAGGCCCATACGAACCACATGGAGGCATCTACAGTGGCATACTTGCTTTCATCTCTCAGATTGCCCGTATTGGGCAATAATCCGTCTTTTAAGAGCACGCGAAGCAATGACATGATACTTGAGAAGGCGCCTGGATTTCCGGCTAAAAAAGTCAGTCCTGGCAGCGAAATACAGGTATCTCTTCCCCAGCTGCCAAACCAGTAGTAACCAGCTTTGATACTTAAACCACCTGAAGTATGAATGACAAACTGGGAGGCAGCTTTTAGCAGATATTCTTTTGTAGTTTGGGGTACGGGCTTCGGCGCTCTGCATACCAGTTGTTGGCGCTCCGTGATCGCACCTGAAAAAATCACAGCAAGACCGGGGTGTAAGGTGACTTCAAAATACCCGGGACTGTATAGGTCTTCCTGGTATTCATATCCTCTTTCCTGTTCTATGGGATATTCTACATTGTAGTACCAGTAACCGGCTTCTTTGAATACTGCATCTCCGGTCATTTGTAAAAAGAGGGATGAATACTGAGGGTATAGCTGCATACTGATGCCGTCGTTTATATAGTGCACGGTCTTATCTGCGTGTTCATCAGCCCTGCGTACCCAGTGCATATTTCTGAAAGCTAATAAAGGGTGTAAGCGCAAAACAAGAGGGCCGTTGGCTTTCGTAAGTGTATAACGGATCGTTAAACTGCCTTCATCATCTATTTGCAATTCCTTACTTATAGTATTCTCTCCACATTCAAATGTCCAGGAAGGTATGGGCTGGGCTGTAAACGAAGCCATATACTGTGGCCCATCCGGCGCATAGATGTTTGGGTATTTATGAATGCTAAGGTCGTAGGTGTGATCGCCATCAATTAGAGTTTCGTCCAGACTGGCGAGCAGCACATGATGGTCTTCGTCAATTTGGGGTTGCAGGGCTACCACCAGGCCGTGGTACTTGCGGGTGTTACAACCTGCGATTGTACCAGCCGCATAGTTTCCTTTTGCGGCTACTGCGAGAAATTCTTTGCTGTTGGAAAAAGCCAGGTCGTTCAGTTGTGAACGGTCATAAATCGTGCGCATGGTCTCCGTTTTGTAATAAAGATCTTTAATACGTGTATTGTACGTTGAAATCAGTTAATTGCGCTGGCATTGTGCACAACATTCTGCATTCAGGCAATCGTAATACTCTTATCCAGGTACACGTCCTGTACATTTTGAATCAGTTCCACCCCTTCAGCAAAAGGTCGCTGAAAAGCTTTCCGACCCATAATAAGGCCAGTACCTCCAGCCCGTTTATTGATAACTGCTGTCTTAATTGCTTCTGCGATATCCGACTCACCTGCAGATCCACCACCAGAGTTAATGAGCCCAATCTTACCCATATAACAGTTAGCCACCTGGAAACGACACAGATCTATCGGATGCGCGGTTGTCAGCGCCTCATACATCGCATCATTGAATACACCAAACTTCAAATCCCTGAACCCAAAATTAGTGTCCGGCAATTTCTGTTTAATAATATCCGCCTGTATGGTCACCCCAATATGGTTCGCCTGACCTGTGAGATCCGCAGCGGTATGATAATCTCTTTCCGGGGTTTTAAAGGCAGCATTCCGGGTATAACACCAAAGAATAGTAGCCATCCCCAATGCATGAGCCTCCTCAAAAGCAGCTGCGATTTCCTCAATCTGCCGGTCGCTCTGTTCGGATCCAAAGTAAATGGTGGCGCCTACGGCAGCTGCCCCCATATTCCACGCTTCGCGCACGCTGCCAAAAAGCACCTGATCATACTTGGTAGGGTAGGTCAACAGCTCATTATGATTCAGCTTTACGATATAAGGGATCTTGTGGGCATACTTGCGTGCATGCAGGGCCAGTGCCCCGATGGTAGAAGCGACAGCATTACACTCCGCTTCAATCGCGAGTCTTACAATATTCTCCGGATCAAAGTAAATTGGGTTCTTATAAAATGAATAAGCGGCAGTATGCTCGATGCCCTGATCTACCGGCAGGATACTCACATACCCGGTATTGGCCAATCGCCCATGCCCATAAATACGCGCCAGGCTATTTAGCACCGGGGCAGGCCGGTTACTTTCAATGAAGATCTGCTGCCAGTTGCCGGGGTGGACAATATCCTGTGCGGTGATCTTTCCGCAAATGTGTTCCAGTAAGGAGGCGGCATCATCGCCCAGATATTTGGAAATAGTTAACATGGTGTAGCTCATTTATAATTGTCCAAATCGCACAATTACCATGCCCACGGGGGTAAAAATTGTAAGATGTACAAATGCACCGATATAACGTTCACCATTTATCAATATTAACAAAAAATAAAAAGACCATCTCAAAACTGAGACGGTCCCCCTTTACAATCAAACTACTTATTCAAATCTTATAGTACGCTTTGCATTCCCTTTTCAGCCATACC
Organism: [Flexibacter] sp. ATCC 35208; assembly: GCF_001975825.1. Lineage (GTDB taxonomy): Bacteria > Bacteroidota > Bacteroidia > Chitinophagales > Chitinophagaceae > Chitinophaga. Next base: position 24,697 of record NZ_MTKN01000067.1, read on the forward strand.
AATCATCTGTACGATTTCTTCTGCTTCCACATCATCATCTTCATCCAGGTCGCTCAGTGAGAAGCGGATGTTACCCTTACCGTCGATGATAAATTTAGAAGGCAGACCGTTCACTTCAAACAATTTAGCCACGCGGCTGTCGGTAGTACTTCTCAGGTCCATCAGGGCTCTGAAAGGATAGTTGTTTTCCATCATGTACTTAGCTGCTTCAGAAGTTGCCTTTTTAGGATCTCTTTCTGTTTCGAAGCTATGAACGAACAGGAATACAACGCTGGTGTCGTGTCTGAACTTGTTAAATACTTTCTGCATTACAGGGAAAGATTTCTTACAAGGTGTACACCAGGTAGACCAGAAGTCCAGCATCACTACTTTACCTTTGAAGCTATTCAGCGTAACTTCACGGCCTTTAACGTCGGTGAGTACGAAGTCAGGAGCTGGTCTTTCCATCAGTTTAGAAGCGATAGACTCCTTCATACGACGTTTAGCCACACCGCTGGTAGAATCTACGAACATAGCATATTCACCTTCGTCACCATACATGTCCAGGTAGATTTCCTTCGCCACGTCTCTCAGTGCAACTGTGCTGGAAGATTTCAACATTGCATGCTTGATGAGTTCAAAAGCTTCTGCTTTCTTACCCATACCGGACAGTGCCATGATGTATGGTTCCTGTACACGGGTGAAGGAACTAGGATCGTGCTGCTCATACAGTGGTTTTACAAGCTCGAGGGCTTCCCTGTACGCACCTTTTTTGTTCAGCACTTTAGCTTTCGCAATTGTATAATTGGTATAGTTAGCAATAAAATCAGGGTTAAATGCCTGTGAATCACCTTGTTTCTGGATGAATTCCATGGTGTCCATGTTAGGCTTTAACAATGCCAGTGCATCGTCGAACAGACCTGCATCAGCCAGCTTTATAGCAGCGCCGGTAGTGGCAGCGTTTTTGTAGCCTTTGGAGGTCATAGATTTAATCATCTCCTTTACTTTCACTGGTTGCTGTGCTTCTGCCATGCTGATAGCGATAGAATACCTGGCCTGGTCATACAACGCCGTATTCAAACCGGTATCACTATTTGGATAGTCAGCACGTACCTTGTTAAAAGCGGAAATCTTTTTTGATAAATAGGTTTCTTCCAGTACACCACTGCTCAATTTTTCGCCAATCGGATTGTTCAACAGAGACTGCGCATTTACCTGCAAAAACGCAGCACCAAGAAGGCCCATCAGGAATAAAACTTTCATCTTCATGAGTTTTTATCTGTTTAAATTAACATTTAACTTTTCAGGCAATAAATTGCCCTGCCCCTTTTAACGAGGCTATCGTTAGTTAATCAGTAAACGTGTTTGATTATTATATATAAACAGGGGTAGATCGCCTCCTGTTACTTTTCCATCAGTCTTCACATTTCGTTCGATCGGAAAAGCGACGCAAAGTTACAACCTCTTCTATTCAAAACAAGCAAAATAATACTACTTCTTATCATCAAAATGATTGTTAACAAGGTTCATATCCATTAAATTTTAATGCAAATAGTTACTTTTCAATATATTATATTATTTGCATTAGCAACCACTTATATTAGAAATTAACAAATATTAACAGTTTTTTAGTTATTCGATTTAGCATATATGAGAGGATAGTATCAGCGAAGGGAATAATAGTATCTAAACGACCTATCTATTTGGGGTGGGCGGGGGAAATTGGGATTTTGGGGTAATAAGTGATTGGAAATCCAGTAATTATTTTGGAAAAATGGGGGTTGGGGTGGGTAGCAACTATTTTGCAAAGCCTACATTTAATGTTGTTACCCTGTAGCAACATCTCGCCGGTTTCTTTTCGCCGGGTACAACAATGCGCCATGGCCCTTTGTCTACAGGCAGCGGTTGACCATCGCTTTCATCCGCCAGAATTACGACCTTATCAGTGAAGGCTGCATCCAGTTCAGCAAGAGAAAACACCACAGCATATCCGTCTGCGCATGTCACCAATAAATATTTAGAAAGGTTTGCGCCCCGTAGCTGGGCGCCGGTAGTTACACCAGCCTGGGTTAAGATCTCGGCTACAGCCACGCCTTTGTAGGTATGGTCCTTGCCGTCTTTGTCTTTGGCAGTAACGGTGGTCCTGTTCATCTTTGCAAGATCATCTTTTGTCAGGTTTAGTTTTTTGGTGACTTCACCAGTGACCTGGATGGTTTGTGCTTTTAATTGTTGGAGGAAAAAAAATGCAAAGAGGAAGCAAATGGTTCTCATATTTATCTACCGTTTTAGTAATTGCTGGTTACTGGCAGCGCTATCAATATTCAGACTTCTATAGCAAAAGAAACTTTATCTACCGTTTTAGCAATTGCTGGTTGCTGGCAGCGCTATCAATTTTCAGACTTCTATAGCAAAAGAAACTTTATCTACCGTTTTAGTAATTGCTGATAATCTTCCGCAGTATCAATATCCAATGCTCCCAAAGGAAAAGATACAATCGCAATATCCCCCGTTGACTGACGCAAAATCTGCCGTATCCCATCCTGACCATTCAGTTCCTTTAAAGCAGGAAAATAATCGCTCCCAAATAACACCGGGGTACCAATAGTATTTTCATAGGTAGCTCCTACAATCCCCTTCCCAGTTACTATCTGGTGCTGAATTAGCTGCCTGAGCAAACCGGCATTTACAAACGGCTGATCACAAACCATAATGATAATATTGGAAAGCTCCGGATGCAACAATTGCAATTCTTTCACACCAATACCAATAGAACTACTCATCCCTTCTTCCCAATGATCATTTTCCACCACCTCAATGGGAAGCTCACGCAGTGCCTCTTCCACAAGATCCGCATTGGCCCCGGTCACCACCATCACAGGCGCATCTACCGCTGCAATGGCCTCTTCACCCATTTGCCGGATCAGGGTCCTGCCCTGGTAGCGCAATAGTTGCTTTGGCTGTCCCAGGCGGGAAGAATTTCCTGCTCCCAGTATCAATACACCATAACTGTTCATAACTTAAAAAATTTTAAGTATCAGGGGAAAGGACGCTCACAATTTAAGGAAAAAAAAATAGGAGACCACAATTGCATCATAAGGGTTACAGCCTGCTGGCAAGCTGAAGGCTGATAGTCCAAATGCTGCGTATGATCTCCTAGTAAGCTTATGAAAAAAGCAATGTACTATAGTAAATGCATAGCACATGCCAATTAAGGCAAACCATTAATTTTCAGTGATTTATCTAGTGCTCTGTCTGCTCAATAATTCCAGATTTGGGAAATTCTGTGTAAATAATGGAACGGGTTTACGGCTCATCCGCCCGTTCTGTCTATCGAATAGCTAATTTCGTCTATTAAATATAACGCGTTTCAGGGAAAATCATTTTTGTTTTGAATAAAAATAATACTCACAAAATTATTGTTACTCTCAAAAAACTTTCCTAGATTGAGTATACTATAAAAAACATATTGTGAGCCCAGATAGCAGAGAAGCCCTGTAATTATTATTAATATCTAAATTTCTATCATCAGAAACGACTACCTGGAATGGAAGCTATTCGTGTAGTTTTAACATTTTCAAAATAAATTGTCAGTCATAAAACCCTTTACTTTTTATTCTAAACCTTTTATCAAATGTCAATTATTAAAACCCTGTAATTTTTATTCTAAACCTTTTATCAAATGTCAATTACTAAAACCCTGTAATTTTCATTCTAAACCCTTTTATCAAATGTCAACCACATAAACCCTGTAATTTTCATTCTAAACCCTTTTATCAAATGTCAATTACTAAAACCCTGTAATTTTCATTCTAAACCCTTTTATCAAATGTCAACCACATAAACCCTGTAATTTTTCATTTCTCATACTAATAATCAAAAACACAAATCGAAAACGATGAAAAAGTTAGCGTTTCTTCTGTTAGTGCTTGCTGCAGGCACCACTATTGCTGTTGCCGTAAAGGCGGGCCAGTCCAAAAGAGCAGCATACTGCCATTGTGAACCAGACCTGACCTGTAATTCCAGCGGTGCGTGGGGTATCAAAACTCAGATCTGCCCCTGATCTACGTTTCACACTCATTTATGCTGTTTGTTAAGAGGGTGTGAGCAACACCCTCTTACTATCTATTCTATTTTATGAAAAGAAATCTTTGGATCCTATCCGCACTCTTTTGCAGTGCATTTATCATTATGTATATACTCGTACGTGGTGCCGAACCGGATAGAATTGTTGCAGGTGTCAGCCGGATGTACAATCATTATCAGCTGGAAACGATTGATACCATTGCGTTTCCTGGCAGGGTGAGTATTATGCGGGCTAACGGCAATGACATCTACGGGTATGTATATAGCCAGAAAGCCGTCTTCAGATATAATACAGTAAGTCAGCAGCTGGATACTTTTTTTAACGATGGTGTAAAGCCATTATCTATTGTTACGAGAATAGAAATTTCGGAGGATGGGAAGATGTTTTATTTGTTTGATGAAACACAGGAACATATTACCCTCTATCAACCGGCAAACAAACAGATCGACAGTACAGGCATAGCTGCTTTCCTGACACGAAAAGGTACTCAGCTACATTTTAAGGATAGCACCATCCGGGAATTCACGCACTTTGAAGATGGTGGTTTATCTGCCGATGGCTTCTTTGTGAATGATGCCCGGTACCAGTTTTATGTTTCATTTTATAATAGTGATATTATAAAGTATGATGTTTCAAAAGGTGTTTCACAATCTTTCCAAACCATCGATCAATCACCACCTATCAATATCGCGGTGCCAACCGGCAATATTTATTCCCGCTCCCCAAAAGCGATCATTATCAATTCTACGGCTACTGCCGATGCAGCACATTTGTATGTTCTCTCTTATGTGCTCTCTCAGGATGCCATCAAAAGTGATTACAGGGGGCCTGCGGTAGATGTTTACAATATTGCTGACGGTAAGTATACAGGCAGCTTCCGCCTGCCGGGATTCCAGAATAAACCTGTGTTGCAGATGGCTAAATGCGGTGATACCCTCATCGCTGCTTATGAGAGAACCATCTTACGATTTAAACTGTCTGATCAATGAAAAAGAAATAATTACTATTACTAAAATACAGCGCCCCCTCATCGCTGCTTATAATAGACCCATTTTACGATTCAAACTGTCTGATCAATGAAAAAAGAATACGCTGTCATCACCATCGTAAGTTTACTAGGTTTACTATTTATGTACGCTGCTGTTGTAAAAGCAATGGACTACGGCCTCTTTCTAGCCGATATGAGTAAGTCTCCCCTCTTAGTAAAATATGACAAACAATTATTAGGTCCGGGAGTTTTAGGAATTGAGTTTTTAATTGTAGCCTTACTGAGTTTTGCTGCTACGCGCAAATCTGGGTTATTTCTCTCTTTCTTTACCATGTTATTGTTCACGTTGTACCTGAGTACGCTGTATTTCTTTTATACAAATATCCCCTGCTCCTGTGGAGGGATATTAGGCAAAATGTCTTACCCGGCTCACATCGCATTCAATGCCGGGTTCACCCTGCTGGCGGCCACCGGCGTATTGTTGTATAAAACGAACAATGCAAAATGAGATCAATTAGCCAATGCCTTTATTTCATCCTCTGTAAACACCCTTGACCGTATATGAAACCTTACGCCCAAAGGTATCTCCAGCGAAAAACTACTTCCCCTGCCAGCAATTACATCCAGTGTGAGCTGCGTATGTTTCCAATATTCAAACTGATCACCACCCATATAAAAATTACAGCCGGCAACGTTCCCCAATAATACATCTGACTGTCCCACCTTAAACTCTCCCTCCGGAAAGCACATAGGCTGAGACCCGTCACAACACCCACCACTCTGATGAAACATCAGCGGCCCATGCTGTTGCCTAAGCTTCTCAATCAGTTCTATTGCGACCGGTGTGGCCAGAATTCTTGCTATCATTATAAAATCAGATAATAGATTAAGGGCTGCTCCCATCCGGGCAGCAGCCCTCTTGTCCACATGATCCCTATTTAAAAAAATCCTAGTTTTTGCTTGCTATAAGAAATGAGCATATTTTTGGTCTGACGATAGTGATTCAGCATCATCTTATGTGTTTCACGACCAAAACCAGACTTCTTGTATCCACCGAATGGTGCATGCGCCGGGTAAGCATGGTAACAGTTCACCCAAACACGGCCTGCCTGTATTGCTCTTGGCACCTGGTACAGCTCATGCGCGTCGCGGGTCCATACACCGGCACCTAATCCGTATAATGAATCATTGGCGATCGCAATCGCTTCCTCCGTTGTTTTGAAAGTAGTGATGCAGCTTACCGGGCCAAAAATCTCTTCCTGGAATACGCGCATCTTATTATTTCCTTTCAGCAAAGTAGGCTGAATGTAATAGCCGTTTTCCAGACCACCGTTCTGTTTATATGCGTCTCCACCTGCCAGCACTTCCGCTCCTTCCTGTTTGCCGATATCCAGATAGCTCAGGATCTTCTGATACTGGTCTTCACTGGCCTGGGCCCCCATCATCACGGTCGGATCCAGCGGGTTTCCCATCTTAATCGCCTTGGTACGTTCTACTACTTTCTTAATAAAGGCATCGTAAATATGTTCATGCACCAGGATACGGCTGGGGCAGGTACAGACTTCGCCCTGGTTCAGTGCAAACATGACCGCACCTTCCACCGCTTTGTCCAGGAAATCATCATCTGCATCCATCACGCTTTCAAAGAAGATATTCGGACTCTTGCCCCCCAGTTCCATCGTTACCGGAATCAGGTTTTCTGATGCATACTGCATGATCAGACGTCCCGTGGTCGTTTCTCCTGTAAAGGCCACCTTGTTAATCTTTGGAGAGGATGCCAGTGGTTTACCTGCTTCTACCCCAAAACCGGTTACCACATTCAACACTCCTTTTGGCAGTACATGTCCGACTAATTCCATCAGGACCATGATACCGGTAGGTGTCTGTTCCGCTGGTTTTACCACTACACAACAACCTGCAGCTAATGCGGGGGCTATTTTCCAGGCAGCCATCAGCAGCGGGAAATTCCAGGGGATAATTTGTCCGACTACACCGATTGGTTCGTGCAGGTTGATACTTACCGTAGTCTCATCATGTTCACTGAGCGAGCCTTCTTCACTCCTGATCACACCTGCAAAGTACCTGAAGTGGTCTACCACCAGTGGCAGGTCAGCTGCCTTGGTTTCGCGAATAGGTTTACCATTGTCAATGGTTTCTACGGTAGCTAGGTAGTCGAGATTGTCTTCAACGATCTGGGCGATCTTAAGTAATAAATTACTGCGATACGCTGCGGCTGTTCTGCCCCAGGTTTCAAATGCTTTATGTGCGGCGTCGATAGCTTTGTCAATATCCTGGGCATTGCCACGGGCCGCCTGTGTAAAGGGTTTGCCATCTATCGGAGAGATATTATCAAAGTATTCTCCGCTCGAGGGTGCTACCCATTCTCCATTGATAAAATGATCGTATTTCGATTTAAAAGCAGGGCGTTCCGCCACGTTTGGTGTGGGAGCCACGGCGACTGTGTTGCTCATACGGTGGAATTTATTTCGTGAATTAATATTGCTAATATCAGGCATATGGGATTGACAGGGGGAGATTTTTGTACTTATTTATAGCACGATTGTACTTTATTAAAAAGGATATTAAAAAGGCTACCTATCGGAGTAAACCAATCCGGCAAAAGCTTTAACATATTCTTCCAGAAAAAATAGCTTATCTTACTTATAGTACTAACAAAAATGATTTTATCATGCAGGTTAAAAATCATTTAAACCACGTTGCACTTTCCTCGTCGCGCGAGCTCCATACTTTGGTAGAAAACAGAAGGATCTTTAATCTCAAAAATTGTGAGCTGAACATCTTCGAAAGCTATGAGCAGGCTCAACACGTGCCCCTCACCTTCCACGACCTCGTTATCACCTCTATGGTGCGCGGTCACAAAGTGATGCACCTGATGGACCGTCCCTCGTTTCACTACCTTCCAGGCGAAACTGTGATCGTACCTCCCAACGAAACTATGATCATCGACTTTCCCGAAGCGAGTCTTGACAATCCTACACAATGCATTGCACTCGCCGTAGACGACGCGTACCTCAGGGACACCATTGAATACCTTCACTCTTATTACAATATAGGAGACGATAAAACCAACTGGCAACTCACCTTTAATAAATACCACTTCGAAAACGATGATCAAATCACAGCGCTGATCAATAAGCTCATTAGCGTATGCAGTAGTGGTGACAAGGCCAAAAATATTTACGCAGACCTGCACCTGAAAGAATTGCTGATCCGGTTGATTCAAAGTCAGCACCTGGAACAATCGAATTCATCGCTTCACAGCTCGAATAATCAGAACAGGATGCAATATGTGCTCCATTATATACAGGAACACCTTACAGAAAAAATCGCCGTAGATGCCCTGTGTCGTAAAGCTTACCTGAGCAGAAATCTCTTTTTTAAATGGTTCCGGGAACAATTCGGTATTACTCCGTTGGAATATATAACCAGGGAAAGAGTGAAACTGGCAAAACAGCTACTGTCGCAGCCCTCGCAAAATTTAAATACTGTCAGTAAACAATGTGGATTCAGTGATGTAAATTATTTCGTAAGGGTGTTCAAACAGTTGGAAGGTATTACTCCAAAAGCGTATCAGTCCTGTATTATTTGATGTGAGAATTTATAGCCGGTTACTCAAACAACTTTATCCAGTTCAAAAAGCCATTTCTGCTCCCACGGGGAAAACTACAGCCAGTTGCGCAAACATGGCCTTCACTTTGGTATCTGTCAACTGGCGACTAATATCCGCCAGTCTGGGTATGTTCAAACCATTCTCTTTTAATACCTGGTTAATTTCATGCAAGCTCCACCCCTTCTCTCCCGAACACTTACCCGTAATCTCCAACGCCAGCGTGTGTTGCAATAACCGGCATACAATATCACTGATCATCTCCGTCTCATAAATATTTAATGAATCCGGATCCAGCCCATTATACAAAGCAAATATCCGGATAGCATCATCAATATTCACTTCCTGCAGCTCATACGGAATGGTTTCCTTTATCCGCTCCCGCGAGGTAACGATCACCGTCCATTTATGCTCCGTCAGGTAAGCCAGTAGTGCGGGATCAGCAGGTGCATTGTCCATACACAACAACTTATCGCCCCCCATATTCACCAGTTTCAGCAACACATCATGTACACTGGTCAGCTGCCAGGTATCCATGAGTACTTTGAAATCATTTTCCAGCCACAGTGCATGCTGATAATACGGCTGCCCCATCAAATTGAGCCGCCGGATCGCCGCATTAAAAAACTGCTTCAGTAAAGCCGTTTTCCCAATACCCGCCAAACCACTAATACAGACCACCCGGTTCGAAATACCCGCGAAAGTATTGATCGCATCCAGGTCAGTCCTCCTTCCTTCGAATAAATCTTCAGTAGGGGCAGTGGTTATTAAAGAAGGTATCGACATCTTGTGCTGTTAGATAAGAAAATTAGTTTTTGCCATCCTGCGGCATCACAATTCCATTGTGCGCCATCCGCATCAGGCCGGAGAGTTGTTGAATTAATGCAGGCTGCGCTGTTAACAAGGCTACCAGTTCCTGTTCTGCACCTTCCTGTATGGTCTGGTCAGTCGGAGATTTTCGAAGCGCGGCTATAATTGTTGCAGAAAGTCTGCTACTAATCCATCTTGACAAAGGAGTTTCTATTGCGCCACCTACTTTCAGATTAGCACTAAGGGCATTAACAGCACCGGCAGCAAGTTCTGAGATAGCTTGTTTATCCATGACAAATGAATTATTGATACTACAGGTGTTAAAAGTAGACTATCTATTCTCACGAACGAGTTAATGAGAAGTTAACACGCAAATAAAACTACATTTACAGTACATGAAAAGATCATTCCACCTACTACTCTACTGCATTTTTCCGTGTTGCGTGTTCGCACAAAAAAGGCTTCAGATCCAACACCTCAGCAGACACGTGTATACCTACGTTACCTGGCATGAAAATGACGGTGCACAGTACCCCGCTACCGGTATGTACCTGCTAACGGCCAAAGGTGCCGTCATCATTGATACCCCCTGGGATACGACCCAGATAAGGCCGCTCAGCGACAGCATTCAGCGCAGACATCATCTGCCTGTATGAATGGTGATTGCCTCCCATCATCACGGGGATCGTGCAGGTGGTTTTGATGTGTACAAAAGGATGGGGGCTAAGACCTACTCTACTCAGTTAACATACGATCTTTACGAAGAATGGGCATCCACACTAATCTTAATCACTACTTTCCTCACCGCTACCGGCTGGTCAATCTTTATATTCGGCATATGCAGGTCGGTGGGAAAAAATATAGCAAACATTCCCTCTTTCAATACAGAAAAGAACATCGGTTTTTCTGCAAACAACATATAATCCGCCTCCGGATCATACGCCTTTGAGGGCTGATGACGCAGCATGAAATCATGGCCTACCAGCTCCTCCCCTTTTACCATGTATTGAATATCGATATACTTCCTATGCGATTCCATCTGTTCTCCCGCTGCATCCACCGTGTCATATTCATTTACTATAGCAAAAATGTCTTTCCCATCTATCTCGTACTTCCCTTTCTCCACCCTACTGAAATCAGTAGAGAGTAAATATTCAAACGCACGGGCGAACTTTGGCCCTAAAAACGCATACCTTGAGTATTGTGCCAGTGTATCCAGTATCATAATTTAAATTTCGGGTGGAAGATAATCAAAACCGTACATCATTCGTACCAAAAGCGGACACTTACGCCCGAACACTCATCACAATGTATTGATTTACAGCGTACATTAATTTTGGCATTTTCTTAGTACGCCACCTGAACAAATAAAGATCTGCATGCTGAAGAATTATTTAAAGATCGCCCTCCGGAACCTATGGAAGCATAAAGGCTTTTCTGCCATCACCATTTTTGGCCTGGCTATCGGACTTGCTACCTGCCTGCTCATCACTCTCTTCGTGACGGATGAACTGAGTTATGATAAATTCAATGCAAATGCAGACAGGATCTATCGCCTGGATGCGGACTTCCTGATCAATGGCACTATCTTTCATGAAAGGAATACGCCTGCAGCATTTGGGCCTTCCCTGAAAAGGGATTTCCCACAGATAGAGGAATTTGTGCGGTTTGACAACCAGGGTAAGGCACTGGTTAAAAAAGCAGAGGGAGAAGAAACCCTCATTGAGGAAAATACCAGCTTTGCAGATCCTGGCGTTTTTAAGATCTTTTCATTACCATTCATCGTGGGCGATCCGGCTACAGCACTCTCACAGCCCAATACGCTCGTTATCTCCGAGCGGATGGCACGGAAGTACTTCCAAAGTACCGATGTACTGGGAAAGACCCTGAAAATGGATAATACGACCTTTTATACTATCACCGGGGTGATCCGGAATACCCCTTCCCAGTCTCATCTTCATTTTGATATGATCCGTTCTATGGGTCACCGCACAGATGATATGATGGACAGATGGCTCAGCAATAGTTATACGACCTATATACTGGCAAAACCGGGTGTGTCTGCCTCCCGGATACAACAGATCATCAATGAAGGTACCAGGCGATATATGGAACCAGGTCTTATGAGTTACCTGGGAGAGAATTTCGCCCAGCTGGAAAAACATGGTGGTTACTTCCGCTACAATGCCATTGCGTTGAAAGATATTCACCTCCGCTCTACGAATAATGACGAAGCGGAACCTGGCGGGAACATCACCTACGTGTACATCTTTATCATTACGGGTGTATTGATCTTACTCATCGCCTGTGTGAACTTTATGAACCTGAGTACGGCCCGTTCTGCAGGCAGGGCCCGTGAAGTTGGGGTCCGCAAGGTATTAGGTTCTGAGAAACGTCACCTGGTTTTCCAGTTTATCAGCGAGTCTGTCTTAACAGCATTTTTTGCTTTGTTGATAGCTGTGATCATCGCCGCTGCTTTATTACCTTATCTCAATAACCTTTCTGATAAATCCATCAGCCTACACTGGACCCATCTCACCTGGATAATGCCGGGGCTTATTGTCACCTGTTTGGTAGTGGGGTTACTGGCGGGGAGCTATCCTGCTTTCTTCCTCTCTTCTTTTGAGCCTGTGCAAGTGTTGAAAGGCAAGTACTCCAAAGGGATGAAAGGTAGCTGGCTGCGCAATGGCCTGGTGGTATTTCAGTTTACCGCTACGATATTAATGCTGGTAGGTACACTGGTTATTTTCAAACAATTGCAGTTTATCCGCAACAGTAATACCGGTTATAACAGGGAGCAGGTATTGGTATTACAGAATATCGGCGCACTGTGGAACCATGCAAAGAGTTTTCAGCAGGAGGTCAAACAGATTCCGGGGGTCGTGAATGCCACCATTACCAGCTCGCTACCTACGTCTGAGTACAGAAATACCAATTCTTATTCAAAAACGCCGATGGCGGGAGATGGCAAGTTAATGGCGCTGGTGGAGTGGATGGTGGATGCCGATTATATTCCGACCATGGATATGCAGGTTGTAGGTGGAAGAAATTTCTCTCCACAGATGCCGAGTGATACCAATGCGGTGTTGCTGAATGAAACGGCCGCAAAGGTATTAGGATATGAAGATCTCAAAGACAGGTATTTGTATAATGAAGGTCAGTTCCATGTGATCGGCATAGTAAAGGATTTCAATGCAGGGACGATGAAGAGCAAGATTCCACCATTGATTTTCAGATTGGGTGAGTATCGTCAATATATGGCAGTTCGTATTAAGAGCAATGACCTTACCGGGGTGCTGGCACAGATCAAAGATAAATACCAGAACCAGCAGGATATGTCAGGGCAACCTTTCAGATATACCTTTATGGATGATGACTTTGATCACATGTATAAAGCGGAAGAGCGTACCGGCCAGGTATTCACCATCTTTGCAGTACTGGCGATCATAATTGCCGCCATGGGTGTATTTGGTTTAGTGACTTATGCGGCGGAACAACGGGCCAAGGAAATTGGTATCCGCAAGGTATTGGGAGCTAGTATTTCAGGTATTGTGACGCTGTTGTCAAAAGAGTTTTTAAGGCTGGTGATTGTGGCGATACTGATTGCAACACCGCTTTCTTATGTGCTGATGAACCGCTGGTTGCAGGACTTCTCATACCGTACAAATATTGGCTGGATGGTGTTTGTGATTGCCGCGCTGGTGGCAATTGGTATTACTTTGCTGACGATTAGTTTCAGGGTGATAAAGGCGGCGCTGGCCAACCCGGTGCATAGTTTAAAGGCGGAATAAAATATTGCATGATGACTTCAATTGCAGTTTTCCCGAATCCACTTCATCATTAATGTCTATACCAACCCCTGATTTGTCCGGATCAGGGGTTTCTTTTTTACATTAGGCTGGGGATGGGCCAGATGGAAAGGTGCCGGTTTAAAGGCCTATGGCAGGAACGCGACGTTTACAAATGAGTGCACCAATTGTCACCGGCCCCAGAAAAATAAGAATTATGGATTCACTTTACCGATGGTTATATTTTAAGTATCGCTCAGGGGAACAGTTTATATCTTGAGCCGGAGATGGATCTTTTCCATTCTGCCCACAATCCAGATCACCATAAAGGCTATTGCAATACTTCTTAAGATCCCACCTACCCCATTATTTAAGTATGCTGGAAAATGAAAATGCACTAATAACATCAGTGAATATAACAGGTATGGAATGAGATAACAGGTCAATGTACTGGTCCCAGCAGGTTTGATAAACGAAAACCAGTGCATCTTACCTTTCAGATCTACTAACCAGATCATAATTGCAAATACAACCGTGCTGATACCCGCACATATCAATACCCATGAAGGTGTAGACCTGATCTTTGAAATCCCTTCTGTATAAGGTCGTACGATCAAACCAATCACTATAGCCGCTACACCTATTCCAATTAACAGGGGAATTGATTTTTTAGGGATACTGGAAATGACTACGCCGGCCATGATCAATGTAATGGAAGACGCGTCTCCTATTACAGGTATATCCACTAATAATACCCCACTATGCTTTGCAAAATTGATCCCTAAAAAAACGGCCAGCAATACTATTAATGCAGGAAATTTCCCCTTCACCAATAAAAAGACAGTCGCACTCACCAGGTAAGCCCAGCCTATAATACCTAATATTCCCCACCAGGATGGCCGCATCCATTGACCGCCTTCCCCTTTGTACAAGGCAGCCATGGCTATGAGTAATGCAATTCCTAATCCCTGCAACAGGTATTGTTTCTTCTTATAATCCAGCCAGATCAGAAAGAATCCTACAGTGATCAATATCTCCCATATTGCATACGGCAGGATGGCCGCTTCGCTATTATAACTTTCCAGGTTCACATGAAAAAAGCCCATCACGATCAGGGCCAGTGAACGGGTTAAAATATGTGTTTCTGTTTTGATAAATGACTCCTGCTTCGCGATCCGCTTGCCAATGGCAAATGGGATCGACAACCCGACAATAAATAAAAAGGCAGGGAATACCGTATCAGCAAACCCCATTCCATCATCTGCAGCTTTGGTATGTTCTATCCAGGCAGGGATGTTAGATACCCCACTGACATCGTTGACGAAGATCATAGCCAGCATGGTGATGGCACGGAAGGCATCGATAGATAAGAGACGTTGAGACAAGTTTTTCATAATCGAACATTACATAACAAAATAGTAAATTTTATTTAATTATCCTCCCTCTCAGCTTATAATATACTATGCCCAATTTAATAAAAGGTTGCTTCCAGTACCACCTGGAAGCAACCTTGGACTTTAGACGTTATCATACACTTCTACATCCTCATCTCCTGCTACTAACTCTTTGTACGGGGTTAGGATACAATCTGTTCGTCAGCAGGCAGGTGTAGGAATTTCATCTCTACTATCGCTCCGTTGGTTCCTTTGCGGTATCCATTGATGTAACCCCATTCAAGGAGTTCTCTCATATAACGGAAATACGTTCTCCGGGAACCAAGATTAGTTTCATCCATCATTTCATATGACTTGATGTGGAGAACGGGGTTGTCATGCTGTTCATGCCATTTCAACAAGAGGTTGAGGTACAATATAACATGATGAGGTTTGATGTTTTTGTCTGCCATTCTAAGTTTCCAGAAGGCAGGAAGTTGTATGTATAAATTAAAGTGAGTGTTCATGGAAGATGCGATACATCGTTAATAAATGGATTACTAACAATACGAGGCGATTGCATCTTCGGGTCTTCGGTATACTCGGCCACGGCTGCATATGCAATCGGTCGTCACCAAGTATGGAATGACTAATGGGTTAAACATAGGCTTTTTTCGAAAGGTTAATAATGATTGAAATAACGGTAATTTACTGCAATGGGAAGTACAGTGTGGAGAGCCGCCCAACTAAAAATCTGACTACTTCGTCATACATTATTTTCCTACGGGGCAAAGTAAAAGTTTATTCTTTTTGGGAAAGTATTAAAAATCAATAATATCCTCAGCCTTTTAAATAGGCGCCTAAGCTTATTATCCTGGTAAACAAATATTTTTCTTTACCAATTCTCCAATATTATTCATATCATATTTTTTCAAAGAATCAATGATGGTTCCCCCTTTCACCCAAAAGGTTTCTCCTCAACCATCAGACTGCAATCCATTCTTCTCAAGAAAGAGAATAGATTCTCGATGATCTATATCAAAAACAAACAACTCAATATTGTGACAATCGCTTAATGAAGCTAATAGGCTATTCAATTGGACGCGACTCTGACTCCACGAAGCATACAAAAATATTATTCCCTGTTTTATTGCAGAGATATCTAACTCAAAATCATCTATCCTAACCTTTGAGTAATTAGATAAAATGCTATTTAACAATTCTGATTTCATCTCATCAACTTATTACTAACCTCCCAATTGATACGAGGGATAAATTTAATTTCAATATTTTATGTTGTTCACAATGTAGGTAATAAATCTTTCGATTCCTGAGTTTTTTGCTGCTTTTGGGACCACCCTCTGCTTTTTCTCTTTCAAGTCATTGACAGCCTACAAAAACTACTCACTTTTTAATATTTTTTTACTGATTTTATCAGCCATATTCAACACGCTACTTTTCGGTAAAAGTCTATTGAATAATTTAAGCATAGGAACATTCGGGTCAGCTGAGTATTCTGTTTTACCTTTGTTGATTGCGTTAATCGTTTTGTTTGCAAAATCCTGCACATTCATACCTCTTGACGTAAATCCTAATTTTTTAGGCATTTCAGTTTCAACCTGAGACGGAAGAATTTCAACAACATTGAAATTTGTACCTTTCAGTTGTTGTCTTATCATTTTTGTAAATATACTTAACCCTGATTTAGACGTAGAATACAAACCTAAAACAGGAAAAGGAAAAATTGCAATAGTAGAAGTAATATTTACAATTACGTTGTTTACTGACTTGTTTGCCTGACCTACAAATTGTTGTGTAATAGCGATAGCACCGGACAAGTTTGTATTTATCTTTTCAAAAATCTGAGCAGATGACAAGGCCGATTTTGTAATGTCCCATTGCTCAACGACACCTGCGTTATTGAACAAAACATCTAAAACAATTCCGTCTGTTTTTATTCTTTTAAAAAGTTCGTCAATTTCGTTGGCGACAGAAACATCAGCAACATAATATGACACATTCGTATTTGCAGCGGCAACCTTTTTCAGTTTATCTTCATTCCTTCCGCAAATGATAATTTTGTTGTCGTTTGACAACTTGTTTGTAAGTGTTTCACCAATTCCCGACCCACCGCCAGTAATTAAAATTGTTCTTCCTTTCAACATAATTTTTCGTTTTGAATTGTAAATGTAAACCCAATGGTATACTTTTGCAAGTAGTTACAACAAAGTATACTAATAACCAAAAAGTTACTATTATTAGAAATCAGATAAATAAAACGAAAATAAACATGGAAAAATGTGTAAACAATTTTGAATCATTACAATTCATCTTGCAGGTTTTGGGTGGAAAATGGAAATTGCACATTCTTTCCATACTGTATTTTGGTAAAAAACGGTTTAAGGAATTGGAACGGGAAATAGAAGGTATTTCAGCCAAAATGCTCATCAAAGAATTGAAAGATTTAGAAGCCGCAGGAATTGTAAACCGACAAACATTTAATACTGTTCCAATAACAGTTGAATATAGTTTGACAACAGGCGGCTTAACAATGAAACCCCTGCTTGAACAAATGAATGAATGGGCAATAAAATTTCAACAGACAAAATAAAAAACGCAATCACTAATATAGTGTTGACGATAAGCGAATGAACGGCTACGATTCAACTATAGTACAAAGTTAAACTGAAGTTATTTGATTGAACTTTTGTGCAAAACTGAACTTTGGTGCTTTGATTTCTGCCACTATATCTTAAAAACACCTCAATTGGGTTAATCAGAATCAATAAGAAGAGGTTGCATCATATCTTGAGACGCAACCTCTTCTTATTGGTATGATACTACACTCTTAAAACATTCACCGTATACTCCAATAATTCAAATCTGGAAATTCCTGGATATCTTTATCACTCATTGTCTTCATTTTCTCCATAAATTCAACAGCTTCATGTAGTAGTTTTTTAAGTTCTCCAAAATCAGTTCTGGCTATCTTTTTAAAAAAAGTTTTACGCCCTTCAAAATTAACTGGCTCATAGATCCTAATTACAAACACATTATTCTCATTAAACAGATCATCTTTGTCTCCATACCAAGCAATAGTGAGGAAAAACTCATATTGTCTAAAAAGAAAATCCAAACCTCCTATCTCACTATCTAACAGAAAATCCTGAGATTCGAGAGATTGATTTTCATCTAAAACAAATGGAGAAATAAACGTTGCATCATAGACGTCAACACCAAAATATTTCATAAAATTAATTTTATTTATAGAATTACCCATTTAGCTCTCGTAAAGTTAAAAATAAAGGAGCAGCAGCAACCATCCTGGATAAAAGTTTGTGCATTATACTGCCCAAATGATTTCTTCTGTTAAATCGGAAATGAAATTCATTTAAGTATGCCTGCATATGATTCTCAGAAACACGATGATGAATGCCTCTTAACCAACCTTTAAAATTCATGATATGAGTATGTAAATGAGGAAAATTTTTGCCATTACCGGATTCTACCTGCTCCAATCGTGGAAATATATTCTTTAGAGGAGCATAAGCTGCCCAGCCATCTGTCACTACCCGTGATTTTTTATCGATGTGTTTTTCCATAAATGGCTGAAACGATGTAGAGCTGTAATCCTCTATGCATTGGGCATACGCTCTGCCAGTCTTTCTATTTCGGCATACTTTTTCAACTGCTATCAGGATAATTTTTCGATCTCCTTTAGCCCGACCTTGATTCCCTTCTTCCTTGCCACCAATCACAAATTCATCTACCTCTACACGACCTTGTAATGGAAACTGTTCACTACTTTGCATGCCCTCCTGCACTTTGTGCTTAAAATACCAGGCACTTGTTTGACGGATGCCATAT
Source organism: [Flexibacter] sp. ATCC 35208 (assembly GCF_001975825.1). Lineage (GTDB taxonomy): Bacteria > Bacteroidota > Bacteroidia > Chitinophagales > Chitinophagaceae > Chitinophaga. Next base: position 43,214 of record NZ_MTKN01000067.1, read on the forward strand.
TCCCTGCTTATTTCGCAACTTGACATCCCCTTTTTACTTACACTCAAACGGAAACAAATCTGAAAAGCTGTCAGCAAACTGAATTTTACTTTATGAAACAATGTCCCTGCAGTGGGAGACTCATTATAATTGCAAGCCTGACAACGTCTATCAAGCCACCTTTTACCTTTCCACCACATTTCTCCACCACACTTCTTACAACGAAACCCTTGCTGCCACTTCAACTCTGCAAGGTATTGTAAACACGATTCTTCATCTGGAAAATGTCTTTGAAAACTTTCAATTGTGATGCCCCTAAACATAGTTTTTTTATAAAGCTATGATAGCACTACGCCGCATATTTGCGTAACGACCCGTAAATGGGTAATTCTAATTAATTTTATTTATTTACTTTCTTGCTGTGACCTCTATCATTAAAAATAAATTTTAAGTTATCGTGTAAAATTATTTAAGTTTGCGAACATTTTTAACCCGAACAAAAACCAATTGTTTAACTCATGAAACAAATATTCTGTAAGCTAGCTGCTGTTAGCCTATGTTCATTGCTGTTATTTTCCTGTGCCAAAAATGAAAATAACCTGGATCCTTTGATTAAAGAAACTTCTAATGAGAAAGAGACTATTTCTTACCATCTCACAAAAGAACAGTATGATTTTTTGAATAGTGTATTCGAAAACGATAATCGTAGGGATAGCTTTTTCACCGTGCTAAAAAACAATTCTGCAAATTAACAGGGACATCAGCAGCTAATACATTAGCTGCCACAACTACTGGTAATGCAAGCCTACCAGAAAACTCGCCGAACTGGGGTGAAGATTATTTTGAAGCTGGATTGGGCACAATGTCTGGTACAGTTGGCGGATTAACAGAGAATCTTAGATATGATATAAAAGTCAGACTTGCTTTTAAATCCCGCCCGGTCGAACTGTATTTAACACTTCCTTTTAGATATAATGCCCATGTAACGTCACAGCCTAACGCTACTCAGGCAGAACCAGTTACACAACTACTTGTAGGTAAGAATATTGGAGCTCTTGAGGTGCAAAAAGCACCCATTCTAAATGTGCTAACTGGTTCTTATAAATTCTTTGGAAATGCATCTGGAGATTTAGTTGAAAAAAGAACTATGATATACACTTCTGACGGCAACGTAATTGTTAAAGGTGGAATAAATGCTGCTGGCGTAGAAGTCGGAGCAGAAATAGCCAATGGTGTTAAAGTTGAGAGTACTTCAAATGCAATTACAAATTATGGATGGAATTTGGATTACACGGCTAATTTCTGGCCCAATAATGATCCATTAAATCCAAATGTAAGTTGGAATGCAACAGCTATTGCTCGTGGAGCCATAAATTAATCATGTACTTCCGATGAAAAAAATCTGGACAATATTTGTAATTACGTTGCCATTTATTGGCTCTTGCCAAAACAAAGAGAAATTGAATGTAACGGCAAAGTACATTTCATTATTCTTAAGAGATACCTCGGGAAAAGCATTTTGGCGTCCAATCCGAGAAACGCCCGCAGGAGACTTTAAATGCTATGAGAATGAGAATGGAGACTTGATTGCAACATTTAACAAAAGCGATCCACCTTCCAGATTCATTAATGAAACCAAGAGTCACCTTGAAGAATTAGCTAAAATTCCGAAAGAGATTTGTGGGTATAAATTTAAAGGGGTGTATTATATAGAAACACATCCCGCAGCTCTTTCACATGTGTTCTATTATGATGAAAAAAGGCCAAATGACCTTGTATTTGTCAGATATTTAGTAATCGGTCAAAATTTGTTATCTGTGAATTTCTATTCAGATAAACAGGACAACCCTTTAAAAGAGGCGAATATTCAATTTTAATTTCATTTCCTTAATTACGGTAAAAGCCGTCTCTTATTATTCAGAGACGGCTTTTGTTATTTGTATTCCATTGCAGGCTTCTTGACTTTATGGTTCCTAGGAAACTTTCTACCAGTTCTAATACTTTCACATGTTTTAAGAAGTATATCATCATACTATAATCCAGATCCAGAATCTTTCCAAAAAAATCGTTAAGCTCACGCTGAATTGATCGCATCATACCTCGGCTTATAAGTACTATGAGTTCTTTGAATGGGAGTTTAAGGTTCCGGGTAAATCCTTTTTCCCCGTCTTTGTTACGGTTCTTGTATTGAGCATCATCAATCAGTTTTACTATATGTTTAACTACTTTTGTCCTATAATCCTTGTTCGCTTTTTCAGTAAAACAAATTTACTGATCTTGTAGCCATTTTTAACTACTTTTCGATGAAATTTGCTTAACTAAACGACATTGGAGTGAATATAGTAATTATGTACAAGCTAGAAAACAAATTGATTCTTATGTTGCAGAAATGAATTTTCAGGTTAATGTAGTAGAAATTGGTATCCTTGGAAACAACTATAAAGGAACCTTTAGAAAAGGATCTAATAGCTTCCTTGATGCACCTGTAGTTAATGGAATGGTACTCGAATCACGCAATGGCCTCTACAAGTTTACCTATACAGTTGGTAATCCCAGGACCGGACTGATTTATTATCAGGCCGAAAGTGCGAAACCACAACCTTGTAATCGGCAGATAACAATGCAGAGTTTTCGGCAACAATGGTACATTATTTTCGGCAGCAATGATACCTAAAAAACGGCAGCAATACTGCAGAGTGAGGTAAATGTATTATTTATTTGTTTGTAAGCTCAAAAATTGTTTTCCTATTTTCCAGTCTGAAGCTTTTTCCTGTTAGATTTATTACTTCACACTGGAATAATAATCTGTCCAGTAAGGCGGTTGCCAGTACCTCATCATTGAGCATAGTAGCCCATTCTGCGGGGTTATTATTGGTAGTGATGATAAAGGCTGTTTTTTCATAGGTACTGTTGAAAAAATTTAAAAAATGAGACAGCATG
>NZ_MTKN01000068.1 GCF_001975825.1 [Flexibacter] sp. ATCC 35208
TACTTCATTTACAATACGTACAAGATGTTGTTTGTCAATGAGTTCATCCAGATTAGGCGGCAATAACAAATTTTGCTGTGGAGCGTATTGTTTGAATACTTGTTTAGTCTTAGCTTTGGCCATGGTAATTTTTGAGTCGTATCTAAAATTACTAATCGGCCCTTTATCTACAAAGAGAAGGGCCGACCTTTTTGGTCAGCCCCTACGTTAAGCGATGTACCGGAATGTTATTTTCACTGATGGGCTACAAAAGTCCGGAGTATTAGCGCTGTAAATACGTACCACCCAATATTGCGCCCGGTGCAAAAGTGCTATTCAGTGTCTCCATTTCCTCCGGCGTAAATACGATTTCCATAGCAGCAAGGTTTTCCGGCAGACGGGATCTTCTGCTCATACTCACCAGTGGCATGATATGATCACCCTGAGCATTCACCCAGGCTATTGCCAGTTGTGTAGGCGTGTACCCTTTTTCTTTTGCTAGTTTTTTTAAGGCTTCTACCTTGTTTAGGTTTTTTACCAGGTTTTCTCCCTGAAAGCGTGGAAAGTGAGTCTGATAACTACCTGCTGGCAATGGGGCCTTCATATCTCCGGTCAGCAGCCCTTCTGCTGTGTTTGCAAAAGCAACCACGCCGATACCTAATTCTTTTGCTGCGGGCAACAGGTTACTTTCTATCTGACGGTCTGCCAGTGAATATCCGATTTCAAGTGCAGTGACAGGATGTATACTATGCGCTTTGCGTAATTGTGCAGTGGTAATTTCTGACACACCAAGATAACGCACCTTTCCTTCTTTGATCAGTTCGGCCACTGTACCAATCACGTCTTCCATAGGTACACTATTGTCAAGTCTGCATGGCTGGTACAGATCAATGGTATCTATACCTAACCGCACCAGGGAATAATTGATGAAATTCCGGATGGCGATAGGGCGTAAGTCCAGCCCTAGCATATGGCCGTTGTCAAAGATAGCGCCGAACTTCACACTGATAAAGGCATCGTCTCTTCTGCCTTTGATCGCTTTGCCCACCAACAGTTCATTGTGGCCTGCACCGTAAAAGTCACCGGTGTTCAGGAAATTAATACCACTGTCCAGTGCCTGTTGGATGGTAGCTACACTTTCCTGTTCGTCATTGGTGGGGCCGCCCCATACAGATGACATACGCATACAGCCTAAGCCGATTTTAGAAACAAGTGGGCCGTTGTTACCCAATGGTATTGTTTTCATGAAGATTGTTTAATTAATAACAAGGGTCAGGTATGAATTGTTATAACCGGATCTGACCACAATCAGTAAAATAATACAATTCACGCATTCTTCCCCCGCATATAATTTGATAATTTTGCAGCAACTATCATCCTCCATTTGAGAAAAGCGGCCGTCATATTAAGTCCTCTCCTGTTTATTATCGTCTTCCTGGGAAGTATGAAGAACTCGATATTATATGCGGTGTATGACTATGATACAAAGCTATTTGTCGAAGCTTTTTGCGAAAATAAAAATAAGCCGGAGTTACATTGTAATGGTAAATGTCAGCTTGCAAAGATGCAGAAAGAACAGAGAGAAAATGAAACAGAACGCTTATTAAAAGAACTGCAATCAGAGGCATTAGCCTGCCCGATCCCATCCGGTGTTGACTTTGTAAGACAGGAAGTTGTTGAACCCACAGTAAAGGCTTATCCTGTCTTTACACATCCTATATATTCCTGTCTCTTTAGCGATCCGCGTAAGAAACCCCCGCAAGCATAAGCTATTTTACTTTCACGACCGTATTTTCCTGCAATGAAATTCATTGACAGGAACTTCATCGTCATGAATTCTTCACTATGAATTTCTTTTCCAAAAACTGAGTGCCTTGTGCATTCTGCATGAATGTGCGGGCTTTTGCAAAAAAGACCGTAGATAAGGGCCTATCTATGTATACTATCAAAAACGACAATCATGAACTTACTTAAATCTGCATTCATAGTATTCGCATTTTCCACCTTTGTATCCTGTACTAAAAAAGACGACCCTGTCGTTTCAAACGACCTCGATGGCTTAACACTTGCAACTACGTTAACGAATAATACCCACAAGATAGCACTGTATACTGCAAGTGGAAAATTCCAAACCGGTTACAATGCTATTTATGTTCAGGTAAAAACCACAGCAGGCACCGTTGTAAACAATGCAACCATATCATGGACACCTACCATGCACATGATGGGCATGACCCATTCCTGTCCGGCTTCTGCCATCTCCAAGAACAAAGGCTATCTCGTATTCCAAATGGCTGGTACTGACGATGAATACTGGACACTTACAATAAATTACACCATCGATAATATTGCCTATACCGTCACAGATACCATCGCAGTCTCTGAGTCCTCCAAACGCGTAGTAGAAACCTTCACCGGTAGTGACAATAATACCTACATATTAGCATTGGTCAATCCAACTACCCCCGCTGTGGCTGTCAATGACATCTCTATGGTTTTGTACAAAATGGAATCTATGACCAGTTTCGTCATAGTAGATGGCTACACCATTAAAATAGATCCAAGAATGACCAGCATGGGCAACCACACTTCTCCCAATAATGTGAACCTGACCCAGGGAACAGATAAGATGTATTATGGCAAACTTAGTCTGACGATGACAGGCTACTGGAAAATCAATTTACAACTGCAGGACGCCAGCGAAACGATCGTAAAAGGTGAAGCTGTAACCGATACCAACGAAGGCAGCAGTATCTATTTTGAATTGGAATTCTAAACCATCATAAGAGGTTGTCAAAATGGACCTGATGGCAGGGGGAATTTCATTTACGAAATTCTCCCTGCCATCAGCTAACCGGATTAAGTCAGGTTATAGTTGATACAGCCTCTTATCATACAAACTGATTGTATGCGTAAATTATTTATACTTTGTGTTGCATTATTATACACTAGCACCGCGTATTCACAAACCGACAGCATAAAAACCGATCTGCTCAAAGAAGTCGTGATTATTCACAAACGTTCCTTATCCGATAAAACAGATAAACCACTTTCCTCCTTAGATAAATACCTTGAAAACTCCGACATCGTTAACATGGTCAGACGTGGCGCATACGCATGGGAACCTTACCTGAATGGTATGAGTTCCGAACGTAGCGTAGTCACCATCGATGGCATGCGGATCTACGCAGCCTGTACAGACAAGATGGACCCGGTTACTTCCTATGTAGAAACAACCAACCTCTCTGCAATAAACGTACATAGTGCCGGCGGCCCTGCCATTTCAGGGACTATGGACCTCGTAAGAAAAAAGGGAACCTTTGGGGAAAAAGAACTTTCCGGTATGGCATTTGCCGGTTTTGAAACCAACGGTAGTCAGCGGGTGATTGGAGGCGCGGAGTCCTTCACACAACCTAAGTTATTCACTAATGTTGATTTCACTTACCGTCATGCCGACAATTACAAAGCCGGTGGCGGAGAAGAGGTGTTATACGCTCAATATACCAAATACAATGTATCCGCCATTGCAGGATACAAGCTCAACGAACATGCTCAACTGGAAGCTTCCCTTATCTACGACCGTGCAGTAAACGTAGGTTATCCTGCACTTACCATGGATGTAAGTCTGGCCAGAGGGATCATTGCATCCGTCGCTTATATTCGTCATGGATGGCAAACTAAAATATACTACAACACCATCAACCATATCATGGATGATAGCAAACGTCCCGTCGTTGCTATCCGCATGGATATGCCCGGTTGGAGTAAGACTGCAGGCTTCTACTCCACATTACAGGGAATAACAAAAAATCATCACTGGAAAGCAAACATAAACGGTCATTTCAATAAATCGCTGGCCGATATGACCATGTATTCCAACACAGCAGGCGAGAAAGATATGTACATGCTTACCTGGCCCGGCGTACTTACTTATTATGGAGAGATCTCAGGCGAAGATAATTACACGCTCTCTTCAAAATGGCATGCAACATTGAATGGGGGAGTGGGTATTCAGAACAATGTAGTCGATAACCAACAGGGTTATGAAAGCCTGACAATCTTTTATCCAAACATGGATCGCAGCCGTACGCGTCTTCTCAAAAGACTTTCCACTGGTTTAAATTACGATCACAAGAAATGGCAATACACCATTGCGGCTACCTATGGAGAACGCGCGCCCAGTGTGTCTGAAGGCTATGGATATTATTTATACAATAGTTTTGATCAGTATGATTACATCGGTAACCCCGGGATGAAGAATGAGAAATCTATTAGCTTGAACACCGCTTTGTTATTCCGCACCTCCCGCTTTTCTGTAAAAGTATCCGGCTCTTATTTTCACCTGATGGATTATATTATAGGGAGGCCTGATTCAGGCTTAAGTGCAATGACCATTGGCGCTGCTGGTGTGAATGTATACGAACAATTGACCTATGCCAATATTTTCAATTGCGCCCTCGATGCGGAATATAAATTTGGTGCACACCTTACCTGGACCAATAAAGTAAGTTATCGCAGGGGAGCAGGTGAGCATATTGAGCACCTCCCATTAATACAGCCATTCACCTATAGCTCCGGACTCACCTTCCACCACAGATCCTTCTCAGCAGGTATCATTGCCAATGGTGCTGCTGCGCTCGATACATACAATCCTGAATTCGGAGAACAGGCTTTGCCCGGGTATACTATTTTTAACCTGTCCGCTTCTTACAAATTTAAATCCCTGCTATTAAAAGCAGGCGCCGAGAATATACTTGATAAAAATTACACCACCTTCGCGGATTGGAATCGTATTCCACGAATGGGGCGTAATATTTTTGTAAATGTAATTTGGAGTTTTTAGAGCTTAATGGCCTTTTACTAAGTACTTTTGAATATACTGCATTGGCAGCATGGATGATTGGTGGTCTGATGGTTTGCAGAGCGGCATAGAAGTATGGTGGATAGTGGTTTTATGAGAATGGGAGGGGTGAAATTTGTTGAGGATTCCGGTTATTTAGGAAATGAGGAGTGTGTTTTACAACAGAAATTGTAAGATAGATTTCTATAAAAGGGAATAGTGAGCAAACCAATTAGTGTGCTCACTATTTTGATAGATTCATTTTGTATCGCTTATATACAGACTATTTAAAAATCTTAAAGGCGCCGTTTCAAGCCTTGCAAAAATCTTATCCCAGTCATAATCGCATTCGGCGGCAATTTCTTCCCGAATTCTTCTTACTTCTGCTACACAATCGTAGCCGGGTATTATTTTACTCATAAACTATGGATTTATCTATTTATTCAATTTAATTTTCATTTTGTATCGCTTATATACAGACTATTTAAAAATCTTAAAGGCGCTGTTTCAAGCCTTGCAAAAATCTTATCCCAGTCATAATCACATTCGGCGGCAATTTCTTCCCGAATTCTTCTTACTTCTGCTACACAATCGTAGCCGGATATTATTTTACTCATAAACTATGGATTTATCTATTTATTCAATTTAATTTTCATTTTGTATCGCTTATATACAGACTATTTAAAAATCTTAAAGGCGCTGTTTCAAGCCTTGCAAAAATCTTATCCCAGTCATAATCACATTCGGCGGCAATTTCTTCCCGAATTCTTCTTACTTCTGCTACACAGTCATAGCCCGGAATTATTTTACTCATAAACTATGGATTTAAAATTTCACGGGGTGTCCTTATAATAATAGGTCTATACCCCATGTCTTTGTTAATGGCGTTATAATGTTTGATTTTCCCCAAATTTACCATGTGCTTAAAATTCCAACTGGCAAGAATATCTGCTCCCTGTAAAGTTGCCGTAGCTATATGTATAGCATCAAAATGGCTATTATAATTCAGAGCCCCTTCTGCTATATACCTTACGGCAAGTATCCTCGCCTTAAGGGACGTTGCTGCTGTGGTTCTGAAAATAAGCGGAACTTTAAATAGCGTATCTCTTACCTCTTCTCTTGCTTTTGATAGTTCATCAAATACAACCTGGGAAACCATCATTTTCTTTTCCCCCTTCCTAAATGCTTCCAGCAATTTATTACTGTACTCCGAAAATTGTTTCACATAACACCCCCCAAACACAGAGGTGTCTACGTAGATAGTCTGCATACAAATTTATTGTTTTTTGGTATATGGTTAACACTTAAAAAATGCCTGAAAACCCCCGACGATAATGGTAGTCACAAAAATGTGGGTAACAGTTACAAAGTTGTAATTTTAATTCTCCTAAATGATTTTCGTATAATTAATTTACTAAAAAAAGTTCGGGAAAAATTATTTCCCTATCAAAAAGTTTGAAACAAAAATATTTCAATAGCTTCATGGCCTGGTATCGTAATGTGAAAGAGTAGCACGACATCACCCAATCACACCCCACCAGCCGCTACAGTTTTAATCCTAATATTATCATTATTCCTTAGCCTGAAATAAGATAGCCGTTGCCGCGTGACGCGCATTATTCAGTCCTCCCAATAAAGCAACCTATCAATAAAGCTGTCTTCCCAATAAAGCTGTCTTCCCAATAAAGCAGTCCTCCCAATAAAGCAACCTATCAGTAAAGCAGTCTTCACAATAAAGCAGTCCTCCCAATAAAGCAACCTATCAGTAAAGCAGTCCTCCCAATAAAGCAACCTATCAGTAAAGCAGTCTTCACAATAAAGCAGTCCTCCCAATAAAGCAACCTATCAGTAAAGCAGTCTTCACAATAAAGCAAAGCTCCCAATAAAGCAACCTATCAATAAAACAGTCTTCCCAATAAAACAAAACTCCCGATAATACCCCCCAAATTCTACCCCCCACCTCCAATCCCCCGAAGAAATTCCCCCCTTTCCCCTTCCAAATCCCCCTCACCCCTTGTAACTTCTCCCCGAAGAGCCTACATTTGCACCAGGAACTGAACCTGATATCAAATTTTATGATCATTGAACCTAAAATGCGTGGCTTTATTTGCCTGACAGCCCACCCTGCTGGTTGTGCTGAAAATGTAAGGAGACAAATAAGCTATGTTAAATCTGAAAAACTCCCCGAGGGCCCCAAAAAGGTACTGGTAATAGGCGCCTCTACCGGTTTCGGGCTTTCGTCCAGAATTACTGCTGCTTTCGGCTGCGGGGCCTCCACAATCGGTGTTTTCTTTGAAAAAGAACCCCAGGAAGGTAAAACTGCAACTGCCGGATATTATAATTCAGTGGCTTTTCATGAGGAAGCCAACCGTGCTGGCATATATGCCCAAAGTATCAATGGTGATGCTTTCTCAAATGAAATTAAGCAACAGACCATTGACTTGATTAAAAAAGATCTGGGAACAGTCGACCTGATTATTTATAGCCTGGCTTCCCCCGTGCGCAAGCATCCGGAAACAGAAGTATTACATCGTTCCGTATTAAAACCTATAAATCAGAGTTACCAGAACAAAACCGTTGATTTCCACACCGGTATTGTAACTAACGTGTCTATTGAACCTGCAACTGGCGACGATATTACCAATACCATCGCCGTAATGGGTGGTGAAGACTGGCAGATGTGGTTAGAAGCTTTGCAGGCTGCAGGTGCGTTGGCGCCTGATGTTAAGACCGTTGCCTACTCCTATATCGGCCCTGAACTCACTAACCCGGTGTACCGTCACGGTACCATCGGAAGAGCAAAGGACCACCTGGAAGCAACAGCCGTAAAAATTACAGAACTGTTGAAACCCCTCAATGGTAGCGCAGTTGTATCTGTAAACAAAGCCCTGGTGACCCAGTCCAGTTCTGCAATTCCTGTAGTACCACTGTATATTTCCCTCCTGTATAAACTCATGAAGGAAAAAGGTATTCACGAAGGTACCATCGAACAAATGGCCCGTCTGTTCAAAGATCACCTGTACGCAGGGAACCCGGTTGCCCTCGACAATCAGGGTCGTATCCGTATCGATGACTGGGAACTCCGTCCTGATGTACAGGCCGAAGTAGCTGAGCTGTGGAAAGAAGTATCTACGGAGACCATCTCCCAGATCGGTGACCTGGCTGGTTACAAAGAAGACTTCCTGAACCTGTTTGGATTCAATGTGCCTGGGGTAGATTATACCGCTGAGGTAGATGAGATGGCATTGATCAAATAAGGGCACTATAAAATAATGAAGGCTTGGTAATCAATGGTTACCAAGCCTTTTGTATATGAATATTTTTTAGCCTCCCATAAATCAGGTTATTTTATTTATAGGTCTCCATGAGTGAAATTTGTTCATTATGGAAATCTTATTACAGCTGGGTGGGGTGATACCAGGAGGGAGGGGCGTATTGGCAGATATTGCATCCTGTACCAGGTATAAGCTTAGCTGACAACCAAAACCGCTTTCCCCGGTATGCCTCCTTTTTTCACTTCATCATAAGCCTTTTTGTAATCATGCCAGTCATAGGTTTTGCTGATGTGCACCTGTAAACCACTATCTGCCAACAATGCTGGATTAGGTTTCAAAAGCAACAATTTATACCGTCCTCCTGAAAAAAGAGATCCGATCATTTCCTTTGGACCGGGAGATGTATTGACATAAACACCTTTTTTCTTCAGTATCTTTTTCGCTGCCTTGTAATTGATCTTCCCGGAAAAATCGATGACTGCGTCAAACGTTTTGGCGCCTATATTTTGATGCTGGTAGTTAATAACGACATCACTTCCCAACCTGGTTACCAGCTCAACACCAGAAGGCCCCACCACCGAAGTCACGATGGCTCCTGCCTTCTTAGCTAATTGAATCGCTAATGGCCCAATACCGCCTCCGGCGCCGTTAATGAGCACCTCCATACCTGGCTGTAATTTTAGTAATTGATGAAAGATTTGCAAAGCGGCACCACCTGCTACCGGAAGAGCCGCTGCTTCTTCAAAAGAGAGCCCTGATGGCTTAGGTGCAATGTCCTTCGCCTTTACAGCTACGTATTGCGCCAATGCACCTCCTTTAAATATACTGGCGATGCCGAATACTTCATCTCCTTTTTTATAGGTGCCATTACCCTGTTCCACTATCCCTGAAAAGTCGATTCCTACTGATTTTGGAAACTTACTTCCGCTCATTAGTTTCATCTCACCCTGCCATATTTTCCAGTCAAGCGGGTTGATAGAGACCGCTTTTACCTTCACGATGATCTCTCCCTCAGGCATCGGTACCTCTGTCATTTGGAGTACTTCTGTTCCTCCAAAGTGATTGTATGTTATCTTTTTCATAAGCTCAAATAATCCGTGTAACCCACAGGACCGGGGGTATAAAGTGTATTATAATCGGGTTGATGTAAAGGTGCGTTTGCAGCAATTCGTTTTTCTAAATCAGGATTAGCCAGAAAGGCGCGTCCAAAGGCGACGAGGTCGGCAAAGCCTGCATGCAAGGCCTGCTCCGCAGTTTCAGGGGTAAGACCGTTACAAAGAATAATAGTACCTTTAAAACCTCCCCTGATAGCATCAAAAGTTTTTTGCGGAATAATAGCTGACATGCCTATATGCAGATAAGCAATATTAGCATTGTTCATCTCTTTTGCCAGCAGTGCATAGGTATCATGTACTTCCTGCTCATCATAAGCAGGCAGATCGCCCAGCGTAGAGTAGGGGGAGAAGCGCACACCAACCTTGTCCGCACCAATAGCTGCAGCTATTTCCTGCACAATCCGGATGGCGAGGCGGGTTCTGTTGGTAATATTTCCTCCCCATTCGTCCGTGCGGTTATTGACATGTGGATTCAGGAACTGTTCTACCAGATATCCATTGGCTCCATGTAGTTCAACCCCATCAAAACCGGCTTCCATCGCATTGCGCGCGGCATGCACAAACTCTTCAATGACTGTTGCTATAGCATCGCTGGTGAGCATTTCAGGTTCAGGGTAAGTTTGTTTCCCTAAAGTATCCGTCCAGATATCGCCCGCTGCTTTAATGGTTGAAGGCCCTACCAAACGGGCGCCAGCAGGCAGATTGGCCGGGTGACCAATACGACCGGTATGCATGAGTTGTACAAATATTTTACTACCTGCTGTATGTACGGCAGTTGTAATCGCCTTCCAGGCTTCCGTTTGTTCATTTGAAAAAATTCCCGGAATCCTTGAATAGCCCAGTGCATCCGGTGAGGGCGCCGTTCCTTCGGTAATGATCAAACCGGCACCGCTTCTTTGTGTATAATAATCCGCCATCAATTGGTTGGGCAAATTATCGATAGCCCGGCTACGTGTCATGGGAGCCATGACCAGGTGATTCTTCAATTGTAAAGCGCCTTTATGATAAGGCATCAGCAATTTGTTCATGTTGTTATCGTGTTTTTGATAACACAAAGTTGCGTCCTCCTGAAAGGTTATAATAGTTGCTTTTGACAGAAAAATAGTCCTATCCGCCGGTCGCATATTTTTTAGGCTTTAAGCCATGGTGCTTTTCAAAAATGCGTCCAAAGTGACTAAGATTGGCAAAACCAAGCTGGTAGCCGGCTTCTGAAACGGACATCCCGCTATGTTTGAGTAGGAATGCGGCTTCTTCCATACGCGCCTGCTGGTAATAGTTATATATCGTATCTCCAAATACCTGTTTGAAGATGTCTTTCATCTTTGTTTCTCCAAACCCTGCCATTTTTGCCAGTTCCGGTAGACTGGGTGGAACGGAAAGGTCCGCAAGAATAGCTGTCCTGATCAATAGGAGCTTTTCTACGTCGTCTTTGTGAACAAGGTGATAGTTAACTACCTCCCGCTTTTGCAGCTTCTCAAATACAAGATATAGTAGCTCCTGTACTTTCAACCGGTAATAAAAATTCCCCAGTTCATTATCTTCCCTGGCTTCCGTCACCTGTCTGACGAGCTTATTAATTTCAACAGTCATGCTTTCATAATACAAAAAGCCAGGGGCAGCATTCACTATCGTTTCCACCACATTGTTTGGGTTATTAATACCGAGCAATTCCTTCAAAGCATCTTTCATAATCCCTACAACGATAAAGTGAATATCTGTATTAGCAGGAAAACGGATTTGAGAATGCAGGTCTGTCGAAGCAATTTGTATAGCATAAGCACTGCTTCGTGAAAGCGGATTCGGAGTACCGTCCGTATTCACACTGGCAGTGGCTTCATTACTATGAAATATAATGCTAACCAGGTCGTTCGGCTCGTCGCTGGCTACTCTGCTCAGAATAATATCCTGGTTGAGTTTATATCTGTGAACGATGAGTTTGAGTCCGGTGGATAAGGAAATTCTTCTGATACTACCAGTACCCATAACAGGAGGGAGGATCAACCGGTCGCCTTCTAAAGGAACGTTGAACTTTTTAGCGAAGTGAGTAAGGAAGTCGAACTGTGGGTTGGGTACAAATTCAAAAAACATAGGACTATATCAATTTGTAAATAAACTCTTCAATTTCCGCCTGCCGTGCATTTGCAAATCCTTTATCGGTGCCGGTTTTAACAAACCCACATTTTTCCAATACGCGCTGTGAACCAATATTGTCAAATGCCGTGCGTCCGTATATCGGTCTGGTATTTATAATGGTTAAAAGCTGCGTTAGTGCTTTTGTCGCTATTCCTTGTGCCCAGTACTTTTTATCCAGCCAATAAGTAATTTCCGCATTTCCTGCCACTTCAAACTGTGCGATACTGCCTGCAATGACACCATCTACGATGATGGTATACATATTGATTGTCGGGTCATTCACGCATTTCCCGTATTTCTGCAGGTAGGCGGTTTTATCTGTCGGATCTTTTGAAGTAAACGCGGCTAAGTAGTTAGCTTCCTGATCCAACTGAAAGAGAAAGAAATGTTCTAAATCGGTAATTACTGTTTTTTGTAAGGTGATTACCATAGCACGGATTTATACGAAGATATTGCAATTTTTGGCAGCGTCTTTGTTATTATAAGTATCACCATGAAAAACCTAATCATCTATATCATATTTTTATTACCCTTGTTCTCCTGCAATAAGAACGGTGCTATCTCATTTCGGGACACGATCACTCAAAAGGAACATGATATATCTGACATGCTGATCAGTAAGAATGGTCTTGAATCCCGTAAACTGGAATACCTGATAGCGGAGGATTTCGATCACGCATTGGCGATTACAGATAGTCAGCAGGTAGTTTTTGATAAGACTATTCAGGAACTACAAATGGTAAATACGGATCAGTTTTCCGGTGGTGATCATCTGAAACAGGCAGCTGTTCAGTATCATATGGCATTGAAGGAATTATATCTTTATCCAAAGAAAGAAATAACCTGGCAGAAGAAGCTGTCTACTGCTACTAAGCAGGATAAAGATTCGCTGCAGCATGAATTGCTGGAAATATATAAGGATAAGCAGAAGTATTATCAAAATGTATATAAAGCGAATGAAGCGTATGTGCTGGCTGTGCAAAGGTTTAATAAGGGACATGGGTTGTGAGGTCGTAACATATTGGCTGCTCCCCGGCTTGTGTTAAACAAAGATGGCATGACAATTATAACTGGAATGAAGGAATGAGTGCATGGATCCCAGGTTTTGGAGATATTTCCGACGAGGATGGATTAAATTTAAGAGAAAATGGTGGTGCCCGTGATTTTAAGCTTCGTGCACTTTGGCATACAACCATTTCAGGAATAATAACAATTCTTCCACTATCTTTATATTATAATAATTTTCATTTCACCCATAGGATGTTGGAAGGTAGATTGTTAATTTAAAGATCCTTATTCATCTAATAAAAAAAGCATGAAAAAACGTATAGGCCCTGTTATTGGCATTCTTATCATACTAATATTATTTATTGCTTATTGGTTTTACAATAATTCATATGTCCTGCTGAAACCAGTACTGACCAAGCCTACTGGAGAACCTATAATTGTTGGATATACTGATGAAATGATCAAAAACTTTCCAGACGTATTAAAACATTATAATGTAGAGTATAAGATAAATGACTCAGGGCATTTCCTTATCAAAGCCAAATACATGAGGGACAGAGACTATATCCTATCTATTACCGAATGTGCTTTGGATAGCAACATGATGCACGAAATTAGAAAACTGAATTAACTTGATTTTGTCAAATTCGAATAAATAATAATTTCTTAAGTTTTTTTATTGTCTGGTGGCTGTTTAGCAAGAATAGGGTAGGATTTAATCCTTTTTGTAAATAGAATAATACGCAACTGTATACGAATTAATACCACCCAGCAGGTGGAATGAAGTGAGGCGGAGCGTAGCGGAGCCGAACGAAACGACACCTGCTGGGTACGGCGGCTGGATTTGCCCCGGATAATTTTTAACTTTGAATACAGTACTTTGGACAATCAACAATCACAATTCCCCAAGGACTTCTTTAAACAGTTCAAGAGTAAAGAAGAGTTCCACACCTTCTTTAATGGCCTTTTCAAGCAAGGGATAGAGGAAATGTTAAAAGCAGAATTGGATGACCACCTTGGTTACGAGAAGCATAGCCCTGAAGGTCGCAACTCCGGTAATAGTCGTAATGGCTCCTACAAAAAGAAAGTAAAAACCGAATCTCTCGGTGACCTGGTCCTTAATGTTCCCCCAGACCGCAATAGTGACTTTGAGCCTGCACTGATTCCCAAAGGACAGCGTATGAGTGATAAGCTGGAGGAAGCCATTATTGGTATGTATGGTCGGAGTATGACCACTTCCGACATTAGTGAGCATGTCAAAGAAGTATACGGTGTAGAGGTGAGCGAGGGTACTATTTCCAATGTTACCCGTCGTATTACCGAACACGTTAAGAGCTGGCAGAGCCGTCCCCTGGACCCGGTTTATTTTACGGTCTGGATGGATGGAATTATTCTCAAAGTAAAGCAGAACGGTAAATACATCAACAAATGTATTTACCTCGTGATTGGCCTCAAAAAGGATGGCTTAAAGGAAGTACTGGGTATGTGGATGGCAGAAACGGAGTCCGCATCCTTCTGGATGAGTGTTTTAACTGATTTAGAGGCCCGTGGAGTAGAAGATATACTAATCGCCTGTACTGATAACCTCAAGGGCTTTACCGATGCTATTAAGGGCGTATTCCCTCAAACGGTTACTCAGTTATGCATTGTTCACCAGATCCGCAATAGCTGTAAGTTTGTAGTCTGGAAAGACAGAAAGGAGTTTTGTGCCGACCTTAAAGAGGTATATGGTGCTACTAACAGGGACACCGCGGAACAAGCCCTAGTCACATTTGCGAGTAAATGGGGCGCTAAATATCGCCACGCCATTCAGTCCTGGGAGAACAACTGGGATAATCTCACCAGTTATTTTGACTTCACATTGGAGATCCGCAAGATCATGTATACCACCAACACTATTGAAAACCTTAACAGGGGGATCGGGAAGTACACGAAGACCAAAGTTCAGTTTACTGACGATACTGCTGCTCAAAAGGCGGTATACCTGGCTATAATGAACATTGAAAAGAAATGGTGTATGACACTCCATAACTGGGGATTCATACTCCATCAATTTTTAACGATCTTTGAAAACAGATGTCGGCTCTAAACAGTTGCCTTATCGTTACACAATATATTTTATAGTCTTGTTTATTATATTCCTTCTTTGGGAATCATGATTTCAATTGTTTTAGAATCATCATCTGTATGTATATGATACCTTGCTGGCTCAGGTTCCGGGCTTTGTACGCCTACATAATTAAGCGATGTTTTATAACCGTTAGATTGGAGGAAATCAATGATTTGGGTTCCATATTTTTGGCTCTCATTACCCATAATTACGGTAACAGAAATTAGATATTCTTTATTTAGAGATTTTAGTACCCTTTGATCATCATCATTAAGTTCTCTGGGTAAAGGTTTATTAACATATACAGTATGAGCAGTAATTCCCCCCGTTTGATTTTGTGAAATTGTAACGTCTCCCGTTACGGTACCGATATTAATCGGGGTTTCTTTTTTATGACTTTCATTCATTGTTTTTGGTTGTTTGCTTATATTAGGCTTTTCTTGCTCTATTTTTGGTGTGACTTTCGTAACGGTATCTGGAAGTGGTTGTTTGCCTTGTGTTTTAGAAAATGGATAGATATTGAAATAGGCAAGAATTGTTACAATGGAAGCTAAAACGGTAACTATAACAACAAACCAAGTCCAGAATGTCTTTGGGGGAACTGGAGGTGCAGAATTAGAGGTATGTGCCGTAACGCCCCCCGATTGATCGGTGCTTACTACAACATCTCCTTTCACACTTCCGATTTTTATACCTTTCGCCATTGTTGAATTTTGCTCCAAAAATAATGAAATTCTTTCATCAGTTAGTCAGGACATAGATTATAGATTGCTGTCTTTGACAAGCAATTAACTGTTAGCATTCGTATTTTCTTTTACTTGGACCACGCTATCCCCAAAGCTGGCGATTTACCCATAACATCGTATTGAAGCCCGAAAACTCTAATTTGCCTGGTCCTAAAACGGGGAAGCCTTCAAAAGCCCGTTCGGTTTCTACTGTTTGGGCTTTTCTTTTGGGATGATGCAAATGTATGCAAAACCCGCTTCCGTGCATAGTTTCGACTATAATATGTAAAAAAACTATAATTTGATTAAATGGATTTAATTAAAGTAACATATTGACATGAACCATGGCAAACGGCCTCATATCTCTATGAGGCCGTTTGCCAAATTAATATCGCCAAAGCCTAAAGTCGATCATTCGTTCCAAAGGTTGTAAGAACAAATCCAATACCATTCACTTCGGGATCCCCTCTCAAAACAATGGTATAACGCACCAGGATCTCCCAATACCTTACATTCCTTTTGTGTACATTCGCCCCAAAAAAGCAAATGAAAATATTGATCATAAACGGCTCTCTCCGTGGCCAAAACGGCAACTCCGCAGCCATCGCGAAGCATGCAGAAAATATGCTGGGTCAACAATCAGTCACACTAACACTATCGGATAAACTCCCCACCATCCGCGAAGTATATAACCTATTGGAAAGCTGCGACGGCTTTCTCGTTATCTCCGGCGTTTACTGGAACAACTGGAGCTCACCGCTACAGCGTTTTATAGAAGTAACGACTGCTTTTGAAAATACCCCTGCCTTTTTTGGCAAGCCAATGGCCTGTGCTGTCACCATGGATTCAGTTGGAGGGATAGAAGTAGCTGCAAGATTACAAGCCGTATTTGGAGGCCTTGGATGCTGGACCCCTCCCTGTTCTACTGTCGTATTGTCCCGTATAGGGCAGGAAGCAATCGCTGCGACTTCCGGTATGGAAGATGATCCAAATGAAGATGTATGGAGAATAGACGATCTATCAGTCGTGCTACACAACCTGGTGGCTGCTGCCGGTATGCCACGTAATAGCTGGAAGGCCTGGCCACATAGAGAATTGCATATTCCTGATGGTCCATGGCCAGCGGAAGGGGTGTTGGATATGGGTACGCCGAGGTTTTTTAAATGAAGGGAATGAGTTCCTGCAAAAGGGTAATTACTTCAGGGAAAAGGTGATTACTCCCTTCAAAATCGTATTTACTTCAGAAAAAAGTAATTGCTCCTCCATAAAACGGGATAACCCCTCCCGGAAGGGAATATGAAGTCCCCCTACAACGGATATGCAGTTTCACTCTTCGTCTCCGACAATACAAAAAAGCTCTGCACCGTACTGATATTAGGCAAAGCTGCCAGATTCCTGTAAAAAGTATGATACGCATCCATATCACTCGTTGCCACCCGCAGAATAAAGTCAAAAGTCCCAGTCATCTGAAAACATTCCATCACTTCAGGGAATTTCGCCACCTCCTTCTCAAAAGTGCTCAACGTAGCAGCTGCATGGTCATGTAATAATACATGACTGAAAGCAATCAGCTTCCTGTTTATTTTCTTCCTGTCCAGCAGCGCTACTATTTTCGTAATATAACCGCTTTCTTTCAGCTGCCGGATCCGTTCATGAATCGTAGCCACTGATTTATGTAACTGAGAAGCAATTTCCTTGTTTGTCAGTTCTGCATTCTGCTGCAGTAATCTCAAAATCTGAATATCGATATCGTCTAACTGGCTTTTGTCCATATTAAATTTAATAAAATCCGGACCAGAAGGTGGTGGAAGTAAGAATAACCGGAAAATAATACAATTTTTTTGGATAAAACCAGAAAATTTATGGAATAATTGCCTACCGATTGACATGGTTATAGTTATTTCAGAGCTTTGCTAAAAATTATTCACCATGATGGTGTCTGAAGTGTCAATGGTTGATCAACGATTTAGCGAGCTGTGGAACCTGGTTGGTAACACGCCTATGCTAAAACTGGAATATCTGTATAAAGGCCGTTCTGGCTATATATTCGTAAAGTGTGAACACTATAATCTGACAGGTAGTATCAAGGACCGTATGGCCCTTTATATTATGAAACAGGCCTATATGCAGGGGTTGATCAAACCAGATGATACCATTGTAGAGGCAACCAGTGGCAATACAGGTATTTCATTTTCTGCTATTGGCCGTGCACTGGGGCATAAGGTGATCATTATGATGCCGGATTGGCTCAGCAAAGAACGGCAGGACATTATCAAAAGTTTCGGGGCGACAGTGCGGCTGGTCAGTAAAGAGGAAGGTGGTTTTCTGGGAAGTATTAAGCTGTCAGAAGAATTACAGGAGAGCAGTGATCAATATTTCCTTCCCCGTCAGTTTGAGAATGAATATAATACAGCTGCACATGCATTGAGTACCGGTCCTGAAATATGGGAACAGTTGATGCATGCCGGATTACAGCCCGATGCATTCGTGGCGGGCGTAGGTACCGGGGGCACTGTAATGGGAGTGGGCAGATACCTGAAAAGTAAGAATCCGGGTATCAGGGTGCATCCTTTAGAGCCAGCGGAATCGCCTACTTTAAGTACAGGGCATAAAGTGGGGAGTCATCGTATTCAGGGCATCTCGGATGAGTTTATTCCTGCTATTGTACGGTTGGATGAGTTGGACGAGGTTGTACAGGCCAATGATGGAGATGCGATCATTGTGGCACAAAAGCTGGCGGCGGAACTGGGACTGGCAGTGGGTATTTCTTCCGGGGCAAATGTGATCGGGGCGATTCGTCTGAAAGAGCAGATGGGAGAGGATGCTGTCGTAGTGACACTGTTATGCGATAGTAATAAGAAATACCTGAGTACGGATCTGGTGAAACCTCAGCCTTCGCAGCCATATTATGTTGCTGAGGTAGTTAGTTTTACGGGGTTCCGTACCATTCCCCGACTGAGCGGATCAATAATTCATTAAACATATACCGAACCAATCATTAATTAGCATAACGGTCTGCACTTTTCTAAGTAACAGGCCGGTTTTGTATTTTGAAGGGGTAGCAGTATTGACAGACAAATCGACCATCACTGAGGTTTTTACATCAGGTAATAACTCTCTTCCTGCACCTCCTGTACGGGCACCTCTTCGCCAATCATCTCCAGCAAATTCATTTCAATCGTCTGACTAATCGCCGTCATAGGCGTATCTGTAGGCTTATTTTCAAAAGGATCCTGCATGATAATAGCCGTTCTCTCAATCGCAATAAACAACACCGGCACTACAAATACAATAATGATTTCCATCCATTGCGTCCTGTCTTCCAGTCCAAATGGCAGAATTGTCATTAGTACATAGATCAGAAAGTGAATCAACAGACTATAAGATTTTGGGAAAACAGTTTTTTTAATGCGTTCGCATTTACCCATGGCATCGCACAACCTGGCAATCGTGGCATCTATTTGTACCTGCCTGTTAGGGTTCAGTTGCTGTGCAGCAGCCAGCACTTCCGCGTGTTTATTGAGCAAAAAGTTTGGCCAGTTACGGCTATCGGTATTGTATGCAGAAAGATACGCCTTTACCTTTTCAGAAAAGGGTAATCCTCTTAATGATTCTGAGAGTGCATAGCACCAGATTATCTGGCGGTGTGCAAATTCATTTACCTCTTCGGGAAGAAATGTTTTTACCTGCCGGATAAGGGTCCGGCTGTCATTGACGATGGCACCCCAGATGAGTCTTGCTTCCCACCAGCGTTCATAAGATTGGGAGGTTCTGAAAGCGAGCAGGAGGGAAACGATGGTGGCGACAAGAGAGGATACTGCAAGAGGAATGGAAATGCGTTGAAGGATACCATAATGGTCCAGAGAGCCGGCGAAGATCGCGTAGAGGGCGATGGCGAGAATATCCCATTTGATGAGGTCGAGGAAGTACGAGATGGAGATCCGTTTGTTCAGTAGCATGAAGGTTGAAACAATCAGAGTGGGAAATTGTTTAGCTGGAAAAATTATCTCTAAATTTTACTATTATTATTAAATGATTGATCTCTATGCCTAAAAGGGGGTATATATGAAAAATTATATCCTTCCAATTTTCCGGCCTCAAAGAAAATATCTCCGAAATTGTCCTGGATTATAACGGCAATTCTACACTTTGATAACGACTACCTGAATTCCTTAACGCTTATTACAAAATTTAAAAAAAAGGGGGAAATAACTTCCCCCCAACCTCATAAATGACCTGTAGGATGAGTAATAAATACCGGTCCTTTTAAATTACGTATAATATTATCAGCACTGCTGCTGTTAAAAAACCTTGACACCCTGCTGCGACCATATGCTCCAAATGTACTGATCAGCTCCGTTTTTGTATCCAGATATGCCTGTATCGCTATATCTGCCTGACCTGTCAGAATTTTGTAAGTCACATGCGCATCATACGCTTTCAGGTACTCCTGCAATTGCGTTTTTAGCGGTATGGTTTTCTCTCCTTTTTCACAGACATATACAATCTCACAATGCCTGTTTACCAACTCAGGAAACAGCGCCGCAAATGCCTTGATCGCATACATGGAAGAGTAAGTCCCATTATAACAAAAAGCAACGCCATTAGCGGCATTGGGCACCTCCGGCAACACCATTACCGGGCATTGCGCATGGAGAAGCATGTTTTTAACAAAACCTGTTGGATTTGTATCAAACAGGAACGGGAACGAAAGCGCTTTCCCGATAATAAGCAGATCTGCAAAACGGCTTTCTGTCACAACTTCCTCTTCTGCAATACCTTTTATTTTTTTGATAGTACAGGATAGTTCCCTTGCTTTACAATCCTGTTTCAGGGTAAGGTAATTGTCTTCAATGATCTCTTTTCTTTCAATCTCACTCTTCTTCATTGTTTCATAATATTTACCTGAAAATCCTTCAATACTACTGGCCGATAACAGCTGGCCGGCACTTTTGGTGTCTTCCAGTAGCAGCAGTGTCAGGGTATGTTCGTGTAAAGAAGTCACTGTGGCGATAACGTCCAGTTGTTTTGCTGTATAGTTGACAGCATCGATGACGGCAAGTATTTTTTTCATGGCATGAAAGTTTTAAAGGCATTGATAAGAAAGATAGCAATTACGGTTACTACCTTTCTTTCATCGTTTATGATAAAAGCACTTTATTAATTAAACATGGAATTCATTTTATGATTTACCTGAAGTTAGCACAATAATGCTATTGGAATCAATGATAACTATCATTTTCAAAGGTGATGTAAAGTGATGGAAATCATTATTTACCATATCATTGATCATCGTTTTCACTATTAAACAAGGTGTACGATTCATATCGTTGACCAACCCATTACAATCCCCAATATTATTTTAAACAGGGAGGTAAGTATGTCTAAGGAATTATCCAGGGCAGCTCTTGTCCTGCCTGCCGGCTTCAATGAAAATTTTGAACCCTGGAAAGATTTCTTTGATTTTAATACATTATTGCTACTGTTACGGCTGTAAATATTACAGAAGAGAAAAATCAGTTTAAACTGACAGTTGCTGTACCGGGAATGGACAGAGAAGACTTTCCCCGATGTGATATCGGTGATGCTTTAATACCATCCCGTTACCATAAGTACATTAAAAGTACATTTCTATATCAAATCGATATTGAGGTGTACTTTTAATGGCGTATTAATACTCAATTGGTAACGGAGTTACACTATAGTTCCGACCTAAGTTGTAATATTAATGCTGGAACCTCAAAAATTGTTTGTTATGGCGCTTGTTAAAGACAACATACTTCTTCAGGTAGTTCGGGGTACGCTCGGCGATCAAATCACGATTTACGAACGTAACGGGCAGATTATTATGGCGAAAAAACGCGGCCCGTCAAAGAAAAAGCCTACAAAGAAACAGCTGGAAGCCAGGTATAAAATGCAGGTAGCTGCGGCGTATGCGCGGGTGATCATCCAGGACCCGGAAATAAAGGCGTATTATAAGTCGCTGGCAGGCCCAGGACAGAATGCTTATAACATGGCCGTAAAGGATGCTTATAAGTCTCCTGAGGTGCAGAATATCCGGTTTGAAGAATCAACTGTGGTCGTGACGGCAAAAGACGAATTTAGGGTAGCAGAAGTGGATGTACGGGTAGTTGATCCTGCGGGTGACATTCTGGAAAGAGGGAAGGCGGTTTTAGGCAGGAATAGCGTAGAGTGGTATTATAAAGCAGCCAGTTTGCCGGTGGGCGGTAAGGTGATCGTTGTAGCGGTCGATTTGCCCGGGAATGAGACCGTCAGGGAGGTGAAACTGGAATAAAAGCTCTTATTTTGGATTGAATTCCTTCGCACAATCTTTCAGGATCTTATTAAAAGCCGTCAATGCATGTTTTCTGTAATACTTCGCAGAAAACAAAATAGTCGCATGCCTTTTAAAATCAGCATGACTGATTGGTATCGCCCTTAATGAAGGAAACCCAAATAATGAGCTATTCATTAAAACCGTACACCAGTTTTTAGTGTCGGCCAACTGCAGGAGTGTATTGATATCATTCACTTCCATATCTATATTCAATTGAACCCCTGCTTCTGCCACTATCTTGTCTAATAATTGACGAATACTGAAACCTGCTGATGGCAAAGCCAGTGTCAGTCCCTTGATCTCAGTCAGTTTGATTTTTTTATAATCAGCCATTGGATGGCTTTCATGCGTAATCAATGATAGATGTGCTGTAAATAATCGATGTATTTCCAGTTGCCCGTCATCATTGGTTTCCATAAATGACAACATACAATCCACTGTACCTTTGTCCAGTTTCTGTAACAACTCGTTAGTGGATCCGAATATGATATTCACTACAACCTGAGGGTACATGCTCCTGAAAATGGGCAATGCTTTTACCAGCAATGCAGACAATCCATAAGTGCTGCCAATATTCAGTACCCCGGTTTTCAGGTCTATCAGGTCATTCAAAACCTGCTGTCCTTCCGTTGCCTGCAGCACGGTCTTATAAGCATGAGGCAAAAAGAGATTTCCTGCTTCGGTTAACCGTATCCGTTTTCCCAGTCTGTCGAATAACAAAACTCCCAGCGTATTTTCCAGCTGCTTGATCTGCTGCGAAAGGGTACTTTGTGTAATGTACAGTTCATTGGCCGCATCTGTAAAGTTTTGTAATTCGGCTGCCCGGATAAAGTATTTTAATTGCCTCAGTTCCATAATCGAAAGTTACGATTTACAAAATAGAAAAAATGAGTTTATCGGGATCATTTATTCTACGCAGCTTTGTATCAACAAAAACGAATGATCATGGAAATCACACAAACACCCGAAAATGCATTGTCTGCCTCTGTAGTAAGCGCCATTATCAATGCCCCCATTGAGAAAGTCAATATTGCTGACTGGTTATTAAATTTACCTGATGCGGAATATCAACGTTGTTCAATCAATCACATCGCAGAAGGCGTTTCCGCTACTTTTGACGGAACTCCGATGTCTATTAATGTGGAAACTATTGGGAATGCGCTTGTGGTACAGCATTATGTGGCTACAGTAGCCCAACCGGATTACTGCCGTATGTTGTCTGTTTCTGATACGATCACTGCCAGTGGAAGATCTAAGGTGCAGGTATTGTGGGAGCTTAGAGCAGAACGCATTGACGACCTTACCTGTCGATATACAAATACAATTCATGCTACGGCTACGCCTGAATTTATGACTTTTATAAAGGAACATGGAATTAGTCTTGCCGCAGCGGCACAGGCAAGGCAGGAGGCATCTGATGCACATAATAGGGAAGAAACACCCAATTTTGCAAAGAGTATTGAGAATAAAGCATTGTATGGACAGTATAATTTGCCTTTCTAATCTGGTTATTGAGTGAGCAACTAATGGCCGGCTATCTGTTGTGCCTTTGGCACGCCGTAACTGAGAAGGTTTGCGATGGAAAACCGGCCTCGTTATAAGAGGTAATTACTTTGCAGGAAATATCTAACAATAAATGTTTGCGGGTGAACAACTCCACCCGCAAACATTATTTAAACTTCAGATTCAACGAAACAATATTCGCCTGCAACCCATTAGTTTGCGTATAATGCCCATACCTCAATTCCAGCATATTAAAATGCTGCCAGCCAAACACTCCATGTGGTGGTATCATACGTATTCCTGCACCAAAGAAATGACTGTCAAAACCAGACAAATCATAATTGCTGGTATAATACTCATCCGCACTGGTATGCGCCTGATAGGCTGCAAAGTATTTCGTACCCACCTGATGATTATACCTGTAAAAAGGCGTAAGCGAATAAAATGGCGACAACTTCACAGAAGTCTCAAGACTCGCAGTATGCGCGGTGATGTTCCAGTTATCATGGTAATACCGATAATACCCCCGCAGCACTACTTTATCCCCCAGGAAATAGTTTGCCCGTATCCCTAAAGGTATTTTCAGCCTGCTATCTGGTAATTTCTCCACATGCACACTATTATCATTGAAATACACCCTATGAAAAGGTAAGCCAAGATAACCGGATTGATAAATTACATCCATCAAAAACATCAGCTGGAACCGGGAGTTAACAATCTGTGACCATGACACGCTGCCACTATAGGTTTTCCTCCCTGCCGTAGCGTAGTCATCATGTTCTCCATAACTGCCATCTGTTCTCAATTCAATAGGATATATCAGTTTCAGGTTGTCCTGGTAGGTTTGCAGTTTAAGCGAGAATTCTCCCATTTTATTATGTGTCTTCTGTGCGAACAACAGGTTTGCACCGATAGACTGATAGTCAAATTCATGAGAGAAAGATACTCCTGCACCTAAGGTCGTCCCATTTTTATTCTCCATTTCCCAGGATACAGATGGGTAAAACCGCGTATCAGCAGATGAGGCAGAAGAAATCGTTTTAGGATCTATTTTGTCAGACGAAGCAGAGGTGTAGTGATCAATTCCCAGTTCTACATTCCAGGTATGCTTACGATCACGTTTGTCATATTTTGAAAGTGTGACCTGTATGGAATTGGACAGATCTGTTAGGTTTTGAGTGCCAATACCACCTGTCACCGCTGCATGATCACCATCCTGATGATAGTAGCTGGATATGATATTTACTTCTTCCAGTTGTAATGTCCGGTTTTTGTAGGTGCCGGAATCGGCAGGCGTTTGTGCATGCGCATACAATATACCTGCGAACATTGCCAGTATAGCGAGGTTCAGTTTTTTCATATAGCTTGTTTAGTTACAACCACATCCACCGCCGCTTTTAGCTCCATTAGCCCCGGAGGCACCTTCCCGGTAAGATTCGAAACTCAATTCTGTTTTTTCCACTTTGCGGTTACCCAGCGTCATCTCACCATCATTCAGGCGATTCTTCTGGTATTCTTTGACGGTTGTACAAGAAGCCAGTAGGGTAGCGGTGATGCTACCCAGTACTATTAGCGTACAGGTTGTTTTGATCATTGCAGTTGGATATTATCTGAAGTAAATATTTTATTCTGGTTGTCGATAATGATACAGGCAATCTGTTTAATCTGGTTAATCATATTCAGACCGGCCCTGATGCCCATGATCATTACGGGTGTGGCCATGGCATCGGCTATTTCAGCATTGGTGCTGATAATGGATACACTTTTGATGCCTGTGACAGGTAGTCCTGTTTTCGGATCAATGGTATGTGAATACTTTTTCCCTTTTATGATTACATATTTTTCATAATTGCCGGAGGTAGCAATTGCCTGATCAGAGATGTTGAGATAAGAGAAGGGATGGAGTGTGCTATCGGGATCTGCAATACCTACGGTCCAGGGGGTACCATCCGGTTGTGTGCCCCAGGCAGTCAGATCCCCTGCTGCATTGACGATACCGCTGTATACACCTCTCTGGCGCAACAATTGCTTCGCGCATTCTGCGGCATACCCTTTTCCTATACCCCCAAAACCAATACGCATGCCCTTCTTTAGTAGCATGACTTCATTTGTTTCAGGGTTGACCCATATATTCCGGTAATCGATCAGCTTAACCATTTCCCGGGCAGTATCCGGATCGGGTAATGTAGTCATTTGCTGATCGAAATTCCACAGACTTTTATCTACAGATCCGTAACTCAGGTCAAAGGCACCTTGTGTAATACGGGAGATTTTTGCTGCCCGCAAAATTAATTCGCAGACTTCCCTATCTACTGTTACAGGCTGGATACCGGCATACCGGTTGATCATGGATGTCTGACTTTCTTCATTAAAGGTGGTGAGCAGGCGTTCAATACGACGTATTTCTTCAATGGCAGCATGGATGTGTGCCGAGGCTTTTTGCTCATTTTCGCATACAACCGTCAGCTCGAAACGATTGCCCATGAGTTTCAGTACCTTTCTGTATACCTTTTCTGTCAGGCATACAACATCATTTTCCTGTAGCATGGAAGGTGTTTTTAAGCTGATCGACAAAACCTTCTGGTGTAGTATTGGGAATCCCTTCCCAGGTCTTTAATACCTTGCCATTTTCATCGAGTAACAGTGTGTAAGGAAAATGGCCTTCTGGATTATATTTGTCCGCCAGGCTATCATTTCGCTTTTGTTGTTCCTTACTTAACTGATTCTTTTTTGAACGGGGGAAATCTGCATTAAGTAATACTAATTGCTGATCGGCAAAGGTTAGAAAGGCAGTATTATTAAAAAATTCATTTTTAAGGCGGATACATGGACCACACCAGTCAGATCCCGAAAAGTTTAATAGAATCAGGTGGTGATTGTTCACGGCTGTCTGTCTGGCCTTTTCAAAATCTGTTTCCCACACGGGGGTGGTAAATGTCCATAGGCATGACAATGCAATTAGCAGTACTTTCATATTATTAGTGCCATTTTGCTTCCTTATCTGATGGCAATACGAAGTAAACAGATATGGTGTGAAAAGGTTGTTAAAGTCTTGATTTTAAGGTAATTTTAAGAAATTTATTTTTAGAATATGAGGGATTGTTTTGTAAGCTGTGAATAGCTGACAATCAGGGGGGATTTTGCAAAGGTGAGGGGGAATTCTGTAGAGATTCTGGAAATTCTTTTATATATAGGAAAATAGGAACCCGGTTGGGATGATATTATAATCATTACTGCCTGAACGACTCCCGAAATGCCAGCGGTGACATCCCCGTTTTTACTTTGAAAATTCTACTGAAAGACTGCGGGTGCTCAAACCCCAGTTCATAAGCAATCTCACTAACTGACAATGTTGTTGTTGATATCCGTTCTCTTGCCACTGCAATCAATTTATCCTGAATATGCTGCTGGGTATTCCGCCCTGTTGCTATTGTCAACAATGTACTGAGATAATTACGGGAAAGATGCAATTGGTCGGCGATCTGCTGTACCGTTGGCACACCGGAACTGAGAAGTTTTGTACTGGAAAACGCTTCTTTCAGCAGATCGTCTAATCGTTCAAGCACCTGGTGATTCGCTATCTTACGTGTCAGGAACTGTCTGTGATAAAAGCGGTCGGCGTAGTTGAGTAAAGCCTCTACATGGTTGATAATAATATGCTGACTAAACTGATCCATATTCGCCTGATATTCCTGCCGGATATTTTGAAGAATGCTTACGATGGTCGCTTCTTCCTTGTCAGATAAGAACAATGCTTCGTTTACTGAATAGTCAAAGTAATCATATCTTTTGATACCTTTTGCCAGTGAGGTATGCCAGAGAAAGTCAGGATGGATCAGGAGCATCCATCCCTTTACTTCATTGCTGTCACCTGCCGCATCCTGCCCCATGCCAAATACCTGTCCGGGAGCCATGAAATAGAGAACGCCTTCGTCAAAATCATAGCGGTGTTGTCCGTATTTCAGATTCAGATTGAAATTCCGTTTGAGCGCGATCACATAAAAGTCAAATACCATGGATTTGGAGACTTCCAGAAACTCTGCATTGACAGCTGTCAATGCCAGCACACTGATCGATGGGTGCATGGGCGGCGGAAATTTTCTGAGTCGATGCAGTTCGCTGATGGAATGGATGCGAACAGGTGATGTGTTTTTCATCATTTAAAGCTACGTAGTTTAACGGCTTTTAAATTTGTTACAGGCAGGAAGGTTCATGTCCTTTCTGTATACCCAGAGGATGCCCATCCCTATCAATGGCCTTTCAACTTCCCTAACGCCATCCCCATATTACTCTGTACCCAATGCTCTGCATACTTTCCATCTTCTATCCTGATAATTTCAATTGCTTCAAAGCTAATCGGCTCACCTGTTGCTGCGATCCCGAATAAATCCCCGCTATGGGTACCGCTAATCAGCTTATGGGTAACCACCAGATCATTCTCTGCAATCTGCCTTAATTTAGTCACTTTTATATTTGATAACCCCGCATGCAGTGCATTCAAAAAGTGATGAAAACTATCTTTTCCATTTGGCATACCCGATTGAGCTGCATGGTTAATCACCTGGTCAGATACGAGTTCATCCATCGCAACAGTGTTATTTTGCTCAATACAAACAGTGTCAAAATGGGAGATGAGTGCCTTGTTTTTTTCTACATTCATGATTGTGATATTTGATTACAAAGGTCCGGTTCAGCCAGTAGAGGGACATAACCGGATGTAAGGAGTTTGTAACC
Organism: [Flexibacter] sp. ATCC 35208; assembly: GCF_001975825.1. Classification (GTDB taxonomy): domain Bacteria; phylum Bacteroidota; class Bacteroidia; order Chitinophagales; family Chitinophagaceae; genus Chitinophaga. The sequence continues at coordinate 27,760 of NZ_MTKN01000068.1, forward strand.
GGATGTATGAATGTAATAAAAACAACAAAGGCGGTCTCACCTGAGACCGCCTTTGTTTACAATAGCTATTTATCAGAAACCGCCGAAGCTAATTCCCACTGTATATGCCTTTACAGCATAAGTATTATTGGATTTGAATATATTGTTCAGTGCATAAGTGCCAAACAAGGCATAGTTGCCCCAACCAATCCTCGCTGTACCTGCAAACCGGATGGTATTAAACCAGTACTTGCTGCTTTCCACTTCTGTAACGTTGTGGCCTGTCTGGTTATTGACTAAACGTGTATGTGCATTCAGCAGATAACCGGTTTTTACACCTACAGCCACTTTGAAACCTTTGTTGAGATTGTCCTGGCGTTGATGAAAACGCAGTTCCAACGGAATTTCAAGGTAAGTAGTCGCCATCTTGGAATGCTTGTAATTATCTGATGCCGTTCTGGATGGTGATGTCGTATTGGTGATATCGATCTTTTCTTTACTAAAGTAATAATGATCAGAACCTATTCCCAAACCGGCACCGAGACTGAATTTACTTTCGCTCAAAGGAATATCATACATGAGCGCGACATTGAGGGTTCTGTTAAAGCCCATATGAAGGGAAGAGGCACCGGTACCGTTCATATTCACATAACCAGCCTGGATAACCAGGTAATCTGCTGATTTCGCAACAGCACTCTTCAGTGAGCTTTGGGCGAAGGTTGTGTATGAAATACTGAGTAACCCAAATGCTAAGATGATTTTCTTCATGTTTAAGTATTAGTCGATTGTATTTGCCTCAAGCAGGTGTTTGAGACGCCGAAGATAGAATTTATTGAAGAGTTAACCAATAGGTGCCCTCAACCCGGGAAGAAATCTCTGGTTAGCGGCGACAAATGTTCATGCTGCACCAGTGTATTGGTCGGGGTAACCCCCAATTTTGCAGATAAAATGCGTGGTCCGACAGAATGGATTTTCAGGATTTGTAGTATGGATGGGTCCAGTAAGCCCCAATTGGGTAAGGCCATCCGCATTTCTGCAAAAACCGGCGCATGGCTTGCAGGACATGGCATACATGATGATGGTTTTGCCGAAAGATCTGCCGGACAGTACATTTTAGGAAATTGATATAGAAATGTTAAAATTTATCAACTTGCAAAAATTAAGAGCTTTGAGCGTCCTTTCGGTAAGTGTTATGTGTTGGCAAAGGATAATTAAAGGTATTATGGCAGCTATCCTTTGCTATAAAGAAAATTATCCTTACATGGTAGGAGGGTTATTTAAATAATCCTCCCCGTGCTCCTTCTCTTTCTTGAATTGCAGCTTTCCAAACTTGTAGGTCATACTGATCCCGAATGAACGATAAGGCACCATACGCAGGTAAGTACCAGTGTAGTTCGATGTACTGAGCGTTGTGAGCTGACGGATGTACTGATTAAAAGGATTTGTGGCTGTCAGACCAATGCTGGCGTTCTTGTGCCAGAAAAGCTTTCTGAAAGCCACTGTATAATTGATTACCTGCGGTACACGTCCCTGAATGCTGTTCCAGGCAGAACGATATTCGCCAAAGGCTTCGGCTACGAGGTCTTTTGGGAAGGAATAGGCCGCGTTTACATTCAGGCGCCAGCTGAGGCCATCGGTTTTATTGCCATTATCCAGGTGATTCACCACGTGCTTGTTGATCACCATCAGGTTCTCCCGGATATTCAGGTGCTTTGTAAGGGGCAGAGAGCTGGTGAGGATCAGGCCTGTATTGTATTCTTCACCTATGTTTTGGCGGGTGGTGACGGTAACATCTTTATAAATTGAATCACCAATCGCGTAGGTAGCATAGTAGGCGGTATAGGTCTTGAGGTCATTGGTATTGATCCTTTCCATAATTCCTACATAAATGTTGCCCCCTGATTTGAAATTGCGGCTATAACCCAGTTCTGTATTATTGCCTATTTCTGGTTTCAGGTAAGGATTCCCCATGGTAATATTGTAAGGATCGCTCAAATTGACAAAGGGGTTTAGTTCCTTGTCAGGGCGTTCTATACGGCGGGTGAAGGCCAGTTTGATGCTTTGATCTTCGCCTATTTTACGTGAGATATTTACAGCAGGCAGGAATTCACCATAAGAAGGGATATTGCCCATGACGATAGTGGTGTATTCATACCGGCCACCGGCTACCACATCATAGTTATGGAAGAGAGAGAACTTAGCAGAAATATATGCGGCGTAGATGTTCATTTTGTAGTCGAATACATATGACTGCGTTGTATCCGGGATAGAAGTGGCTGTGTTGTTGAAATGATGGAGGATCACTTTGGCGCCACTTTCGAAGGATAAGTGCTGATTAACCTGGTGCGAATAATCTACGGAGAAGTTATGTTGTAAGTCAAGACCGGGGGTCCAGCTATGTGTTTCACCCTGTACAAAACTGGTATATGGACTACCGCTACTGCCACTGTAGAGGAAGTAGAGTTCTCTGCCTTCTTTTTTAAATTGTTTGCGATAGCCGAGGTTCCAGTCCAGAGAGCCGGTGTGGTTACGGGTATCGGAGGTGAAGTAGATATCACCGGGTTGCTGGTAAGTGCTGGCAATGGAGCGGTTACCGAAGTAACTATAGGAAAGACCACCGGTCAGGTTGCCATGGTCAAAGCCAAAGCCTGTCTGGTAGGCTTTTCTGCTAAAGTCGGTATTTGTTTCCTGCGTCATCTTCGTTTTAGTATCGAAGGTGTAGCGGGTGCGGGTAGAAGGGGTGTGGGACGTGAGTTGTTCGTTGCCGCTGAAGAATACATTCATCCCGAATTTATTCTTCCTGAAGTTCAGGTTTACAGCGCCGTTTTCCAGCCGGGTGCCTGCGCTGAGGGAGACGTTGCCATTCATACCCTGCATAGGGTTGTCTTTCAGGATGATGTTGATGATGCCGCCTGTGCCCTGTGCATCGTACTTTGCACCGGGGCTGGTGATGGCTTCAATGCTTTTGATCTGACTGGCGGGAATGGCGGCCAGAGCGTCGGCCAGACTGTTGCCAAACATGGAAGAGGGTTTCCCATTGATGAGGAAACGGATGTTTGAATTACCCTGTAGTTCTACATTGCCATCGATATCGACAGTGACCTGTGGTACCTTTTTGAGTACATCGGTGGCCACGCCGCCCTGTGAGGTGATGTCTGTAGCTACGTTGTAAACGATGCGGTCGGTTTTGTTTTCGATAGTAGGGGCGCGGGAAGTGACCACTACCTCATTGAGGGATTTGCCGCCAGCGACCATGTATATAGTGCCCAGATCCAGGGGAGCATTGATGCCTTTTAGTTCCTGACGGGTATAGCCGATGAAATCAATGGTCAGGTTATATTTCCCTTTTTTCAGGTTGTTGACTTCAAAGGCTCCCTGGTCGTTGGCGACGGTGCCATTGATGGTTTTACCAGTGGTTGGGTCATTTATAATAATGGTAGCGTAGGCTACTGGTTGGTGATTGTCTTTGTTCTGGACAAGGCCTTTTATTTTATTTTGTCCTGATGAATAAGTCCATTCTAATAGTAAGATTGCTAAGACCAGCGATAACTTCATATGCACATTTTGAATTTGCTGGGGCAAACTTAGAGGGGTATTCTGTAGAGATACTGTATTGTTTGAAAATTGTTAAATTGACAGGTTTTATTTTGGTTTCAGTCCCAAAGGTGTTACTATAGTAAGGATGGCGACCTATTTTTCCCAATAATCCGGCGGCAGCAGCACTTGCCCATATTTATTCGAAATGGCTTCCAGTTTGCTGATATCTCCGTGGGTGGCCTCCGCTTCTTCAAAAAACTCATCCAATCCGCCGGGAACGACTGTGCACCAGAGGCGGGCTAATTTATCCGATTTGTTTTTAAAGTTATGTACTGCTCCGCCTTTGGGAATGACGATTGTGGTTCCTGTAGCAGCGGTCACAGTGCCATTTGCAGTGGTAAATTCGACTTCTCCTTCCAGTACATGGAATGATTCATGGAAGTCTTTATGCGCATGTGGGTTAGGGCCTCCACCGGGAGGAACGACCATTTCTATGACTGCATATTCATGGTTGGTATCCTTGCTGGAGATAACGATACGGTAGCTACCGCCCATGATGGAGAGCGTTTTGCCGGATTGGGGGGAGATGAGTGTAGGTTCCATATTATATAAAGAAGGTATGAACAATTTTATGTAAGCTATGTTATTTTATCCGAGTTTCCTCAGGATTCATTACACAATATAATAACCAAAACATGTCCACACTACATGCAATCGCATCCGTAGCGATGGTTATCTGCGACAACGTCATGGTGATAACTGGCTGGCGGTGGGTGATGCCGCGTTTGCGTATGACCCGGTTTCTTCGCATGGCATTATTTCAGCGATGGAAAGCGGATATTATGCCGGACATGCAATTGCAGATCATTTGAATGTTAATCCTGATGCATTGAATGCGTACGATTATGTGATCAGTCAGGCTTTTTCAGTGTATATGGACATGCATGCTGCCCACTATGCGATGGAAGGCCGTTGGCGTGATCGTACATTTTGGGCAAGGAGAGGGTAGCTTATTGCATGTATTCTTTTTTTATGCCCAGTTTTTTCATTTTTGATTTTAATGTAGATGGTGGCAGATTGAGTATTTCGGCAGCAGCACCCGGGCCCCATATTCTGCCATTGCATTTTTTAATATGGTGATGATATAATCCCTTTCATTTTCGGCGATGGTTTTTATCACTGATTCTTCCGTGTGTTTTTTTTTCTGTTGTTCAAGGAAGAGGGTACCGGTGTCAGCTCTTTCAAAAATGCCGGTTCTCTTTTCATGGGCGCCGGTAAATGCACCTTTTTCGTGACCGAATAATTCTGATTCGATCAGGGATGCCGGTAATGCAGCGCAGTTGAGTTTTATAAATGGCTTTCCTTTCCGGAGAGATAGGTTATGGATGCTACTGGCAATCTTTTCTTTGCCAGTGCCGGTTTCGCCTAATATTAATACGGAAGGCCGTATCTTATTTTGATACGGCCTCTCCATTAGAATTTAATATTCAGTTTCTGTGAAACGAGCTTGTCATCTTTATAATATTCGAAAAACCATTCCCCGTTTTTTCTAAATACAATTCCTTTTGCTACACCATCATCGGCAATAAAATTATCCGGTTGTGAGGTTTTGAGTAAGGTCATAATTTTTTTAGGAGAGGTATCGATTAATTGGTAACCGTTGGCGTTAGCCTGCGCGTATAATACGTCTTTATTTTCAGCGAGGGTAGCAGGTGTGGCGGCAGTGAGCACGGGAGCAGTGGTAGCAGTAGTAGCTGTTGGTGCAGGTACTGTACTGGCCGCTATTGGTGCTGCGGTGCTATCATATTTATATTTTGCATTATTCAGCGATACAAAGGCATTTCTTACTGCTTCCATATAGGCGGCCAGCCATTCTTTCTCCCTACTTTTGCCTTCTTCACTTTTATAAACAATATTGCCCTGACAATCTTTTAATATCAGGGTGATGCCGGTGGCTAAGAATTTCTTCTTTTCTATAAGGTCTGCTTTCAGTGCATTACATTTATTGTTGGCAATATCTGCAGGCAATGCATCATCGGCCATGTAAGTCTCGAATCCTATGCCTTCCAGCAATGATTTGGTAAGTATGTTTATTCCATACTGATTTTCCGTTTTAAAGATATCAAAGCGCTCAGGCACCAATACGTATTTGTAATTATTGATGGTGGTTTGAGAACGGGCTGTAATGGCAAAGGTCATTGCCAGCAACAAGGTCATTAGTTTCATATATATTGATTCTTAGGACGAATATAAACAAAAGGTGCGTGACATAAACAGGTTCCTGAAGAGGTTGCCGTTTTCCTGATCCTCATGGGTGAATACTTTTCACAGTTTTTATATGAGAATTTCCCGGCTGGTATCTTATTTGAATGAACGAAATACGATGGAATTGTAAAAGGATGGTGTGTTGATTGACCCGGGGGGAGCCTTGATGGCAGAATTTTTATTGTAGGAGTCAGGTAATGCTTAATGAAGCATTACCTTATTTTCAAATTGGATGAATGCGCTGTCCAGTTGTCCGAGTTTCCGCTCCTTTATATCCGGTTGTAAGAAGCTGTAAACAATGCTGTTTCTTACTATTGCTTTGATATCATTATAATGTAGCGAAGGGTACCTGCTGGCCAGCAAAATATATTGCTCCGTTAAGTCAGTACGTAGTACACCTGCATCGTCCGTGCTGATGACGATGGGTACTTTGTGTGAATGATAAAACAGTATAGGATGTTGGTCATTTTTTACATGCAGGATAAATTCATTGCTGCTCAGGTTGATTTCTACCGCTACTTTCCGCTCACGCATTACGTCCAGCAGTGGAATAGACGCAGCTTCATGAGCGATGTCTACACCATGTCCAATGCGTTGCGCACCTGCTATTAGCACAGCCTGGGAGATGTGATAACGGAGTAGTTCCGGACGCACCATTCCCGCAGCGAGTTCACCGGCATGCAATGAATACCTGATGTGAGGAAAGTGTCGGTGCAGGTGAGCAAACATGAGCATATGCAGACTATAATCCCGCATGGATATCACACCATCCTCCGGAGAAACCAGGTTCACGCCTACAATCAGAGAGTCCATGCTGGCGGCCTGAAAGGCGATCAGCAGTTTTCGGTATACGGTTAATGGTTGTTCGTTCCGGTTGCCATGTAGTTGATAACGTAGCATAAATACGCTATCGTCAATGGCGGCCTGCTGGTGGAGCAGGTCCTGGTGGTAACAGAATTTTTTGGCAGTATTGGTGATACCTGCTTTTAGCAGTGCGGCATATACCTGATTGAGTATATTAAATACGTTGGTACTATCTGATAATGAGGCGCCGGTCAATGACTTTTCCCATGCCTGTCCTGCGGGTAGGCGGATAGCGGTGTCCGGGGCACCCAGCATAGTTTCGATATAGGTTACATTTTCGGCGAGGGCGCGTTGTTTAAACTCCTGCATGCCTGTTTTCATATCATATCTTGCCACTGCACCAAATCTGGAAAAAGTAGAGAAGAAGTGCTGATCACTGGGACCGGCAGCGGCATCATAGTCTTTGATGGATGCTTTGCGCAGAAATGCCTGTTTGAGGGAGTCAAACCGGGATTCAGTACTTAGGGTGGCAAAGTGTATCCAGGGGGCTTTGTGCAGGGCGCCTGCGGTGTCTACTTCTATGGTATAGGGTTGCATCCAGCCGTTACTTTCCGTTAATACGTTCCAGTAAGTTTCCCCGAATATGGCCCCGGAGAAATGATGGTGCAGATCTGCTCCTTTGGGCATGCCTGTTAGAAATGCAGCCAGTGAGGATGGATCATGACGGATCTGCTCAAAATAGTCATTGACATCTTCGGTGTTCCGGTGTTGTTGTGAGCCATCCGTGAAGGCCGTGATAGCAAGGATGCAGGAGAGTAAAAAGTGGTGTTTGCGCATGATGATCATATCAGTAATTTAGTTAAAAACCATTACCGCTTTACAAATAAGCAACTTTATTCTTATTTGAGAGGGTTAAATTTTAAAATTAATGTCCAAATCCGAACATTTCAGTTAACCGAAACCGGACACATTATATTATATCTTACTTTTAATAAACTGACCTTCAGATTAGATACAGAATGGCATCTTATTTAGTTAATAGGGGTGTAAACCAGTAATTGGCGAAATTAAAAAACAGGTATGCTTACAAGTTATCTCAGGATTGCCTGGCGCAATCTTCGGAAAAATACGCTTTTCGCTGTTATCAACATCGTAGGATTGGCAGTGGGCTTACTATGTGCCTTGTTGATCATTTTCCATGTAAAGGAGGAGCTGCGTTATGATAAAGGATATTCTAAAGCAGACCGGCTTTTCAGGTTAACGATGGAGGGATTGGGAGAAGATACCCGGCAGTGGGCGGCTACTGCGCCTACCATCGGTTTGCAGATGGCGGAGGATATTCCGGAGATAGAAACGGTTACCCGTTTTTACCGTCCTTACCCCACCCAGATCCTCAGTTATGCAAACAATAAGCGGTTTGAGGAAAAAGGCGGTTTCTTTGCAGACGCCAGTGTTACAAGTACTTTTGACCTTCACTTCGTGGAAGGGGATGCAGCTACTGCGCTTACAGCAACAGATGCTATCGTGATCACCGAAGAAATGGCGCACAGGTATTTTGGTCAGGAAGATCCACTAGGCAAAGTGATCATGGATGAGGTGGGGCAATTGCCGCTAAAGGTAACGGGGGTGGTAAGCAAACCTGCTTTTCCTACCCATTTAAGGTTTGACTATTTGTTGTCAATGAACACCATTCACCATTACATAGACCAGCATTCGCTGGAAAGACGTACCTGGAATGCTTTTTATACCTATGTATTGCTGAACGATCGTAAATCGCTAAGTAGTGTAAATGCAAAACTACCCCATTTTATGGTGCAGTATTATATAGGTGGTGGCGAAACGGAACAGGAGGTGCGGGCCGGCCGAAAGCTCCATCTCTTCCCTATTACCGATATACATCTGTACTCTAATATGGAGAAAGAGCTTAGTCCTAACGGCAGTATTACCTATGTTTATATTTTTTCTATAGCTGCGTTGTTTATATTGTTGATAGCGGCGGTGAACTTTATAAATATCTCCACGGCGCAGGCATTTCACCGGATGAAGGAAATTGGGTTGCGGAAGGTGATTGGGGCTTCACGGGCACAGTTGCTGCGGCAGTTTATTGGCGAATCATTTATTGTGACGCTGGCAGCTGCTTTATTGGCGGTGTTATTATTTGCTATTGTCCTGCCTTTCTATAACAACTTAAGTGGAAAGCAACTGCGTATTGAGCAGCTATTTACGCTCTTTAATATGGGGATTATATTGCTGTTGGTAGTGGTGATAGGTTTATTGGCCAGTGCATATCCTGCGTGGTTTGTAACGGGTTTTAAACCAGTGCCGGCCCTGAAGGGAAAACGTGATGTCGCCTCGCCTGTGTATTCAGTGAGGAAGGGGTTGATCATTTTTCAATTTGCGATTTCTGTGTTCATGATTTTTAGTGCAGTGGTGATGTACAGACAGATGCAGCTTTTTCACAATAAACAACTGGGTTTTGATAAGGAACAGCAAATAGCCATGACTATGTATGGTAATATGTGGGAACAGGCAGGGGCATTGGTGCAGGATGTACAGCATTACTCCGGTATCGCCAATTATGCAATGGTTTCTACGCTGCCGGGAGAGCGGTTTTCGATACAGACTTTTTATCCTTTAAGTGCGCCTAAGGAGGCAGAGCAACCTTCAATCCGTGTGATGTGGGCAAATGAAACTTTGCTGGCGACACTGAATATACCATTATTAGCCGGCAGGGATTTTTCAGATAGTAAAAACCATGAGTTTATTCTTAATGAAGCTGCTGTGAAGAACCTGGGATTTAAAGATCCTATAGGCAAAGCTTATGTGCTGGATGGAGATACTGGTAATGTAGTGGGGATTATAAAAGATTTCAACTTTGCTTCGCTACATGCAGCAATAGAACCGTTGGTGATAGCGTATAAGCCTTTCATTAATAATTATCTGATCGTAAAGACAAGGCCTGGGCAAACAGCGCAGACGTTACGTTTTTTGGAGTCGAGAATAAGGACGTTGTCGCCTGCGGCGGTATTTACTTATACATTTGTAGATGATAAGCTGAATCAGTTGTATTTTTCGGAGGAGCGGATGATGCAGTTATTCAAGGTATTTTCTTTCTTTGCGATCTTTGTATCCTGTTTGGGATTGTTTGGTGTATCTGCTTATGCGTCACAATTGCGGATTAAAGAAGTAGGAGTACGAAAGGTGTTGGGTGCGTCTGTTTATAATGTGACCATGCTGCTATCTGGCAACTTTATGAGGTTGGTGCTGATTGCGACATTGCTTTCGTTGCCGTTGGCATGGTGGACGATGAACAGGTGGCTGAATGGGTTTGCTTATAGGGTAGAAATTGATGTATGGGTGTTTGTGTTGTCAGGGATATTGGCGATGGTGGTGGCGATGGTGACGGTGGGAGGGCAGGCGATGAAAGCGGCATTGATGGATCCGGTGCGGAGTTTGAAGATGGAGTGATGGCTGAATAGCAGAAGGATCTGATTTTGCAAATAAATAAATATATTTATAGAAGAAAGCCCATAAAACCATTGTAAATTCAGCATCAAACGATTGAGCGTTTAGTTAAGGTATTATACCAGGCAGTCGGGATTTCTGAAAGTATACAATTTCTTTGAATCAAAAGGTTGAAGTGCGAAGTGGAATATAGTGAGCACATTGCTCATGAAGTGTTGGCAGTAATTTGGGAAAAGGTTTCATTGTTGATTGACTGGGTGTATAAGCAACCAGGAGAAGCAATTAAAGAAGCTGATGTATCGACAGCTTTTGGGTTGCAGGTAAAAAAAATTGTAGATATTGATTTCGATTTCTTATGGTAGTTTTATATGCTTTCATAGAAGAGGAAAGGCACTCCTATTTATTAAATAAGTATGCCGGAAGGTTCAATGAAGAGTTGAATACAAGGATACAGAAATACAGGAGATGGCAGGATGCCCAGCTTTCTTTGCTGGGACGGGTACTTTTGACTTACGGATTGAAACATTATTTCGATCTGCATGAATTTGAAATTGGTCGTACTTCGGATCATAAGCCGTTTTTGGTAAATGAGGATACCTGTTTTAATATATCTCATGCTGGTAACCTGGTAATTTGTTGTATTGATAAATTTCCTATGGGTATTGATGTAGAATATTCAGATCCTGCCACAAATTACATGGACTTCAGGTCACAGATGACGCAAGGTGAATTTGACAGAATACATCATTCGGAAGATAAGATCAGTAGTTTTTTTACATATTGGGTAGAAAAAGAAGCGGTGATCAAAGCGCATGGAAAGGGATTGTTCATTCCATTACCATCCTTTGAAGTGTTGCAGGATCAAACCATTGTTGAGAAGGAGAAATTCTATCTGAAAAAAATTACCATACATGACGAATATCAATGTTGCATCGCTTCAGGCAGAGATATCAGGCAACAGGAAATTTATATAGAAAAAATTAATTTGGCTCAATTATAAATGAGCATATTCATTTGCTCTAAAGGAGCCAGGTACACATGTACAAATCTGCGTAGTTAACTACATAAATGCAAAATTTATGAAGTTGGAGTGATGATATGAATTGTACTTAGGGTTTGAATTGTACCCAGGGATTGTTTGGCCCTGGGTACGGTTCTTTTATAACTTTTCGATGATACCCAAAGATTTTTGGATCAACGTTTCCACAGCAGCACCGCCATCTTTAGAAAACTCCTTCTTCACTCTGTTTGCCACGATTGCACTGATAGACAGGCAATCATGTCCTAAGATTCTACCCATTCCATAGATGCCGGATGTTTCCATTTCGAAGTTAGAAATGAAATATTCTCCTTCTTTAAAGGCTGTCAGCTGGTCCAGCAGGTCAGGATGGGAGAGTTTACCTCTTAATGCACGACCCTGTGGCGCATAAAATCCCGGGCAGGTAATAGTGATCCCGGCATGGTACCCATCTTTAAATTGAGATGCAAGGGCCTCAGAAGCGCTAAAAAGCGTTGGATTGGCGCTTCCGGGCAGTATGGCCACTTGTTTGCCAAAAGCGGCTAAAAGGCCCTTTTCTGCGTCAGTATTCTCAAACAGGTACCAGGGCAGGAGGTTATCCAAACCCAGCCCATGAGAAGATACCACAAAGCTATCCACGGGCACACTTGCCTGCAGGGATCCGGAGGTACCCAACCGGATCACTTTCAGGGCGGTCAGCTCACTTTTTACCGTTCTGGAGGCAAAATCTATATTTACGAGGGCATCCAGTTCGTTCAGTACGATATCGATATTATCGGTACCGATACCTGTAGATACCACAGAAATTCTTTTTTTACCGATGTAACCGGTATGGGTAACAAACTCCCGGTGCTGACGGCTCACCTCTATTTTGTCAAAGTGTTTGCTTACTACTTCAACCCTGTCCGGGTCGCCGACGGTGATGATGGTATCGGCTAATTCCTCTGGTCTCACATCAAGATGATACACGGCTCCACGGCTATTGAGGATCAGTTCTGATTCGGCAATTCTATTATTTTCCATGAAAAAAATATATTAAGTTTGAAAAATATTTGGCAAATATCAGGAATTTACTACTTTTGCAATCCCAATATTCGATGGGCACAAAAAAAAGGTATCGTGGCCGAGCGGCTAGGCTGAGCTCTGCAAAAGCTCCTACAGCGGTTCGAATCCGCTCGATACCTCTGGTTAAAGGATCGCACTATTGCGATCCTTTTTTATTTGTATTTATGATTTCAGCAGTATATGCATCCCCTGGACAATCACCTGAATGACTCCTACTCTGATTGCTAATTCATTATATAAGCACCTGACAGACAGGTTTATGCCAGCAGCATTCTATCCTGCACATTCATCATCCGCCAGCTTGTCGGTGGCTGGGGTGAAATAATCTGTTCCTGGAACGGCCTATCAGGAAGTCGATGACCAGGAACATAAAGATGGCGAAAAGTATGGGTAAAAGAATAAAGTATCCACTTTGTATGTTATTGAACAAAGTGACATAAGTTTCGCTGATGTGGCTGGTTTTTTTAAGAGAGTAGTGATTGGTTCTATCATGAATGATAGCGAAAAAGATTACACCAGTGAGGCATGCGGCGATGGCCCACCAGATTTTTTTGCTGATAATGGGTTGTATTTTCTTTTGAAGAAGATTATCCATTGTTTTTTCTGTAAAACGCAGGGTAACTTTCTCCGTTGGAAGGTTATGAAGCAGGTGGAGGAGAGGATCCGTATCTGCGGCCAGCTCCTGAATACCCTTCGTTACCTTTATTGTAAAATCAGAACCTGGTTGATCAGGCCCGATGGATTGTATGAGTCGTTTTAACTGTTCTTCTTTGTTCATAAAGCGTAGATTAAATTAAACCGGATAATTTTTGTTCTAGTTTTTTCCTGGCACGGAATAACTGTACTTTGATATTGGCTGTTGACTGCCCGGTAATTTCGTTAATCTCTTTGATGGAGTTTTCGTTCATATAATAGAGTGTGATCAGTATAGCTTCATTGGCTGGAAGTTCATTAATTGCCCTGTTAATGTATTTTGATTTTTCCTCCTGTTGCATTTTTTCCAGTTTATGCGGCTGATCGTCAAATCGGTTGTAATATTCATCAGGAGGCTGTTTGCTAACCGGTATTGTTTTTCTTTGTTTGATGTGGGCTAAACAGGTTCTATATACAATTGTATAAAGCCAGGTGGAGAATTTGGCACCTCCCTTGAACGATCTGATGGCTTCATAAGCTTTTATGAAGCTTTCCTGGGCGGCATCTTCTGCCTCGGCAGGATCCTGGATCATTTTTAGAGAAATGGTATAAGCCATATTTTTGTACTTATCTACGAGAAAAGCATATGCCTTAGAATCGCCATCTTGTATTCTCCGGATATATTCCTGCTCTTCTATATGAGTCATGCAGATATAGCGGTTTTCTTATAAGAGAGTAGTTTCCCATCAGTGGTTACAAAAATTGTCCTTAAAATATTTTTCAAGTTTATTTTTGGTGTAAATAATAGAATATCAATTGATTGTGATGGTTGTATGGTTGGTGAGATGAAGAATTTTTTAAAAAACCTTTAAATCTTGTAACCCATGTTCACTGAATCGACTCTTACTTGCGAAGTAAAACTAGTAAAAGATGGACGAAATTACAAGAGATTGCCTCGTTTCTATAGCAGCCTTTGCCGCAATATTCGGAATAGCTTACATATACCTTGTTTCCCGCCACCGGGAACGTATTACTATGTTGGAAAGGGGAGTAGATCCTAAATCTTTTCAAAAGGAGGAACAACCCCTGAAATACGGCATGATGTCAATTGGGATAGCAATAGGTACAGTGGCCGGTGGAATTTTAAAGATGAATGGTGTGGAGAGAAACACCAGTTATATTTCAATGATATTTTTATTTAGTGGGATCAGTTTAGTGATTTACCATCTACTTACCAGAACAAGGAAGTAATCTTAATATTTTTCACATTCAACCTTTTTGCGAAAACCCCGACTCTTTCCAGGTTTTTAGCCTGTCCATAATCATTTTATTGTAGACCTGTTTTTTTAAAAAACAGTTATGCGGGTCATTGCCTGCCCCAGACCCTTATTTTTTGCCCATATGAAACAAAAATTAGTTAATCAGATTGTTTTATTAATTTTTTTATTACTACCATGTACAACAATGCTTGCGCAGAATACGCCAGGGCAGGGTGGTGTAAAGGGAATAGTCGTGGATGCAAATAATCACGCCGGTGCTGCATTTGTTGCTGTAAGAGTAAAGCAGGCAGATGGCACAGTGGTAAAAGTAGGTGTATCTGGGCCTGATGGAAAATTCCTGATTAAGGGTATAAATAGAACAGGTAATTATGCGGTTACATTCTCTGCCATGAACTACCAGGCGAAGTCTGTTGACTTCCAGTTTAAAGATAGCAGTGTAGCAGAGGTAGTGATGGATACTGTTTATTTGGAACCGCAGCATGTGCAGTTGAAAGAAGTGGGTATCGTAGCAGACAAGCCGATTGTGAAACAAAAATCGGGCATGATCTCCTACGATATGCAGGCGGATCCTGACAGTAAATCCAGCAACGTGCTAATGATGGTAAGGAAGATCCCTTATCTCTCGCTGGATGCGAATGAAAATATCACGTTGAAAGGTAATTCTGATTTCAAGGTATTGATCAATGGAAAGTCTTCAGGTATGTTTGAGCATGATCTGAAGAATATATTGAAGACGATGCCTGCTTCCTCCATTGCACGTATCGATGTATATACAATCCCTCCGGCACGTTTTGATGCGGAAGGTGCCGGTGGTATAATTAATATTGTCACTATACCTAAAGTGAAAGATGAATACAAGGGAACTATCAGTATTTCAGATAAAGGACCTGTAGGAGGGCCTGGTGCTGGAGGATCGTTTACCCTGAAGAAGGATAAATTTGGCTTTTCAACTTTTATGGGTGGCAACTTTTTTAATAACCCTATAACAGATAATGTAACAGAGAGGACCACACTGGTAGAAACGCCTACGATTCTGACACAAAGCAGCAAAGAAAAGGGGAATGGCCGGACTGGTTACGTAGGAGTTGACTTGAGCTGCGAAATTGATAGTGTGAAACTGGTGACTGGTAAATTTAATATCAATGGTAATCACCAGGAGAATAATAAGTATTTTGAATCAAGACAAACGACTGGAGGTGCTCCTTCACAGGAATATAACCTGGCCAATTCTGTAAATAATTCCAGTAATGGGATGGACGCTGGTATTGACTATCAGATCAGTGGTAGAAAAAACGAAGGCAGCAGGTTGACCTTTTCTTACAAGTACAGTAGCGCCAGCGGTTATCCGGAAAATAGCGGAGATATAAGTGACACGCTTAACTTCAATATGGCCGATTATATGCAGAATAATGATCAGCAAACAAGGGAGCATACAGCACAGGTCGATTATGTATATCCAAAGAACAACCTAACAATAGAAGCGGGTGTGAAAGGGATCTTCAGGGATAACAAAAGCGAATATAAATACTATGCGTATGATGAATCCAGCAAGGGATTTGAGTTGCAGGCAGATCTGTCAGACCTGTTCAACTACAATCAGACGGTACTCGCAGCTTACAATTCTTACATTTATAATGTGAAGAGCTGGAACTTCCAGGGAGGATTTAGAGTGGAGAAAACGAACATAGATGCGAATTTCCTTGGGGGTACAAAAAAGGTAAAGCAGGATTATGTCAGCTTCTTTCCGAATGTAAGTATTAATAAAGGATTTAAAAATAACCATAGTCTGAATGTGGGCTTTACCCAGCGAATGAAACGTCCGGGTATGAACCGACTAAATCCATTTGTGGATCGTCAGGACCCTGGTTTTGTTTTCACCGGCAATCCCGGGTTAAAACCAGTTATAGTCAATTCCGTGTCTGTGGGTTACAACATCCCCGGGAAGATTAACTTTACAGGCGGGGCAGATTACACCTGGCTGCGGAAAGTTGATCTCCCAATCACTACCTACGATTCATTGACAAATATTACCACCAGTACTTTTGCAAATACCGGTAATATAAAAGGGTTGAGTGCATTTGTATATGCGGCTTACAATGTTACCGGGCATTTTAGTACGAGTGTAAATGGGGATGTTATTTATTTTTGGATTGATGGGCTGGAGAATGGTACTATCATAAAGAATGAACTGCTAACTTATGCAGTTAACCTTACGCTGTCTTATAGTTTCAAGCATAGATGGCGTGCAAGGGCTGATGGGAATCTGCTCAGTAAAAATCCTACAGGATTCCAGGGTACATCAAATGGATTGCTGGCTACCTCATTTGGATTGAGCAAGGATTTATTGCATGGTAAGCTAACTATTGATGCTGGCATCAATAATCCATTTAATAAATATAGACACAGCCGTACATATACTACCGGCACTAATTTTTATCAGACATCCAACAACAGGGTTTATTACCGGCTTGTAATGTTGACCGTAAATTACAATTTTGGTAAGATGACGGGTAATATTAAAAAGAGTAAAACGACCATTCGAAACAACGACCTGTCAAATGGTAAGGGGATGTAAAATATATGACTGATGAAAATTCTGGTAACCGGGCGATACGGCTTTGTAGGTAAGCATTTAATTAAGTTGCTATTAAAAGATCCCGATAATGTAGTTATCTGTATTGATGACCTAAGTGGTAGCGGTGATTTGATAGTAGAGGAGTATATAAGTGTTAAGTTCCGTTTTATCCAGGTGAGTACCTCTTGGATAAAACGGTTATTAGTAATATAGGTAAGGTTGAAATAGAATGTACAATAGAATCTCCAATAAACTTCCTGCTGAATATTAGATTTCCATACGTTAAACAGAAAGTTGTCTGATTTAACCAGATTAGTTATAGAAGTTGTTTACACTTTTTGAAGGATAAAAAGGAAGTCCCAGGAATTAAGGATTTTTGTTTTGGCAAATAAAAACGAATAATTCTGGGACTCATAGACGAAGATAAGGTACGAGATTGGATTTTACCACATTTAAGCAAAGGCAAAAGAGGCTTTAAGGCCAGGATAGATTTAGTAAAAGTGGTTCTGATGATTTTAAAGCGAATGA
>NZ_MTKN01000069.1 GCF_001975825.1 [Flexibacter] sp. ATCC 35208
CTTTCTTCCTACTCGATTTTTGGCTTATTTCAGTAATGGCTTACTACAAAATTTTTACGGGCATAATGGGATGGATACATATATTTCAAAAGCCTGCAAATTAACAGCCTGATTCAAAACTCCCCAAATCCAACCTTCTCATTTCAATATCAGCACCGGCACCTTCGCATTCCTGCATATCGCCTCACTAATACTCTTATTCGTCAAATAATACAGGAAACTGTGTTTCCCCGGCAATGAAATGATCAACTGAAAATCATTTACATTCGTATACTTTATAATCCCATCAATAATATTCTTCTCATTACTATAATTAATGTCATGCTTAAAGTTCTGCAGATAACTATGCAGATGCGCCTCCAGGTTTTTAAAATTCTCATCCGGATTTATATATCGCTCTTTCGCATCCACATTCAGCACATGTAACTGTATTTCCTTCGCCATCGCAGAATCCTTTGGGTCATTCAGTTTCGCCAGATTTCCCATCATCCTGTAATCACAAGGCAGCAACACATCATTGATTGGACGGAAACTATAATGAGAAGGAACCACCAATACCCGAACAGGAGAGATCTTTGCTATACTGATAATATTCCCCGCTATAAAACTGTTACTATTTGACTGGCAACTATCACTACCCAGCAGCACCATATCCACACTTTCCTCCCTGATCGTTTCATTAATAGCCCTTAACAAAGGCGCCTCACTCACCGCCGTCAGAACCGCCATATCATCTTCCATCCTGGCACTGAGCTCATCCGCCATATGATCCAGTTTCTCCGTACTCTCTTTCCGTTCCTGCCACCTGAAATCCTGGCTTACTGGCGCATATTCCGCAGATACTGCGATATTGTCAAAAACTGTATCATAAAAGGTCTTTAACAAAATAATCCGATCGTATCCAAACCGGTGTGCCCACTCACTTGCAAAACGAATCGTATTTTCATTTGTAGCCGTGAAATCAACAGGAATAAGCATCGTTTTCATAATACAAAATTTTGATCATTCAATTAAGGCTTCAGCCTTATACGTTGTAATAAATTTAAGCAAAAAGCGTGCGGAGGAATATGATTTTAATCGTTAAAACAGCTGTAAACAATCAGTGGAATCTTCTATCTAAATTTACATTATTTTTAGCCTGCCTCAACAATTTTTTCATGTGAAAAAAGTTAAACATTGTTTAACTTAACAACCGTTTAAACTGTAGCCCGTTATGAAAATATGCCATTTATTATGCTGGCTGTTGCCCATTGCCACCCAGGCCCAGGTAGATACTACCCAGCGTCCTGCCTACCACTTTACTGCTGCGAAAAACTGGATCAATGATCCTAACGGCCTGATATATATCAACGGTCAATATCATCTTTATTACCAGTACAATCCATATGATACCAAATGGGGACATATGAGCTGGGGGCATGCCGTGAGCAAAGACCTCCTGCACTGGAATCACCTGCCTTTAGCCATTCCGGAAATGGTAAAACCTGATACCACCACCTGGATCTTCTCCGGTTCTGCTGTGCTGGACAAAACCAATACCAGCGGTTTTGGCAAAAACGCCATCGTGGCAATTTACACCGCCGATCAGCCTACCCAGCAAAAGGAATCCCAGTTCATTGCCTATAGCAATGACGGCGGATTAACCTACCAGCAGTATGTGGGCAACCCGGTGATCGACCTGCATAAAAAGGACTTCCGTGACCCGAATGTCATCTGGCTGGAAAAGGAAAAACACTGGTTGATGACAGTCGCGCTACCCCATGAGAAAAAGGTACAGTTTTATACATCCACTGACCTGAAACATTGGACATTGCTCAGTGAATTTGGGAATCAGGGCGATACCCGCAAGATATGGGAGTGCCCGTCTCTGACTCCGATGTATGTGGATGGAGACCCTAAAAAAACTAAATGGTTACTGATGGTTTCCTCCGGCAATCAGGACGGGGAAACCGGGCTACAGTATTTCACCGGGGACTTTGACGGAAAGGAATTCAAAAATGATAATGATGCAGCGCATCAACAATTTGTAGACTACGGCCCTACATTTTATGCCGCCATTCCATATAATAATCTGCCTGATGGTAGAAAGACGATGATAGGATGGCTCATGCCTTCCAACCAGCCGGCTTATCCATGGACAGGGCAGATGTCTATACCAAGAGATCTTGCATTGAAAACAACCTCTCAGGGCGTGCGGTTATTCCAGCAACCTGCGAATGTGATCAAATTACCTGCAGGTAAGTTGGAAAAACAGGATCTGGTAGTCAATGACCAGCCTTTTAAATTACGGCAGTTTGAAAATAACACGAACTGGATAGATGTTACTTTTGGAGAAGGTACCGCTACTGCTTATGGCGTAAAATTGCCGCAGGCAGAAATCACTTACCAGCAAGGGGAATTAGTAATAGCCTGGAAAGATGGAAAGAAGACACTATCTGTACCAAAGGGAGATGTGAGATTACAGGTTTTACAGGATAAATCTTCGGTAGAAGTATTTGTAAATGGAGGTGCACAGGTGATTACGTTTCTGGTGTACCCTCCTAAAGAGGAACATGAAGTATCCTTATTTGCAAAAGGGGGAAATATAAAAGTAAAAACACTTAAAGTGTGGCAATTATGATCATCAACAAGAAACGCTTATGTCGAAAAAGACGTAAGCGTTTTTTGTTGATGAGTTCAATATTATTTTATTTACGATTTCAGGTTCTCATTCATTTTCTGCACCATTGCCAGTGCCATATCTATCGCCCCGGCGTCAATCCCCTCCACTGACTTATCATACAACCCCGCTACCCACTTACCAGCGTACTTCTGTGCAGATCTGTCTGCCGCGTCACAAAGGTCGAGATCAATGCCACCCCAAAGGCCCCCCAGCTGTCGCAACATTCCGGAGAAGGCAGCACCCTGAGCTACTCGGTGTTCTTCACGACGATATTGTAGGTGATATAATCATCAATTACATAAGTTCCGTCGGCAGCAGCGGTTTTAGTGATAGTCAGGTTTCCTTTTGACGCTCTGACAGGCACGCTCGTTACCGTATCGCAGGTACCATATTGCGGATCACATCCGTAAGTAGGTATATTGTTGATACCGTCAGATACATATGCCGTGTTGTTGATCCAATCAACGCCATCCAGATTTTCATAAGTTTTAACCTGGAAGGTCACTTCTGTTACGCCGCCAGGAGACAGCTTAGCGATAGGGAAGCTCACGATACCGCCAGAGAGTATCCAGCCACTTTCCCAGTTG
The DNA here is from genome assembly GCF_001975825.1 of [Flexibacter] sp. ATCC 35208. GTDB lineage: Bacteria > Bacteroidota > Bacteroidia > Chitinophagales > Chitinophagaceae > Chitinophaga. The sequence continues at coordinate 3,250 of NZ_MTKN01000069.1, forward strand.
GTATTGGTTGGGATTTTGTCAGTGATGGTCAATGGTCCGATGGTGGTAGTGCTGGTATTCCTTACGTAGATCTTTTAGGTGATGATATCACCAGGTTGAACATAACCATCTACATTGTTCGCTGGCAGACTTGCTACTTTCCATGCCTGGAAGGTAGCTAGGTCATTATCCTTGATGTTGGCAGTAGTGGTGTAGTCAGCGCTCAGCTGGAAGGTGTTTGTACCTCATCGGGTAGTGGTGATGCCGTCTGTGGCATAATACGCGTAATTGTTTGCAGTTACGCCGGAAGAATTCACCGCCTTTCCCAAAGCTAAGTCTGTAGTACATTGAGCAAATGAGACATCAGTTACGAAAAATAGCAAAAAAACAACCTTCGATATGCCGGCTAATAACTTGTTTACCAGCAACTTGTTTTGTTCACGCATTCTAAAATGTTATGGTACAAAAAGGAAACACACGGGCGTTTCAGCTCCAATTTTATCCGAACCTGGTTGTAAGGTATAGGGATGTTAGCCTGCGTATTACATTAATTTATAATGTAAAGTTATTGAATAAATCCGCTATTTATGACCGATGTGCTGAATTTACCTGGCATTAACAAATGGTACATGATTATCAATGGTATAACAAAGCATTCATGAAAAGCGGGGATTCACCAACGGGAATGAAACCATTTTCAAAGAAAAAAGCCTCTGCGAATGCAGAAGCTTTCAAAAAAAACAATATGTAAATCTATATCACTCTACTTTCAAACTTTTCACCGGATTTGCTACTGCCACCCTCAATGTCTGCAAGATAATCATCACACTGGTAAGTATACCTAATGAAAGGATGATCATCATGATTGGTAAAGCAGTGATTTCCACATGGTATTCGTAACTATTCAACCAATATTGCATCAGGTAATATGCTACGGGACAAGCCACTACGCTCGCCACTATCATTACCGCTATAAAATCTTTTATAAACAAACTAATGATACTATTTACTGAAGCCCCCAGTACTTTGCGGATCCCCATTTCCCTCGTACGCTTCTGTACCGTCAGAGACACCAAACCGATCACGCCTAGCAACACAATTACCAAAGCCAGCACGGTTGCTGTATACGCTGTCTTCTTCAACTGTAATTCCGTCTGGTACATCTTCGCTAAACTATCATCCATGAATTTATATTCAAACGGTGCTCCCGGCATGAGTGCTGCCCATTGCTGGTGTAGCGTTTCAATAGCCTGTGGCACATTTCCGCCTTTCAGTTTGATCGCAAAATATCTGAAAATATTAAACACCTCTATAGGGAAAAATACCATTGGTTGTATAGATTGCTGCATGGATCCAAAATGAAAATCCTTTGTCACTCCGGCAATGGTATACGTATCCTGTAGCTCTGTAAATTTCACCTGTTTCCCTACTGCATCTGCGGGATCTTTGTATCCCAATGCCGCTGCCAGTCTGGTATTGATCACCATTTTATGTACGTCAGTTGGCATTCCTTCCCTGGCTAAAAAAACACCTGCCGCCATGGGTACCTGGAACGTTTTTGCAAAGTGCATATCCGTACTCAATTGAAAAGCGGTGATCGCCGAAGTAGCATCGGCACCCAGCGGGAATATACTCAAACTCCCACCATTGTTGCCATTCATGATCTCGTAAGTTAGCGTCACATCCTTTACGACTGGGCTTTCTGCCAGTTGTTTCCTGATGCCTTCCATCTTTGCCACACCTGCCGGTGACCAGTCTCTCGGTACCTGTGCACTAACTACAAATTCTTTGTCATACCCAATTCCTTTACTAAAAAAGAACTGTACCTGCTTTGTCACAATAAACGCTCCGATCAGGACTACTAACGCTGTGAAGAACTGAAACGCTACCAGCGACTTTCTTAATAGTATATTTTCCTTAACAGACTTTAAACTCCCTTTCAAACTGCTCAATGATGGCAGGGCAGATAATACAAACGCCGGATATAATCCAGCAGCCAATCCTATCAGCACGACAAATAATAGCGGATATCCTACAAAATAGACAGGGAACTCACTCAGCGCAGGCAATGGTTTACCGACCAACTGTGCAAACAAGGGGCCTAGCAACAAATAACAGCCAAATGCCAGCAGGGTTGCGATACAAACAATAATCGTTGACTCAATTAAAAACTGCCATACCAGCTGATGCTTTCTTCCGCCCATTACCTTTCTCATACCAATCTCCTTCATCCTTGATCCGGCGCGGCTTACAGATATATTGATAAAATTGATCACTGCCATTAATAATATAAACAGCCCAATACCTGACAGGGTAAACAACATCCTTTTCACTAATCCATTATTTTGTTCCAGGTAATTGTCCCGTAAATTGATGACCTGTGGTGTTAGGTTTGCATATACATTCGGAGGGATATTCTCTTTTAATAGTTTTGAAATAGGGCCGTTTAACTGACTGGGATTTATGCCTGGCTGCAATTCCACATACCCTACGATGAACATATTTTTCCAGTTATCGATCGTTCGTCCAAAGTAGCTAATGGAACTTTCGGGCAAAATAATTCCGTTACTGTAGTTGTTAATCAGGTCCGTCACCCCATTATCGCGCGCTACCCTGATCACGGCCGTCAGCATAAAGGGCTGTCTTTGTCCAGCCATATTTTCGATCTCCACCGTTTGGCCAATGGCATTGACCGTACCGAAATATTTCTTTGCCACGGGCTCTGTCATGATCATGGAGTTTGGTGTAGACAACGCATTGGTGGGATTACCGGCCAACACCTTGAATCCAAACATATCCAGCAGGGTACTATCGCCAATCTGCACCTCTTCCTTAAAGTCTTTTTCCTTTCCATGAACGGTGAGCGTCAACCCATCCCACCTGTAAAAGTTCTTTACCAGCGTGGGATATTGTTCTTTCAGCGCTTTGGGCAAGGCCCCGGAGGTCGCCAGGTCAAACCCCATATTCTTGTCCTTCCACTTGCTTTTGATCACATACTGCCGGTCTGCATTTTTGAGTTCCGTATTTACCTGCAGCTCATTCCACACATGTGCCATGATCATACCGGTAAAAGCAATGCCTATGGCAAGCCCGGCAATGTTGAGGATTGCATGAAATCGGTTCTTTTTCATATTCCGCCAGGCAATCAGGATGTAGTTCAATAGCATAAAAGTGGGTTTGGGCACCCAGGTTCAGACAAAGAAAATGCCGTATACCTGCCTTATTGAAAACTAAGCAATTATACTAAGATAAGGGTCGGATATGTTCGCTAATGGTACATTATATGTCCGGAAATGGGCAAATCATAGATTGATTATTAATACTTTTTAACATAAATTGCGAAGCGTTTCCGAGAGCGCCAATAAACTTAATGTGGTTATGAATGAATAATGTACAAACAGGCCTTAAACGTGTTGTTTTCCCAAACATCATCCATTTCATTAATCGAATATTAAATACCGGGGTACACGAAGCAAATGGCATTGCACGCAACCGTCAGATCAGAACTGTGAATATAGCCGGGGTTGTTGGAGGAACGGTTTCCCTGATGTTTAGTTTGATCAACACCTGCCTGGGCAATTACCTGCTTGCACTGATCAATATATGCACGATGGCCTGCCTGTACAGCATGGTGTACTTCAATGAAAAGAAGAAGTACGATCTGGGGCCGATGATCACCATGCCTGTCTGTGCATTGCAGTTGTCTGCCAGTGCATTGATCTATAACGACAACATGGAGTTGTACCTGTTGCTGGTGGTATGTCTTTCCCTGATACTTCTGAACAATAAATGGGTGATGCTGGCCCTGGGTATTTTCAGTGCCATTCTGTTGGGTGTTACGCACCGTTTGGCCCCACATACCGTCATTCACCAGGCTACTGAGGCCAGGAGGATCATGAATGCGGTGATCTGGCTCATCATGTTATTGTTCTGCTTATATTATTTTAGGTTGCAGATCATGGCGTATACAAAGGAGCTGGAAGAATCCAACCGCCAACTGAATGTAGCTAACAAGACCCGCGAGAAACTGATTTCTATTCTGGCTCATGATATGAGTTCGCCGATCAATACGCTTTTTTTTATGCTGGATCTGTTGCAGGAAGATATGTTGTCGGGTAAGGACTTTGCCGACTCCTCGCGACTGCTCATATTGCAGGCCAAGAACCTGCAGGAGAATATGGATGGTCTGTTGCAATGGTGTTATACCCAGATGAAAGGAATTGCACCGCAGCCGGTAAATTTTAATCTCGTCGTTTTGATAGAAGAAGTAATTACATTTTTACAACCCCAGTTGCAAAAGAAGCATATCCAGTTACAAAATGATATTGCACAATATACCTGTACCATTCATGCGGACCAGGAGCATGTACGCCTGATTATCCGGAATCTACTGAGCAATGCGATCAAGTTTAGTTATAATGAAGCTACGATTGTTATTAGTATGGAAGACAAGCGTGAAGAAGTGATCATTTCAGTGGAGGATTTTGGCGTTGGGATTGCGGCCAATATCCAGGAGAAGATCTTTGCAGCGGATAATATTTATTCCACACCGGGTACGGGCAATGAGAAGGGGATAGGATTGGGGTTGAGTCTTAGCCAGGAGTTTGCGCAGAAGAATAATGGTTTTCTGTCAGTATTGAGTGAAGAGGGGAAAGGGAGTACGTTTAGTTTGCACCTGCATAAATAAATTTGCCAGCTTTCTATTGGGGAGAGTGTAGGCTTCGCCAGTACACAAACGAAAATGGCAGATATCTTTAATAGGTATAGGGACCAGCTAAGACAGACCTTCATTGCTCACGCAATATCTTTTAGCTGATCCCATTATTTTTATGCATGTGCGGCAGCTTTCTTCTTGCTGGTAGCACGTTTTGCGGTAGTTCTTCCGGAGGCTGGTTTTTTAGTCGTAGTTTTTTTAGCGGCAGTCGCCTTTTTAGCCGTCGCTCTTTTTGCAGTTGCTTTTGGAGCTGTGGTCTTTTTTGCAGCAGTTGCTTTTTTAGGTGCGGCTTTTTTCGCTGTTGCTTTTTTAGCGGTAGTGGTCTTTTTCGTTGTTGTTTTCCTGGTCGTCGTAGCCTTCTTAGTAGTGCTTGCACCCGCCTTCTTCGGCACTTTCGCACCTTCCTCTCTCGCTTCTGACAATCCTATTGCTATTGCTTGTTTTGGATTCGTTACTTTTTTGCCACTTCTTCCGCTTTTCAACTTTCCTTCATGCATTTCATGCATTACTTTCTCCACTTTTTCGCCGCTTTTTCTTGAATACTTTGCCATTGTGAAAAAATTTAAGGATTAATAAATAACGTATATCGTAATAGGGACGAATACTATGCCAACAGTTATTTATGCATTACAATAAAATCCCTATACTCAATTCTATCTGTCATTTCCCCCGATGAGTTTACCAGTACTCAGTTTCTTTGTGGGATGTGTCCTTTTTTGCACACACTGTTGTAGAATTTTTATATTTTACGCCCAAACCACAACGTCATAGTGAATTTTACAGCCAACATCCGACACATCCTGCTACTAATCTTATTCTCCAACGCCGCTGGCGCCCAGGTAAAATCTCCGGTAGCATATGTCAACCCATTCATCGGTACGACCAAAAGTGCAGTGCTGACTAAATGGGGGAATGAGGGCGGCTGCTATCCCGGTGCTGTGGCTCCTCACGGTTATTACCAACTGACACCGGAGACGAGAAGGACGGGGGCTAAAGGCTATGACTACCAGGATAGCTCCATTTGTTATTTCACCTGTGAGGATCACCATAGTGGTTTTCCCGGTGGATCGGCGGGGAGCGTATTCGTAATGCCTGTCAGTAACAGCCAGTCATTTGATGCTGATCACTATAGCCGTCGTTTTTCTCACAAGGATGAATATGCGGAACCGGGTTATTATAAGGTCCTTTTCAGAGATGACCAGACTTTAGTAGAAATGACGGCCTCTTGTGATGGTGGGGTTTTTAGGTTTACATTTTCGGATAAGGGCACGCCTGAGGTCTTTCCTGATAAAGGCACTTCTAAGAATATTTCAGCTAAGGACAAGCCTGCGAACTTTTCAGCTAAGGGCACACCTCACATCTTTACAAGCACCCCACTTCAGTTTAACATAAAGCCCATTGAACAGCAAGTCTTAACCAATGGCACCGTCTATACATTTCCAAAAGGTACAACTATTGTTGAAGCACGGATCGGCAATGAACAGCGTTTCTTTGATGCTGTCAGAGCAGCTACTTATAAGCAATGGAACGACCTTTTATCAGTCGTAGAGATCAATGATGACAATGAAAAAGGCAAAGCCATTTTTTACACCGCCCTTTATCATTCCCTCTTATTACCATGGCTGAATGAAGGTAAATACAGTGGTTTTTCCCCATGGGATACTTTCCGCACTTTGCACCCGTTGCTCAGTCTACTATATCCTGATCTACAGGCAGCCATGATCCGCTCTATGCTGGACGTTTATCACAGCACCGGTCATTTGCCTACAGAGAGTATGACGGGCAATCATTCCATCCCTATCATTACCGATGCTTATTTCAAAGGCATCCCGATGGATAAGGAAGAAGTATACAAGGCGATGCAAAAAAGCATCAATGACACGCCTTACCTGCAAGCAGATATGCCTGCTTATCACGAACTGGGTTATGTACCATCTACCTATCCTGAATCTGTGACCCGTACCGTAGAGTATGCCTACGATGACTGGGCGCTGAACCTGTTTGCAAAAGAAGCAATGCATGAAAAAGTGAGTGACGACAGGAGCTTAGCCTTCCAACAATTATTGCACATCCCTTCGTTATTCCTGTTGCCACGCAATAAGGATGTGTTCAAACTCAATCCCGGTAATACCGGTTATAAAGAAGGTGATCAATGGGTGTATTCTTTCTTCGTACCGCAGCACCCCCGTGAATTGATCAATAGGATGGGGGGAGATGAGTTATTTTCTCTCAGGTTGGATACGGCCCTTGAAAAGCAACATATCATCTTTGACAATGAAACCGTTTTCCATGTTCCTTACCTTTTCAATGATGCCAACAGGCCAGACCTGACCCAGTTGTGGGTAAGGAAGATCATGAAGGATCGTTTTTCAAATACACCGGGTGGGTTGCCAGGGAATGATGATCTGGGTTCAACTTCCAGCTGGTACATTTTCAGTGCGATGGGATTGTATCCTGTGGCACCCGGTAAACCCCTGTATGCATTGGGTATCCCTGCTTTCCGTGAAATGAAGATCCACCTGAAAGAGGGGAAGGTACTGACCATCAAAAGCAATGATACGCATGCGCCTTATGTACAACAGGTGCGACTGAATGGTGTGGCGTACAAGGGGTTGAATATGGCCCATGAGTTCATCAAACGGGGTGGTACTTTGGAATTTGAAACAGGTGTTGTACCGGTAGTAACCCGCGACAATGTCAACCGTACTGTCATCAGACTGACGGAGATAAGTATGGATTCGGTTGCTACGCCTGATCAACCTTTTCCAATTGGGTTTACATTAATAAACAATGGGGATGCCGGGGTATACAGGATCAAAGTGACCCTTAATGGTAAACTATATGGATCAAAGAATTGCCTGATCGGCAAAGGGGCGAGGCTCCGTGATTCGATTCAGGTATACCTGTACAAAGCAGGGGAGAACATATTGCAGTTGAATGAACAGGCGGAACGTACCGTACAGCTCAAAGTGCCTTTGGCGAATGTAGCGCCGGTTATTTCTGACCTGGTATTAAAACCATTGATTAAGAAGGATAGCGTGCAACATATTGTCTTTGCTGTGATGAATAAGCAAGGGGCTAAAAAGGCTTTTACAATTCCCGTGAATCTGAATGGGAAAGCATTTTATACAGCTAAGCTGATATTGGAGCCAGGAGAGCAAAAGGTAGTGACATGTCAGGTAAAGGCGGTAGTGACTGGGTGGCAGACGGTGAGTATTGGAGGGATCAGCGAAAGATTTAAGGTGTATAAGGATCCAATGGAGTCTTTGTTATTGTCTTTGGAAGGGACGAAGGATGTGTCTGGGTTTGAGAATGATGGTCAGGTAATTAGATCTGAAAATTCGAAGGAAGGGACAGGCAATGGTCAGATTATTATTGCTGAAAAATCACAGCATGTTACTGCCACTGGCAATACTGTCGCTTCTGACAACTCTCAAAGTATTTCTGCCTCCGGCAATTCTCCCAAAGCTGCAAATCCCCTCTTTGGCCCGGACTATTACATCGAGGTCCCTAACGCCCGCTCTCTCGATGAATTAGGCACCACTCTCACCATGATGGCCTGGATCTACCCAACTGAACAACCCCCCGGTCTTGTCGATGTATTCTCCAAAGGAGACACCCATGTTCTCCAGATTACTAACGGCAGAATGTTAAGTTTTTTTGCCGGGGGTTGGGGCAGGGGAGATATTACCGTACCTTTGCCGGAACATTGGTTGAACCACTGGCATCATATTGCCGGAGTATGTGATAAACAGGGGCTTAAGTTATATATCGACGGCGTTTTGAAAGGAGAGACAGAACTGGACACGCCAGTTAACCTGTCCGTAGGGAATAAATGGACGTTAGGACGTAATGAAGAATTTCCCGGAACCCGTATTTTCAAAGGTTATATTCAACAAGCGAAAGTTTTTTCTGATCCTATTGAAATAACTGATTGTAAATGTATTGGAGAAATTCCTATGCGATAAATCAAAGTTTTACTGAATCCTGTTGAAAAACTAATTTTATATGCATGGGAGATACTCCTGTGGCTATAAGCCAAAGTTTTACTGAATCCTGTTGAAAAACTAATTTTATATGCATGGGAGATACTCCTGTGGCTATAAACCAAAGTTTTACCGAATCCAATTGAAAAACTAAGTGTTCATGCATTGGATACTGCTATGCCATAAGTCAAAATTTTACTGAATCCAATTGAAAAACTAATTTTATATGCATGGGGGATACTCCCGTGCCATAAGCCAAAATTTTACTAAATCCTGTTGAAAAACTAAGTGTTCATGCATGGGATACTCCTATGTCATAAACCCAAATGTCTAACCTGATGAAATAATTACTTAATAATATATAGGGAATATTCCCGTGCTATAAAACCAAAAATGACACCCTATGCCAAAGGCAAAATTCCTGTTATTAGCAGCTATTATCACCTGTCTGATAGGGACAGGATGCGGTAGTAGCTGTACGAAAACTACCGCCATTTCCACCGGCGAGCTTTCCAGTCACTTCGATGGTAACTGGAAGTATGAAAACAAAGAACTGGGTTTCTCCTTAAACCTGCCCAACGGATGGTACTTACAAACTTCCTTAGGAAGGATCCAGTACTACGTACCCCTGAGTAAAAATGCACCCGAAGACATGGTCCGTCAAAAGACCCTGACCCTTGCAGATGCTCAGGCCAACAAAGGTGCTCTCTTCACCATCCGTGACGTAATGCCCGAAGAAGGTGCCGGTGCTGCCATCAGCTTCGCACTGACCGATTTACAACCTAAAGGAGAAGAAAACGGAGAACTCACCATCGGCTCCGAACACCTGAAAGGCGCTTCTGCCAAAACAGCCAGAGGTACAACTACTATAACTGTCTTTAAAAACTACGGTTGTTTTGACCTGAAGATTTTTGTAGAGTACACCACACCAGAACAGTTAGAAAAAATAAAATCATTACTGGCTACTGGAAAGATATAGGGCTAAAAGAATCGCTACTTTAATCACATAAGTGCTTTATCTGAAGTGCTTTCTTTAAAGCCTGAAGTACTTTCTTTCAAAGCCGGCCGCAGGCCTCGCTCAAATAAAAAAGCTTTTGCCTTTGGCAAAAGCTTTTTTATTTGCTGGTATATTTTTATTTGCTAGTATATTTTTTTAAGGATTTCCCGATACTTATGATGTATCTCCTTCGCCACTCCAACCGCATCACCCCTCGTCACCACAGGGTATACTTCCTTCGCATTCACCCAATTCCATTCCCAATCCTGCATCTTCTCCTCAAACCCTTTCAAATCCATTTGCTGACCTGTCTTCAAACTCTCTCCCGCATAATCAAAGAATTGCTTCCACCTTGCCGCATAAAAATTCTTCACCAACCCTGACCACTGTCTTGAGCTATACTCATGCAATGGGCTCTTCTTATCTCCCCACAACGTAATCAAATCCCTCGCATTCATCTCATACAGTGCTTTTTCCTGCTGATTCGTTCCCCAACTCTTCGCATCCGCCAGCCATCTGCCCAACAGGAAATCTTTCCTCGTCGCCAGCAAACGATCCATATCATCCAGCAATACCAAAAACTCCGCACTATATTTCTTAAAGTGTTCGCCATCCTTTGCCTTATAAGCCTTTGCCACCTGCTGTTGCAAAGAATCCGCATAGTTCGCCAACACCTGTCTTGTCACATCCACAATATCATATCTAAATCCATCACTTCCTTTCAACACATCTGCGGCTGTAATCAAATGATCCCATGCCGGCAACAAATTGCCCGGTGCATAATTCAAATGTGTCAATGTACGATGTGCCACTGTATCAAATGTAGGTCTGCCAGTCAGAATACTCTCTGGCGTACCTTCCGTCAATCCACCATCATACACTGTTTTGTGTAAGATCGCCCATGCCGCATCTGCATCTGCATTCTGCCTGCCATAACGGCGCCATGCATATGCTTTTAACCAGCTATCCAGCTCAATCGGCTGATCATTCCATACATTATCCATCATCAATGCATACATGGCAGGATTCTGTTCTATCGCTTCCGGTGTACAACCAATACCTACCAGGTTCCCCGCTGTAGAGTCATGCAGGGCATTTGCCGGATCGTGCGCTACATGATCCATCCTGCCATACATCCCAATATTACCACCAAAGTTCTGCAGCATACACCAGATCCATTGCTTACCATAATAAGCATTCGTTCTGTTCCACACAGGGAAGTTATCACTAAACAGATCGAGCACGATCATCCTGTCATCCGGCGCTGCCGTGAGCAAAGCCCTGATCTGAGCCGGATGCCAGAAATCTTTTTGATAATGGAACATCCATCCCTGCATCACCCAGATAGCCTTAGAATCTGCATCTATCATGGCCTGGAAGATCTTCTTACTGATTGTATGCAGGTAAGTAGAATCGTTGGTAGGAGGTAAGTTCTCATTAAAAGTATCAGAAGAGTAAAAATGGTCAGTACCAAAAGTCTTTGTCTCTTCTTCAATAAATTCCTGCCCGATCTTTGAGAACATCGGATCTTCCGGTTCTAAGATATATACATCATCAAAACCCGCATCCCAGTTGGTTTTCTTCACCTTTGCATTTGGGAATTTTTTCTTGAATGCCGGTGGCACATGCCCTGTAAATGCAGGGAGTACAGGCTTCATACCTAATGATCTTTCGCGTGCAAGAATTTTTTTCTGCAGGTCTTCCTGGTCTTTCATAAACTGCTGTGGCAGTGGACCGCCCCATCCATCCAGGTTTCCCATCCAGAACCAGTTAAAGAAACAAGGTCCGCTAAAGAAACTATTCAGGTCATTATCCGTGAATCCCATTTTCTTGTACACCCGGCTCCACACCGAGTTCTGGCCTGTCAGTGCCAGTGGCATATTCACGCCATTCAGCGCCATCCAGTCAATCTCCCATTGCCAGCGCTCCCAGTTCCACCAGCTGATGGTATAGTTGAACGTACAATAGTTCAGGTAGTAACGATATTGATAAGGTGTTCGTTTATGCACTTTTGTTGGCACCTTTGGCAATGGATCTGGCAGGTCCATATTGGTCCCGTTCCAACTGATATCGCAATGCGCATAATTTTTCAGATAGTAATTGAGCGCACTTGCTATACTCAGCCCATTGCTACCTCTTATGAGGATGGTATTGCCCTGCGATTCCAGTTCAAACACATCGTGCCCCTTTTCCTGTGGGATAAAGCGGGTTTGAAAATGCATAGCCTGTGATCGCATGATCCTTTTCACCAGGTCGTCAATGGCTTGCTTGTCCTGACCTACCGTCGGGATGGCCTTGAAGCCAAGAAAAATGAATGTAAAAAGCAGGGATGTACGAAAAGATAGTTGCATAGGAGATAAAGATAAAAAAAATCCCGGCCACATTGCTGTAGCCGGGATCAAAATGTGTTATTCTCTATTATTGATTAGCCGCTTTTTTCTTCTTGGCGTGATCCACGATCGCACCTGTACCAGCACCTACACCAGCACCAATGATTGTACCGATGGCAGCACCTTTCACGTGATCCGGGTTAACGATTGCACCAGTGATGGCACCCGCACCCGCACCTACTACAGCACCTTTTGCGGTATGACTCCAACCTTTTTTCTTAGTGGTAGTCGTTGTCGTAGCGGAGCTGGTAGTAGCAGACGAGCTGCTATTGTTCTGAGCTGCTACGGCGGCATGATGTTCACGTGCGGCAGCCTTTGCATCATTCACAGAGTCAATGACCTGTTGTTTGATGGCGTTTGCCATATTTACTGAATCCACAGCCTCTTGTTTGGCTGCTTCTATTGCCGCTTGATCTGCTGAGTTGTGACATGCGAATAAGACGGCTGATGTTGCTAAAGCTAGAAATATCTGTTTCATGGTCGTAATTTTTTATTCATCTGGCTATAGACCTGTAAAATTGTGCCAGATTAATAGATGAATCCGGTTATTGGAACGAATTTAAATAATATCACAATATATAAACTCACTGTAAACAGGGATTTTATTACGAAAAAAAGACCCGTTTGCCAATATTGCAAACGGGTCTGTCAATCAATTATTTACAGGCAATTAAGCCGTGAGTGAAAACGTAAATCTGTGATTAGCAGCAAGGAACTTTGTCACATCTTCCGCATTTCCCCTAAATGGTCCTGATCCTTCGATCTTCAAAGTCGCCATGGCGGCAGCAAATTCTCCTGCATCCTGCGGATTTGCGTTTTTCGCGCGCTGGTACAGGTAACCTGCCATGTAAGTATCGCCACATCCGGTGGCATCTACTACCGAAGTAGTTGGGATATAAGCGGGAATATCGTAGAAAGTCTGGTCTTTGTACACCACAGAACCACGGCTACCGAGGGTAATAATCACCTCTTTCACGCCCCAGGAAGCTAACGTGATCGCGCCTTTGCGTACATCGTTTGTACCGGTCAGCACTTCCATTTCGGATTCATTGGCTTTCAGGATGTATACATATTGTAGTGCTTCTTTTTTCGCTGGCCAGTCAATATGGATCACCTGCTCATTTTCGACCTTCCGCAGGTACCCTTGCACATCCAGGGAAACTTTCCCCTTCTTTGCCAGTTCCCTGATCACAGATACCGGAATATCATCTGCTACCAGTGGGCCGAGGTGAAAGAAACGCGCATCCATATCAGACAGTTGTTCCGGGGTGAACGGATCTGCCAGCTGACTTACACGTTGTGTTCTATGATCCTGATTTTCAGAGTAAATGTTCTCGAAGTAGAGGGTGTTGGTACTGGTCAGTACCACGATTTCAGTGCCTTTTGCTCTCAGTTCGTCCGCAATGTACATCTCTTTGGTAGCGAGTGCGGTTACTATTGCATATTTCACATCCATATTCCGGATGGCACTGGAAAAATAAAAGGAAGTCCCACCTGGCATATGTACTACCGAGCGGGTCGTTACTACTTTGTCTAATGTAATATGTCCTATACAACAAATGTCATACATGCTTAGTCCGGTTTATAGCGTTGATCCTAACAGGGTGCAAATGTAAATATAACCCCGTCTATTGCCAAGAATTTTCAGGATGACTGGTATTGAATTTTACTGTTCGGCCTGCAATAGGGAACGTACAGCTGGCACCACTTTTCTGCCAAATAACTCAATGGATTTCAGTATCTTATTGTGTGGCATATCTCCTTTGAGAATTTGGGCCAGGAAGCGGGTATGATTAAACAGTTTGCTTTGATATACAATCTTGTCTACTACTTCCTGCACGCTGCCCACAAAAAGGGGGCCTTCGGGAGAGCGCAAGTACTCAAACTGACCACGGGTGATAGGGGGCCAGCCTCTTTCTTCCCCAACACGGTTCATAATTTTTTCGTACACAGGCCAGAACTCATTGGCAGCGGTTTCGCCGTCTTCCCCGATATACATGTGGCAATTGATGGCCAGTGGCAAAGTGGTCAGGTCATGACCGGCTTCGGCTGCGGACTGGCGGAACAATTTTACGATATTGACGAACTGTTTGGGTAAGCCTCCCAGAATGGCTACAGTCATTCCAAGTCCCATTTTACCAGCTCTGGCAGCAGAAGCGGGGGTACCCCCGATCGCGAGCCAGATAGGCAGTTTTTCCTGATAAGGACGGGGATATATTCCTCTTTCCCGGATAGGTGCCCGGAACTTGCCTTGCCAGCTGATAATTTCGTTATTGTTTATTTTGGTGAGCATATCCAGTTTTTCAATGAATAGCTCATCATAGTCATTCAAATGGTAGCCAAACAAGGGGAATGATTCAATAAAAGAACCCCTGCCAGCCATAATTTCGGCCCTGCCATTGGAAATTAGATCCAGCGTGGCAAAGTTCTGGAAAGTACGCACCGGATCGGCAGAACTCAATACCGTTACCGAACTGGATAGACGGATATTTTTGGTTACCGCGGCAATAGCTCCCAGTGCAACCTCTGGTGCAGATATAATGTAGTCAGGCCGGTGGTGTTCGCCAACGGCAAATACATCCAATCCGATTTCGTCGGATAGTCTGGCTTCTGCCAGTAATTCCTGCATCCGGGTATGAGCGTTTATCGCCTTGCCAGGTAAATTGTCTGGTGTAACTTCTCCAAAAGTGCTGATACCGAATTCCATTGTTTACTCCTTTTTTTTCGTGGCGCAAAGATCGGACAATAAAAGGTAATGGAAAACGGACACCTGGTTTCCCGGGGGAAACTATGGCGTTGCAATAAATTGGCTACAGGATTACTGTAGCTTCAAATTCAATGAAATTACCTATTTCAAATCAAAACTAAGAGGAGCCGGATTACAGTAAAAGATCTTCTTCACATGGTTACACAGTTCCGTGTAAGTGCCGGGTTTTGTTAAGAATAAATGAGCACCAAGTTTGAGTGCATCGTCAATATCACGTTTCATATCTGATGTACTCATAATAATAATCCTGGTGAGGGTCTGACGCAGGAGCTTTTTTAATTCCACGAGACATTCTTTTCCATTCATCTTTGGCATGTTCAGGTCAAGGAAAATAAAATCAGGTAAGGCGATCTTCTTTTTACTCAACAGGTCCAGGGCTTCAATACCGCTGTTACAGCTGTGCGTGCGTGATCCGGGTACAACGTCTGTGATTGCTTCTGTCAAAAAAAGCCTGTCATCTGCATCGTCATCAATGATTAAAACTGTCTGCTGCTGTATCATATGGTTAAAAATTTAAGGTGAGCAGAAGAGTGGTGTATGTAAGAAAGAAGCATCTAAAGTACTCAAAAAATGACTAATAAGATGTTAATTATTATTAACGGTGCCTATATTGCTTAGGCATGATTAGTGAGTAGGTATTGTAAAAGACACGCATGGACCCTAAAGAATTATTTGTTAATGGTGGGGAGACCGGACAATTGATGCACATCTATCAATGGGAAAACAATATCATCGGTACTCCTGATACATGGCCACCTCATTTACGCACTGCTGTACGTATTATGCTCACTTCGGTGCAACCTATGTTTATCTGGTGGGGAGAGCAATTCATACATCTTTACAACGATGCATTCATTCCATTTGCGGGCAAGGGACATCCTTCTGTACTAGGGCGTCCTGCATCTGAAATATGGGCGGATGAATGGATGCGGTTAGCGCCTGTGGCCACAGCTGCGGTGGCGGAAAATGCGGGATCCTTCATAAAAAGTAGTTTTTTCATCATGAAAAAAGAAGAGGATGTCGAAGACATTTCCTACGCTTTTTCCTATAGTCCGATTTTAGGACCTGACAATGTGGTGGATGGATTACTCAGCATATACAACAATTACATGAACCCCATTATGGGGCATTCTGTAGACCGCGAAGTGCCGGTTGTGGAGAATCCTGATGATGTGGATTTGGATACCCGGTTGGATAAATAACATGTTCTACCATGGAAACGATATTGACGGTTAATTGTGGATCTTCCAGTCTGAAGTTTGCACTGTATTCTTTAAAACTGGAACAGCTTTTATTGGGCAATGTAATAGATGGTTATACCAAGATTGGCGAGGAAAGACATGAGCATGGTGCGGTGACGATGAAGGAGGCGGCAGAAGAGGTGGTGAGAGTGTTGCGTGCCCGTTCATATGATGTGCGTATTATCGGGCATCGCATTGTACAGGGTGGTGAGAAACATTTTGAACCGGTTATACTGGATGACGGTGTTTTACAATCTTTGAAAGAGCTGGTTCCTTTGGCGCCTTTGCATATACCGCCTTCGCTGGATGTGATACATGCATTGCAGGAGGCATTTCCAGCTCTAAAGCAGGTAGGATGTTTTGATACGGCTTTTCATCAGCATATGCCATTTGAAGCACGACACTATCCATTGCCAAGAGCATTGTGGAAGGAGGGGGTGATCCACTATGGATTTCATGGCTTGTCTTATGAATCCATTATGCAGCAGTTACAACCGTTATCACCGGGCAGTAGGGTCATCGTTGCGCATCTGGGCAATGGGGCCAGTTGTGCCGCCATACAGGAGGGCAGTAGTCTGGATACGACTATGGGCATGACACCTATAGGAGGATTGATGATGAGTACAAGGGCGGGCGATCTGGATCCCGGGGTACTGCTGTACCTGTTAGAAGAAAAAGGTATGACGGGGAGTGAGCTGTCGCGTATGCTGAACAAATCATCGGGATTAAAAGCGGTGTCAGAAGAAAGTGGGGATGTGCAGCAGTTACTGGAGCAGGAAGGTACGCATCCGCAGGCAGCAGAAGCGATTCTCATGTTCTGCTATCATGTGCGTAAAACGATTGGTGCGCTGGCGGCGGTATTAGGAGGCGTAGATACATTGGTATTTACAGGAGGGATCGGCGAACATGCAGCAACGATCAGAAGTCGTATCTGTAAAGGACTTGAATTTTTAGGTATAGTCATCAATGAAAAGGCCAACGAAGAGAAAGCAAATATGATATCAGCGAATGATAGCAAGGTTACCGTTCGGGTAATGAAAACCAATGAAGAGTTAATGATTGCACAACACACGCAAACCTTCTTATAATATGTTAGAATTACTGCATCGTTATTGGGAAGCGACGAATTATCTGGCAGCCTGCCAGATATATTTACAGGCGAACCCGTTATTGAAAGAACCATTAAAGGCCGAACATATAAAGCCTAGGTTATTGGGGCATTGGGGCACTTCGCCGGGACTGAATTTTATTTATGTACATCTGAATAGATTGATCCGGCAAACACAGGCGAGTATTATTTATATCTGTGGTCCGGGACATGGGGCGCCGGCAATGCTGGCCAATACATACCTGGAAGGTACTTATTCGGAGATCTATCCGCATATTACACAGGATGAGGCAGGGTTGAATTTATTCTTCAGACAGTTCTCTACACCGGGAGGTATACCCAGTCACGTGAGCGCACATACACCCGGGTCTATACATGAGGGGGGCGAGCTGGGATATTCACTGGCACATGCTTTTGGGGCAGTGTTCGATCATCCTGATCTGATAGCCGCCTGTGTAGTGGGAGATGGAGAAGCAGAGACAGGGCCATTGGCAGGTAGCTGGAAGTCGATAGAATTTCTGAATCCAAAAAGAGATGGTGCGGTGTTGCCTATTCTGCACCTGAATGGATATAAGATTTCAGGACCTACAGTGATGGCAAGGATGTCTGATGGTGCATTGGCGGATTTATTTGCAGGGCATGGATATGAGACTTTGTTTGTGGAGGGAGATGATCCGATGGAGATGCATACTTTGATGGCAGGTGCGTTAGATCTGGCATATGCACAGATCAGGGCGATACAAAATTCTTCACGTGAGAAGCATTGGCCAATGATCATTTTGCGTACACCAAAGGGGTGGACCGGACCAAAGGAGTGGAAAGGGAAAGCAATAGAAGGTACGTTCAGAGCGCACCAGGTGCCATTGACGGATGTGAAAAAAGACCCTGCGCAACTGGCATTATTAGAAGCATGGTTACGAAGCTATGATCCATCAACATTATTCGATGCGAATGGCAAATTGATTGCTTCATTAGCGGAATTACCTCCATCAGGAGAGAAGCGCATGAGTGCGATACCATATGCAAATGGAGGCAAATTATTAGAGGATTTACATTTGCCTGATTTTCGCAGGTATGCCTTGCTTGTAGTAAAGCCGGGGGAGACTACGGCAGAGACGACAGTAGAGGCAGGGAAGTTAATAAGAGATGTTTTTTTAGCGAATAATAACTTCCGGTTATTTTGTCCGGATGAAACGAATTCAAACAGGTTGGGAGCGGTGTTTGAAGTAACAAACCGGATGACGGCAGAGACGATCCTGCCGGATGATGATCATCTTTCTCATGATGGAAAAGTGATGGAAGTATTGAGCGAACATCTGTGTCAAGGATGGCTGGAGGGGTATCTGCTCTCAGGCAGACATGGGATATTCCCCTGTTATGAAGCGTTCGTAACGATCATTGATTCCATGTTCAATCAGCATGCAAAGTGGCTGAAGACCTGCCGGGAATTGCCGTGGCGGCAACCGGTGTCATCATTGAATTATTTACTGACATCACATAGCTGGCGGCAGGATCATAATGGGTATAGTCATCAGGGCCCAGGGTTTATAGATACTGTGGTGAATAAGAAGAGCAATGTGATCAGGATTTATTTACCACCGGATGCAAATTGTTTATTGTCAGTATTGGATCATTGTCTGCGTAGCCGTGATTATGTAAACCTGATCGTAGCTGGTAAGCAACCAGAGTTGCAATGGCTGGATATGGATTCGGCTATACAGCATTGTGCGCATGGTGCTTCGGTGTGGGAGTGGGCGGGGAATGGTGATGATGGAGCGCCGGATGTTGTTTTGGGTTGTGCGGGAGATGTACCTACATTGGAAACGGTGGCGGCAGCGTGGTTATTGAGAAAACATTTACCATCGTTGAAAGTGAGGGTGGTGAATGTCGTAGACCTGATGGCATTGTCTCCTAAGGAGAGTCATCCGCATGGTATGGAGCCGGAGCGGTTTACTGATTTATTTACAGATACACAGCCTGTGATATTTGCATTCCATGGATATGTGAGGATCATACATGATCTGGTGCATGGAAGGCCGGATCCGGTGAGGTTTCATGTGAGAGGGTTTATGGAAGAGGGAACAACGACAACGCCGTTTGATATGGTGGTGTTGAATAATATGAGCAGGTATCATTTGGCGATGGAGGCGATCAGGCGGGTGCCCGGTTTGGAAGCTTCAACTGTGCTTGATTTATTTAAAAATAAATTAGCGGAGCATGATGCATATATAAGAGCGCATTTAGAAGATATGCCAGAGATAACTAATTGGAAATGGAGTGATTAGTGTTCTTTTAAGGTTTTACCATCTGGTGCAGTGAGTATTTTTTGTTTGGTGCTGCGCAGGTACCCCGGGGTGGACTTCCGATTGGCTACTCAACTTTTATAAATATAGATTTTCTTTTATTAATTTTGTTTCTTTAATCACTCACTGTAGTAGCCTAATCTATGAAAACCAATGCTCTTCTCATTCTTTCCCTCACCCTGCTATTCGCCTGCAGCAAGAAAGATGACACAACAACAACCAGTACGAACAACGGTAAAAAAGGTGCCTGCTTTAGCACCTATACCACAGACGGTACCTGGAACGGAAACATTGTAAAATTGAAAGCCAACTGGTTCTACACCTGGGGTACAGATGCGCCCCTGGATATTGCACCACAAAATGCTGAATTTGTCACCATGTTCTGGGGCTCAGGCAATGTCACAGACGCAAATATCGCTTATGTCAACAACTTGAAGGCGCAGGGAAAAGTAAAGTACATTCTTGGTTTCAATGAACCGGATCTTTCTGATCAATCCAACATGACAGTGGCAAAAGCCCTGGAACTCTGGCCTAAATTGGAAAGCATCGGTTTACCACTGGGTAGTCCTGCGGTTGCATGGCCTACACAGCAATGGATATACGATTTTCTCGATTCCTGTATTGTGAAGAATTATCGTGTAGATTTCATTTGCGTACATATGTATGTGGGATTGGATGATACGCATTTTGTATCGGTATTGTCTGATTTGTACAACAAGTACCATAAGCCAATCTGGATCACCGAGTTCGCTACAGTAGATAACAATGCAAGTACTGTAGAAGGGAATATGTATACACCTGATCAGGTGCTGGGCTTTATGCAGCGTTTATTACCCAAGCTGGATTCATTGCCTTATGTACAGCGTTATTCATGGTTCTCCAGTTCACCGACGAGTGCGCGGTTATGGCCTTCTTCATTGATAGATGCGAGTGGGAATTTGACGACGTTGGGGAAATGGTATGCGGATCATGAACCGAATAATAACATTAAAGCAGCACAATAGTATATTTTCATTTCCAGGAAGGGCGTCATCAAAAAGGTGGCGCCTTTTTTTGTGTTGATTTTGAGTAATGTACTTTTAGCTACCAGCCCTACACATCACATCCTGCAATTGCCAATACACCTGCGGCGACATGCCTACATAATGTGTAAAATCTTTAATCAGGTGGCTTTGATCATAATACCCGCATTCCTCCATCACCTCAAACCAATCCGGTGTCTTTCCGGGTTCCAACATCCCGATGGCTTTTTGAAACCGCTGATACCTGTTTACCTCTTTCGAGCTGAACCCTAAATACTTTTTATAATTCAGCTGTACCGTCCTTTCACTTTGCGCGGTCTTCTCCGCAATTTGTTTTGGGTTATCATTAAACCCATTCTCAATAATATTCGCTGCCGCCGGATCCCGCTCACAAAGATACAACCCCGAAAAATCCAATAGTTTCTCCACCTGCAAAGCAGGATCTTCAATTCCATTCAACTCCTGCCAAAGATCAGCAAAACAATGCGTCTGAATTAACTTATCCGGATCAGTTAAATAATGTTGTAAAGGTTTTCCAAAAAAACGATAAAAAGCATCGTCCTTAAAGTTCGCCACCAAAATCCTGCTCCCAGCAGGCATGGTATATTTCATAGACTTTTTAACCGGCCCCAGTACCAGTGTTTTCTCAATAGGCAGGAACTGCTCATTCCCATATTCCAACGGTACCGGCGGCCCAAAATTGAATGCCATGATAGACTGAAAAGCAGGTAACAAATGCTTCTCCACAGGAACCCTGCTAAGATTCGCAGCATAGTAAAAGTGAGAGAAAACCTGTTCCCATGTGGGCGGAACGGCGATGCGCATGCTGATATATTCCTGCATAATTTTTTTAAAGACCCGCTTATGTTTTAGTATAAGCGGGTCTTTAAATTTACAAATTTATTTTGAAGGACTCCCAGCCTCCAACGGTTGCTCTGTTACACGTCATTGGTTGTAACCCATCCTCACTGGAAATATACATTCCATTATTCCCTTTCAATGAAATGCTTCCATCTGCGTTCGTCACCCAGTCAAACTGTTCCCACAAGCCAATCGCGGTGCGATTACAGGTAATAGGCTGTAATCCATTTTCAGAAGAGACATACAGATTACCATACTTCAAAGCAATCTTTCCATTCCCTGCATCAACCACCACAAACTGCTCCCAGCCTCCGGCATTCGTGCGATTACAATTCATAGCCTGTGTGCCGTTTTCGCTACTTACATACAGGTTGTTAGATCCTTTCAAAGTAATCGTCATTCCCACCGGGTTATTCGCTGAACCACCAGGTACAGTTGGCGTTTGCCTGATGGCCGTCAGAGTGATCAGGCCTTTCAGCATCTTACCACCATCACCCGTCAATCGTAAATAATAATCAGCGGAGCAGGCTACACCATCTTCATCCAGCGTAACAAAACCGGATCCAGCAGGAATAAAAGCCGCACTTTCTGCTGTCTTAGCAATCTGGTTACCTTCATTGTATTCGTCAAACATGGAGATATAAATTCCCTGACAACCTACACGGATCATATTGTAAAACTGTCTCCACATAAAGTCACCATGCGCGCGTTGTTTTTCCTGCAGATCGCCGGGCAATACACAGGGTTGATAATCTATACCATTTGCATTGCAATATGCCTGATCCGGCGTATTTACAGTGGTGAAGAAATTGTCGGATTCTCCTGCATTTCCAATTCTTCCTACCATCCATGGAGAAAGCATATTGAATGCTTTGTAAGTGTTCAGGAACGCAGGTCTTGAATCACTATTCTCTTCCCGCCAGTGAGTAGGCACGCCGCCAATGACGTAACATCCCTGGGTCTTAAACCAGTTGATCACTTCCAGGCATACATCAGCAGACCATGGATGGTTGTCATCATTAAATCCAAATCCCCATATACAAACAACTGGTTTATCATTCTGTCTGGCATAAGCGGAAGACGTAGTGTAGGCAGACATCTTCGCCAGCCAGTCAGCTTTGATTTCAGTCTGCATATTTGTCCAGCCGCTTACATCGTACATAATGTAAAACTTTCGTCCATAGGCTTCAGCAGCGCGTTTTACCTTTGCAGTGACAGAATCGCGGATAGGGCCTTCCTGTCCGTTCGGGTTGAAACGTTGCAGGGCGGCAGCATCGATGTTATTTTCCTGCATCCACCGAAAATGAGTATTCACGGTCTGATCGGTGTAGGAAGAAAACAGGGTTGCCGGCGAACCATTGCCCAATGCGGGCCATCCGGTTTTAAAGGTGCTGGTATAATCTCTGACATCCGGCCAGGACTTAATACCGTTGTTGGAAGAGGAGGGTGTTTTGGCCCAGTCCTGCGTCCAGTGCCACCATGCATTGATAGGAGAGCCATCTCCGGTACAGGCGAACCAGCCCTGGTACCCCACTACAATTTTACCTACTACATCTCCGGCAGGAGAGGCATTGGTGACGGATAATCCACTGGTTTTTAAAGTAATGGAGGATTCTCGTTTGTTACAACCGAAGCATAGCAGTAACAGTGCTGCCCATAGCAGCATAGGCATGGTTTTCATGGTTTTTCAGGTTTTTATGGTGAGGGAAATTCTGCTACATGGGTATTTAAACGGAGAATCGGGGATATTATTTTGCTTTCAATAACCAGGTTTCATGAAACATAAGTGCTTCCAGAGATGTTGAAATTGTTGGAATGCGAGTTGGAGCTGGTGGTTCAAGATGGAAAGGTAAGGCGGTTTTCGTGATTAATTGGGTAAGGTTTTTTTGAATTTTTATGTGATTTTTCTTTAAATAATTTTTTATTTCCAATACATTCGTATATTCGTAATAACCACTGCAGCATTAATGTTAACCACTATCCGTGCTGCATTACAGACCATATTCTTTATAAAGAATATCAACCAAAACAGTAACAATTAAGCCTATATCATGAAGTTTGTTACCACGGTAATAATATTATTATTACATCTGTCGGGCTTAGCACAAATAAATGTAAATGTTTATGCTCACCTGACGCAATTTAGCTCAATCGGCGCATTGTCACTTGACAAAACGATGTCATTGGGTTCATCCTTATTTTCTGTAACAGGTGGCGTTGTATACAAGGCAACAGTCAATCATATACCACCATTTGCGCTATATCGGGATGATGTAAGAATAGGAAATATAAGTAGCAGTAGTATATATCCCATAAGTCCTGTCAGGGGGGAATTACAATTCTATGGAGATGTAAGTAGTTCAGGGTATTTCTCCATAAGATATGTGTATGAGATGGCAGCGCCACAGCAGGTAAGCGCAAGTGTATCGTCAACTACACAAACTTGTGCTAATACTGTCATCACACTTCGTTCTATTGATAACTGGCCTTTATTTAGTGATAATATTCTGAGTACAAGAGTGATATGGGAATATAATCTGAATGGCTCGCCTGTGTGGGTAGGATTAGATTCAGCATCAGCAGGGTTTAGTTTCTCTTTTATACCGTCGTTGTATATGCCGGTTACGGGAATACTAAATGCCCGTTTTCGTTGTCGTGTCAAAGCAAAATATACTGATCAGGTATATTATTCTCCGTATAGTACACCTTCAGATTTTTATACGATCATACCGGCTCCACCTGTATTAAACAAGGCCGGTGCAATAGTGATAACGCCAGCATGTGCAGGTATAGCAAATGGTAAGATTTACCTTCCCGGAAGTGCGCTTACCAGTATAGATCCTTTCATGTATTGGTTATTGCGCCCCGGCAATGTTACTACTCCCTGTACTACAAATTGTGGTGATCTGGTGGATTGGAGTAATGGTGTAGACAGTGTAGCAAAAGGCGTGTTGATAAAAGGTATATCGGCTGGTACATATACTTTATGGTTAATAAATTCCGGGGGAAGTTCGGGTAATTGTTTGACTCCGATAAATATAGCAGTACCTGAGATACCGGCACTTTCATTAGCCGTAAGCTCAGTCACGCAACTTGCCTGCCATGGTGCAAAGGATGGTATCATCAGTGTACAGGCCACAGGGGGCGGTGGTTATACTTATTCCTTAAAAGGGCCTGCAGGAGAAGTGATAAATAATACAACGGGTTACTGGGGGAATTTGTCCGCTGGTAACTATCAGGCAATGGTCAGTGATACATTTTGTAATGATGTAAGGGTTGTAAGTATTACGCTTATGGAGCCACCTGCAATAGTAAGTACCATCAATGTGTCTGGCGCTTCCTGTAATCTTCCCGCTGATGGTCTGGTAGACATTACTGCACCCGGGGGGATAATTGGTCTGTACAATGAGGCCGGCGTAATACAACCTTCCTTTTCCGGATTGGCGGCAGGCAACTATACAATCAGGGTATCTGACAGTAGCCACCCTACCTGTCCTTCGTGGGATACGAGTATAGCATTGACAGCACCTCCACCGCTTTCATTACAATTAATAAAAATTGATTCCGTCAGTTGCCAGGGGGCTAATGATGGTCATCTACAGGTAACAGGCAATGGGAATCGTTTCCAACTTATAGGCCCGGTACAAATGACGAATACTACAGGAGACTTTAATCACCTTCCTGCGGGAGAATACATAGTGCAGGTAAGGAAAAATAATACCTCCTGTGATGATGTCCTGTCCCGTCAATATACAATTTATGAGCGTCCACCATTACAGGTCAGCATACAAGCAACTCCGATTACCTGCTACAATGCTGCCAATGGGTACATGGAAGCCCGCGTAACAGGTGGAACAGGGGCTTATAATTACACGTGGGAAAAGGTAGGGCAACCGAACTGGTTTGCCATCGGGTCGTTGGTAGAAGAGGTCACACCTGGTGCTTACAATGTAACGATTACAGATAATGGATGTAGCATGACTTCGGATACAGTCGTATTGACGAATCCTTTGCCACTCGCTATATCTGAAGTACATATCAGAGAAGCAATCTGTCTTGAAGACGGTGCCTCATTTGACATCACGGCTTCCGGCGGAGATGGTCAATATACATATGATTACTCCTGGGATCATGGGGAAATATATTCACCGTTAGAACAGATCCATACGCCGGGAGAATATGATATAAGAGTAAGCGATGGAAATGGATGTATGGCCTGGGCAGCGGATACCTATACGATCAATTTACCTGATAGCCTGTATTTTAAGGCTGCATTGACCAATATTACCTGTAGGGGGAATGATGAAGGACGGATCGATATTGCTGCTTCCGGGAATGCGTATTCGCTTTCCTATAGCCTTGATAATATTGATTGGCAGGAATCACCGGTCTTTGACAGGTTATTAGCAGGTGAATACACGGTTTATGTAATGGATGATCGAGGGTGTACCAAATCCTTATCAGTCGAATTGCTGGAAGACAACGTTCGTCCGCCGCTTGATATTAAAGTTACGGGTATTCAAAACGTTTATTGCGGAGCAGATACAACTGGCAGCATCAGTTTTATCACCTCCGGCGGCGAGGCGCCTTACCAATATTCCCTGGATAATACCAGCTGGGAGGGCGCTCCTTATTTTTCCGGATTATCAACCGGAACCTATACAATTTATGCAAAGGATGCGTATGGCTGTCCGGCAAAATATCCTGCTGTAATAACAGCCGAAGATCCTGCTATACAAGTAGCAGCGGTCATCAAACCTGTTCAGTGTTATGGTTCACTCTCCGGTGAATTGAATGTAGCAGTCACAGGAGGTGATGGTGTATATCAATATGCATGGCTGGAGTCTTCTTTATCCACAAATAACCTGACCCATTTAAGAGCAGGGGAGTATCACTTTTCTGTATCCGATGGGAGAGGTTGTCATCAATCAGGATCGTATGTAGTGCCACAGCCTTTCCCGTTAACGATGCAGGTAAGCGCTGTTCCTGTTTGTGACGGTCTTCGGGATGGTATAATAAAAATTCTTGCTGATGGCGGTGTTCGCAACTATGCCTATTCCCTTGGAGATGCTAACTGGACAGACGATTCAGTATTCACTCAACTCGGACCAGGAGGTTATCCGGTTGTTGTAAAAGATGCCAATGACTGCCTGTTGGAAGAAAAAATAACATTATCTAAAAAGAACACGCAGCCAACGGTCAATTTTCTCGTCGTCTCCCAGGACAACGTATCAGATACGCTTGCGGTTCGGGAAATCTGTCTTCCTGCCCCTGACGCTGTCAACTGGGAATTCTCTCCTGCAGCAGAATGGCTGGGCAACGATCTCTATGACGCACCATTGATCCGGTTTAACCAACAGGGAGACTATTGGATAAGAATGTACGCCACCTTCGGTAGTTGTACTTACACCTTACAAAAAGATGTAAACATCCTGCCGTTCGATCCGCTGGTCATTCCTGTATATCAACTACCAGCCAACATCATTGATACGGTTATCATTTCTCCCAATCCCAATAACGGCTACTTTAAATTTAAAGTGCTGCTAAATAAAAAGCAATCAGCCACCATCACTGTATATGATCTGAATGGCCGGTTAATAGACAGAAAAAAATATTCACCTGTACTCATCATAGAAGACAACTTTGACCTGAAAAATGTTCTTGCCGGTATGTACCTGCTAAGGGTGCTAACCGAAAATGACAGCAAAGATGTGCCATTCATAATCAGCCAATTCTAGTAAGGGAATATGGAATATTGGCCGGTAACTGCCGGCCACCATAACCCAAAAATTCCAGCAGATGAAAAGCCTACAGTATTTAATCATCTTATTGTTTTCCTATACATGCACCTTGCAGGCGCAGGACTATCCTGTTACTGCCAGTACACAAATCATACCTCCCTACAGTTTATTTCTTCCGGATTATTATTCCGGGGGAAGCGAAAAATTGCGTGTCATACTTTTACAACGCGATCTCACCCAACCGGGTTATGAAATCAGTCTGCAACTGACGATAGAGAGGAATGGTACAATGATCATGCGTTCCTCACCATCTTTTCATTCCCCATCCATCACTTTAAATGCCGGTGTTCCCATTATTATCAGCAGTGCTGCGCTGGCAGATTATTTTTTAGCGGACAATATTCTCTTCAGTGGGGGCTACAGCCGTGAAGAATATGAACGTACCAGGTCATTGCCAGAAGGCTCTTACCGCCTTACCTTTCAGGCTTATGATTCCCATCGTCCTGGCATACAAATAAGTAATGCGATTGCCAGTGTATTTTTCTTACAAAAGAGCGATCCGCCATTATTGAATCTGCCCATTTGCGGTAGTCGTGTAGAAAGACGGGATCCTCAATTTTTAACATTCAACTGGTCAAACCGAAATACCAGTCAGGCAAACACGTCCTATATTTTCTCCCTGTATGAAATAAAACCCGCTGGCAGTACCCCGGATTATATTATTCGCAGTACCCGGCCGCTTTACACGATTACTACGGACAATACGACTATGCTGTATGGCCCTTCAGAACCTGCACTAACAGACAGCATGCAATATGTGTGGATCGTGCAGGCAATAGACAAAGAAGGGAAAGACCTGTACAGCAACCAGGGATATAGCCAAAGTTGTACATTCACCTACCTTGGTACCAATCCATTCGAACAATTTGAAAAGCCAGTCTTATACGGAACTGTTCAGGGTGAACGGCAGCTCCGCTACCATTGGCCACTCAATGCAGTAGATGCATACCGGCTTCAATACAGGGCTGTGGCAAAAGATAACATCACCTACGATTGGCAAACGGTAGAATTCACGGCTGATAGTACTACTCTCATCAACAGTCTTGAGCCAGACAGGGAATACGAGGCGCATCTTCAATGGAAACTATCCGGTGTTTATAGCAGCTTTAGTGACCTCCTAACACTCAAAACCGCAGCATTACAGCATATTGCCTGCGGAGATGCAGGGTTATTGTCCCCGTCCTCCAATAAACAGTTGCAGGCTACCCTAATGGTAGGAAATATCATTCGCATTGGCCATTACGACGTAATCCTGACCTCCCTGACAAATGGGCGTATCATAACTCCTGGTTTAGGTTTTGGTCTGGAAGTATATTTAAACAATGTAGTTGTCAATACCGATTTTGTAGCCATCAGTGGAGAAATGCATGCCGTTACAAAAGGTATAGATCAATTTATCCAAGCAGCTGTGGATGCTCAGCATGGTGGTGATGACATGGGCAAGGTAAAAACAGGTGATCTGTTAGCAGATATCACTACCCGCTTACATCTCTTTACCAAAGAAGCTATCGCCGTAGATACCACTTCCCATACTATCACCTTAACCGACAGTGAAAACGGCACCACACAAATCATTCACTACACGACTCTTCCATTGCTAATTGAAGATGCGAATGGAAATATCTACCAGATCACCCAGCAGGGAGCCGTCAACTATGTGGGCAAGCGGGATATCGCCTTAGCGGCCAATCTTGCTAACCTCCAACTCAGTACCGGCCGGATCGATTTCGCTGCGGGCAATGATAACAAATACGCTTTCGATACCTATCACGCTGATTATCCATCCAGCTATGAATCATTAGCAAATGGGCAATACCATGTCAGTGCCAAAGCCATCATACCTGGTGCGCAGGAAACAATCATAGCTTCTCGCTCAGATACCTCGTCAGTTGTATTTATAACCAGAAAAGGAATTATCTACCCGTCTACCTGCACAGACGGTACCTGCAAGGTCACAATTACGGGTGGCCCTGCAGGAGATGCACAGGAGTTATTTGCTATCCATCCCGATGGCACCAGTATTGGGAAGTTACTAATAGCCAGCTATCCTTCCTTACAAAAAAGGGTGGTTTTGATTCCCATCGGGGAAAACATTCTCATCCCCGAAAAGGCCATTTCTCAAACCCTTGCAGCAGTGTACGGAAATGTAGGAATATCGTACGCGCTTGAAACAGACAATAGTTTTAAAAATAACATTTCGTGGGACCAGAACAAAGATGGCGTATTGCAGGATAGCAAAAGTGCATTGCTCAGCAATAGTTTCACGGGCGAAGAAAAGGCCATGAAAAGGGCCTATATCCAATCTCACAGGATAACAGACGACGCAGTTTACCTATTCATGGTCAATGAAGTGGCCCGCGAAGATGCGGGTCTGCTTGGTAAAATGCCCCGCCAGAGTCAGTTCGGGTTTGTATTCATAAAGAATGGCACTGACGCTGAAATCGCCCGCACAGTGGCCCATGAAATAGGGCATGGCGATTATACCTTAGAGCACGCTGTCAGTCCATCTACTAACCTGATGACAACAGGTACGGGGCTGGCATTATATAAATTCCAATGGGACATTGTGCATGATCCGGGCAGTGTATGGGGCATCTTTGAGGATGATGCAGGCAGTGAATTAACAAAAGGGCTATCCTTATACAAATGTTTGCAAAAAGATGCCCAGGCTGGCTGTACATCTTCATTCTATTATGCGCCGGATAGCACGGTCGTAAATTTACCTGCTGGCGCAGTACCACTCTCTGTTTTTTACCAGGACTTCAGCAAGGGGAGTCCTGCGATGGCAGGTTCACTCAATAGTTTTGAATATGGGGGAAAAGAATATAACGCCATCTATTTTGTCAGCACGGGGAAGTTTAAAGGATATAGTTATGATAAATACGATACATCGACTTATATCTATAGCCGTTCTAAACAGGCGGGTGACGATGTCAATATTATCGAGGCTGGCAAAGAAATTTATACCTGTACAGTAAAGGTTAACAACGTTCCTTATGCAAACGATGGTTGTTTGTGCCAGGATAATAAATATACGCAGCAGTACAACCGCCTGATGTTGCAGGTAATTGGTTCAGATCAACCGGAAGTACAGGCAGAAATAGCGGCAATCTGTAAAACTATCATCTCTCTTCCCGGGGATGTATTAGCAACAAGTGATGAATTATTCAATTGCTATTATGACAATCCAGAACTCTATTATATAGATTGGAATGAATCTCCGGATGTGCTCTCATTTGAGCAACTGAAGCAGATGCATCAGCAATTGAAGGAGCTGGATAGTAGTATTCAATTATTGAAGCGGTGTGAATTTACGAGTGGGAGTGATATAGTGAAGTTCATAAACGCTCATTTTGTGATTGCTGGCACCAAGACTTCGTATCTAACTCATGCGCAATTCTCGGATCTTACACCCGAAGTTCGGGCATGTTTAATCACGAAATTACTGAAAGACGATTACGGGCAGCGGTGGTCAGTAAGCAGTGGAGGCTTCGGCGGGCAGAATATCATGCTTGAAATAATAAGAAACTGTGCTGGTACAGCAGCGTTACATGAGGTTATTAAACGTTTACAACAGGAGCGAGTATTGTATACGCTCTTATCAGATACTTATGATTATCTCTATTTCTCCAAAGGCAATTTCACTCAGCTATGTAATGCGATAACAGTTGCCTGGTTGAATGAAGAGAAGCCTGGCAATGATATGGAATTGATCCAACAATTAGCCACTGAAAAAAGGTGGTTGGTATTTGACAATGGCTACCTTACTGCCAGTAATCAGGAAGATTTTAAAGATAGAGAGCAAAAGATTAGTTTGGAAACCAGGGAAGGGGTAGGGGCGTATCTGAAAGTCATATTATCGGGATTGGATGCGGGGGGGGTATTTTCGGATTATGCAGAAGGGAATCCGTTTACAGGGAAGTTTAATCCGTTGGATTATCTGATAGTTATTCCAAGACGGGATGTCAGTGCATTTGGTACAACTTTGGAGCAGGGGGTGCCTTATATATTCCCGGCGATATCAGTATATGTATTATTTAAGCAGGATACAAAGGCAGCGGCAGAAACCTTTGGTGCATTGGTATTGAATACGGGGTTGTGTGCTATAGGGATGGAGGGGTTGATGGGGGCGGGGGCAGTGAAGACGGGTGTGGAGATGTTGAATGTGAGTCTGGCTAGTTTTGTTACTTATGCGAATGTTGCTCCGGAGATGTATCAGGATCATCCGGAATTGGTGAAGTATACGAATTATTTGGCGATGGCATATATGGTGGGGAGTTTGACGGTGGGGAGTGTAAAGGCTATAAGGAATGCGAGGGTGAATGTTCCGGCGGAGATGATGGCGGGGAGGTATGTGGGGGATGCGGGGGAGATTGAGAAACTGGCAGTTGTTGTAGCAAAAGAGGAGGAGAAGACGTTAGAAACGTATTTGGGAAATCTGAATGATGATAAAATCTATATAGTAGTAAAAAGTGAAGGGAATGCCTATAGTGTAATTAATAATGGTGTAAAAATCACTTTAAATAATAATTCATTAGTAAAGTATTTTGATGAAATGGGTATTTCTTCTGATAAAGAGATCGTGATACTTTCCAGCAGTGAATTAAATGCTGCGCAGCAATTTTGTACTGTTTTCGATATGTCTATCATTGTGAATGATGGATGGGTGAAAATTTATGATAATGGAGTGATTGAAGCGGAGGCAGGATTTAGGAGGTTGTTTCCAGATGGCAGAGCATCGCAGGCGGTGAGAATAGGAAAAGAAGGAACTCCGGGGAATTTGGTATTATTACTAGGGAATGATGTGAATTTGGAGGGGTTGATAAAGGATATTATTTCTAAAATAAAGAAAAGAATAGCAGGTTCGTCCATCAAAGACCATGAATTTAATTTTCCGATGGAAGATGTCGAATCAATGGTAAAAAGAGGGGCAAGAATAGGACTTAATGATGAAGAGATAGCGGATATTATTTATAATGGTTGTAGAATGGATAAGCTTTATACAGCAGATGAGCTTATTGAGCAAATGATGGTATGGAACCAAATTAAAATAAAAGGGTATCCTGATTTATTTCATAGTAAAAGGGATTTGGATGAATTCGGTGATTTATTGAAGGAACTAGCGAGAGAGTGGGGACTTCCGGCAGAGGATGTTTATTTGGAGGGAAGTGTATTGCGGATCAAAGACAAAAAGCAAATTGGAGATTTGGATGTTAACATAATTGTGGGGGAGGAAGCGTTTACGGAATTAGTCAGAAGATTTAAAGCGAAGGTAAATACTGATAATGTAATTAATCAGATAGGGAAAAATGGTAAAATCGGAGGACTAATAATGTTTAAAAATATAAATGGAATATCGTTTACTAGAGATTTTTATTATCGGTTTCAATTGAAATATAGTCAGGCACTTGCTGATAGAATTGGAAAACAGATTCAAATCGCAATTATAAAAAAAGGTAGTAACCTTGATATTAGTCCAAAAATAAAATTTTAATAAATGAAGTATAAATATTTTCGCACTTGGTTCGCCCTGAATGAGGATACGGAATTGAATGAGGATTCACTTGAGAAAATCGATTTTTATTATAGATTTTTCTATGAAAGTCAATTGAATTGTATGGTGGGCCAAAGATTTTTGAATGAGAATTTTGATTTAGTATTTTATACAGGAGAGAATCTTGAAAAGATTAATGTTTATCATAATGAAAACTTTAAAGGTATTAGCCTATTTCAAGTCCTTAAAAATTTGTCGGATTCCTCAATTTCGACAAAGTTTTATGTTAATAATCAATTCCAAGGAATGGAGTTATATAATTATGATTCTAAATATCAATATGTCCGCAATCATAAATTCG
Organism: [Flexibacter] sp. ATCC 35208; assembly: GCF_001975825.1. Taxonomy (GTDB): domain Bacteria; phylum Bacteroidota; class Bacteroidia; order Chitinophagales; family Chitinophagaceae; genus Chitinophaga. Next base: position 36,274 of record NZ_MTKN01000069.1, read on the forward strand.
ATCTAAATTACCAATTAACAGAATACCGCGAAGCTATCTACAGTTCTGACCAAACCCTCCAAAAAGAAAAAATCTTTATCCCTTCCCTCTGGCAAACCTTTGAAGAGGATTACTAAAAAAAATCCCCTCCCGCCTGTAACATTCCCCCTTCCCCCCACACTAACTAAAAAAAACAATCACCTAAAAACCAAACTTTGCCCACCGAAAATGACTTCCTCACACTCCTGGATACCCACAAAGGCATCCTCCACAAGATCTCCAAAATGTACATGGAATCTCCTGAAGACCAACAGGACCTTTTTCAGGAAATCATTTACCAACTTTGGAAAAGCTACTCCTCCTTTTCCCACCAAAGCAAATTTTCCACCTGGATGTACCGCGTTGCCGTAAACACCGCCATCACCTTCTTCAAAAAAGAAAAGAGAAAACCGCTTACCACCTCTTCAATCCCGGAAAACCTCCCAACTGAAGAAAGCGAAGCGATCTCCCAGGAACTAAAGCTATCTCACTTCTACAAAGCAGTACAGCAATTGGAAAAGATAGAAAAGGCCTTAATCTTTTATCATCTTGAAAACTACACCCATAAGGAAATAAGCCTCCAGCTAGGTATCAGTGAAGTAAACGCCAGAGTTAAGTTAAACAGAGCAAAAAATAAATTAAAAGAACTCATAAAAAATCAAGGATATGAATTTTGACGACATCCAGGCTGCCTGGAATCAGGAAGGCAATGAAAACATCCAATTACCAGCCGCCCTCAGCGATCTCAAGGGCAAGAATTCCCCTGTAAAGAAAATAAGAAGTGCCATGCGTACAGAGTTGATCTTTCAATTATTTGGAATGATCGTAGTGGGCTTTTCCCCTCAAATATTGGGTTTGCATAGCAACTTTCAGCTGGCTTTTTATATGACTTATGGTTTCCTGATCATCATTTCAATCTATTATTTAATCCGGTTTTACTTCTTTTACAACCGTCTTTATAATTACACCCTCAACTCAAAAGAGAGTCTTTACAGCTTGTATTACGATATAAAAGTAAATATTGAAATGTATAGGTCCTTCAATTATGCCCTGATACCAATTTTAGTGATAATGACTTCCCTCTATTTGGTAGCGAAAATTTCTTTAGCTTCCCTGATGGATCAAAGCCACCTGCTTACTTTAGGCGTTATCATTCTGGCGATATCTACAATAATAATATATGGATTTCTGGAATTTGGAATAAAACTTAGTTATGGGAGGTATCTTAAGGAGATCGGTTCTATCCTGGATCAGTTAAAGGAATAATGGAAGCTGTCCCTGAAGGGGTCAGCCCCTAGCAGGAAAGCAGGGTGTGTAAATGGAGGTTTAGTGCTTCTATCTCAACTAAATATTTATCAATAGGTTAAAACTCACGGACCCATGCAAGCATTCATTACCGATAGATATACCTTCAACTGGTTGTTTGCCAGTGAATTATGTCTAAAAGATACTTTTTCCCTCAGCCTTCCTAAAACAAACTCTGCTGCGTCCTCGCATTCAGCGGCGTATCATTTCCCAACGGCGGCAACGCCTGCCATTCCCAATGCGTATCCTTCTCCTTATGATCTGGCCGCAGCTTCGCTCCACGAATCGTATATACCGTATTATATCTCAACTCATCCACCGGTATCTCATAATTCAACACTTCCCGCACCCCAGCCTCTGACAACTCCGGATCAATCCACTGTTTCGCCATCTCATGATGTACAAAAAGCGGCATCCGGTGTTTATTCTCCCCACTATTATGTATCTGCGCCATCAACTCATTCGCCGGACGCGTAATCAGGGTGTACGTACCTGCCTGAAGTAACTCACCTGTGGCCGTATCAACCTCCGTACTCTCCTGGTACAATCCAGGCAAAAAGAACAAAGGCGTCTCCTTCATTTGCACCAGATAAGGCACCTTATTCTTCCACCCATTTATCTGCCGGTGCTCAAAAATCCCGCTCACCGGAATCAGACAACGGTTATTCCGGATCCTGTACCAATAAGACTTATGGTCATCCAGTATCCGCTCACTTCTGGCATTTATCATCCCGGACCGCCTCGCCTTCCTTTCCTTCGGATCTTTTACATACAAAGGCGTCACACCCCATTCCATATTGGTCAGCTGTGGCGCCCCATCCTTCGTATTAATAACATAATACAATGGAAGCGCATGCCCCTCCACATGAATAAGCGCATCACTGTTCAATTCCATTTGCCTGTTATCCTGAAGATTAGGAAAGATATCAAGCGTAAGTTGAATATTCGTATGAAAAGAGACATCGTAACACATAAAGGATCATTTGATAATATCATAAAAAGGCACTTCCAGCCGTTGTTTGCCTGTATTAATAATAGCCATCACACGGCCATAGCGGAGGTTAAAGTCAATATCCACACCCGTATCTCTGTCAGGTTTTAGCTGTGTCTGGCTACGGATATATTTCCGAACATCTTCAGCATAAACCTGTTGCATCTGCTTCGCCCAGTTCTTGTTTTTCAGAGAGTCGATATAAACCTGATAAGTTGAACCAGGTGCCAACAACGCCAACAGCTTATCCCGTTGTGCAGGTATTGACAAATCTACCGATTTACCTTCATTAGGCAATAGATGTGCTAAATGATCTGCGGCATCTTCGGGATAACTATATCTTGTCGCCATAAAACCGGCTCCATTGATGATCCCTGTCCATTGAAACCGCTGTACGACCAAAATTGGTTCCCCCATCAGCAGCAATTGCTGAATTCTTTCTACAGTGAGTGGTTCAAAAGGATTGTATTGCTGTATGAGTGCCATTGCACAAAATTGCGCATTTTAAGGATAAAATCAATTGAAGGTGTTTTAGGGGGAAAAAGATTGAACGTATCATTTCCAAAAAAACGACTGGAAGATTATAACTGGCAGACGATTTTTATTGTAAATCACGCGGATTAAATTAATCGGTCACTTGTAAGAACAAACAATTTCAATGTTAAATATTCATCTGTGAAATGTATTGGAATAGAAATTGACTATGTTTACCAAATCAACGTAAATACCTTTTCTATGCCCGTTCATAGCGGATTCTATCAGTTTTATATTGTGTTTCTTCAGATGAAGAATGAGAATATATCTTTCAAAGAAATAGTGGCAAGATTGAAACTCGTGCCAGCGGATATTCTTGATGATTGGAATAATAAATATGAAATTGAACACCCTTGTATTGATCTGGAACATTGCATGAGTGTAGAGATTTCACCGGAGGATAACCATGTTGGTCATTATCAAAAGTTCAATTTTGATAATACACTGGATGCCCTAAGATATGAACTCGATGAGTTGCTGAATGAAACGGCGCAAGGTATGCATGATACGAATGCCGGTGCTGATGATGAAGTTTTTTTGATTATGTTAGAGGAGACGACTTTGTTCTTTCATCGCTATTTGACAAGTATCACCATTACGCCTATATCAGCGAATAACTACTGGATAGGTTTTTCGCTTAGTGAATCGTCTGGGAATCTTGTCAAGCAAGCGAAGAAAGTTATTCATTTTTATATGAAATGGATATTTACTAAGAAAATGCAGGTTGCGTTTAGCTGGAATTAAGGGGTAGAAACTCATAACGACTATATAACAGAATTGCGCATATTTTCAAAATACTCGCCTTATTGATCTGAGGAAGATCAATAAGGCGATTTTCTTTTTATCAGAATAATTCTTAAATTCAATCACAATCCATTGTTATGAAATTTGATCTTAGTCATTAGCGGTTTCCACGAACCTTTGCTCTGCTGCCTGGTCAAAAGATAGCATCGCCACCGTAATAGAAATTGAATAGTGAGAAGGGTTGTGGCAGGGTAAATAATTAAATCCGCCGGCCTGCTACCGAAACGAAATAATATTAGAACCCACTATAGACGATAGCGGTTTGTACACATATATTTCAGCCTGGTCAAAAGATAGCATCGCCACCTTAATAGAAGTTGAATAGTGAGAAGGGTTGTGGCAGGGTAAATAATTAAATCCGCCGGCCTGCTACCGAAACGAAATAATATTAGAACCCGCTATAGACGATAGCGGTTTGTACACATATATTCCTGCACAGTCAAAAGCCACCATCACCACTATTTATAGAAGAAGTGGCAGGAGAATTGCAGCAGGGTCATTAATTGAATAGAACAGTATGAGAACAATACCTGTCATTTGCCTGATCGTACTCTTTGCAGCCTGTAGACCAACTGCCAAAGAGGAGTCTCCTGTCCAGCTATTTCCAGGGCTTTTTGAAGACGTACAATCAGCACATATTTTCCCGGATAGCAAAACCTTTGCAGATGCTATCCCGAAAAAGACACCCGGCGAGATAATGACTTCTTACAGAAGACAAAAACAACAGTCCTCCTTCCAGCTGGCGGATTTTGTAAATGACCATTTTACAATTCCTGTACCCGCTGCGGCTAATTATGTGACTGATACCACACAGGATGTATCTGCCCATATCCGTTCATTATGGAAGGTGTTGCAACGAACGCCTGATAAGCAGGAGACGGGCGGCTCGCTCATCCCTTTGCCACATCCGTACATTGTACCCGGTGGAAGATTCAGGGAAGTGTATTACTGGGATAGTTACTTCACCATGCTCGGTCTGAAAGAGGACGGTGATACAGCACAAATTGATAATATCATCCAAAACTTTGTATGGCTAATTGAGAACCATGGTAGTATTCCCAATGGCAATCGTACCTATTACCTGACACGTTCACAGCCACCTTTCTTCTCATTGATGCTGGAACTGGATAATCGTCCCGTTTCATTTTACCTGGATGCTTTGCAGAAAGAATATGATTTCTGGATGCATTCCGCACAAAAGGAAACTGATGAACATGTGGTATATCTTCCAGACGGGCATAGGTTGAACAGGTATTTTGACAAAGGAACATGGCCACGGGAAGAAGCATGGACGGAGGATATCCAGACTGCACAACGACCATTCAATAATAAATCCAAAGAAACGGTTTACAGGGAGCTGCGCTCCGGTGCTGAAACCGGCTGGGATTTTAGTAGCCGATGGTTTGAAGATGGACATTCGTTGAAAACGATTCATGTGACGGATATTGTGCCTGTGGATCTGAATTGTTTAATGTATCACCTGGAAATGACATTGGCAGCAGCTTATCGTGAAAAAGGGAATACTTCAAAAGCTGCAGAATTTGAAAAAGCGGCGAAACAAAGAGCAGATGATATCATTAAATATTGCTGGGATGATAACAAGGGATGGTTCATGGATTATGATTTCAGGAAGAATGCTCAGACGGGCATCCCAAGTTTGGCGGGCATATATCCATTGTTTTTTGGAATTGCTTCGCAGGCTCAGGCGGATAAGATGATGAGGGAATTGCAGGAGGAATTTTTGCAACCTGGTGGATTGGTGGCAACGCCTATAGAAACAGGGCAGCAATGGGATGCGCCGAATGGATGGGCACCATTGCACTGGATGGCGATTGCAGGTTTACTGAAATATAATAAGGATTCATTGGCGGGAGAGATTGCTTCAAGATGGTCGCATTTGAATATAAAGACTTTTAGGGCGACCGGAAAATTGTTAGAGAAGTATAATGTAGTGGATACGACGCTTGCTGGTGGGGGAGGAGAGTATCCGAACCAGGATGGGTTTGGTTGGACGAATGGCGTGTTGTTGAAGATTTTGCATATGCAGGAGAGGGGGGAGTTGAAGTATCCTTGAAAGGGGATGTAGACAAAAAATGAAATTGGTATTTATAACGATCACCATAAAAATATAAATTCTGATAGAGGGCAATACCAGCATCGACCTGTTATTGCCCTCAAATAATACCAGCCCCAACATCCGCCATCGTTGCCGGGAACGATTGCGTAAATAAATCCCCGCTCTCTTATTCATTTATCCTGTATTTAATTGTAAAATTGACATAGTTGCGCAGCTAAGATACCCTCATTTCTTAACCTCTTATTTCCTAGTTATGAAGATCAATCTGATGATTGCCCTATTGGTATTAGCATGTACCAGCTGTAGCAAAAACGAAGATCAGGTGAAGCTGCCATCTCCTGTTTCCACTGCCGCAATCGGCGAAGTAACCGCTGCTGCTACCACTACTGTCACAACCGAAGCGGCTTTGAAAACAGCTGTAGCCAATGCTAAAGCAGGTGACGTCATCGCCATCAGCGGCACTATTAACCTGACCAGTACCCTACAATTACTCAATAGCGGTACTTCCAGTTCCAAGATCAATATTTATGGTGGAACACTTAATGCTGCCGGCGCTGGTAGTTGGGCTGTGAAAGTAAATGGTAGCTATTGGAATATCCAGAACATGCGCATTACCGGCGGCCCCTCTTCCGGTATCGTATTCCAGTCAGGAGGAAATAATTACGTGAACAACATCACTTCTGATTACAATGGGAATACTGGTATCCAGGTGTACAATGGCGCCTATAATGTAAGTATTAATAATAGTTATTCTAATCAGAACTATGATGTATCTGCAGGCGGTGAAGATGCGGATGGCTTTGCATGTAAGCTGTCAAGTGGTACTGGTAATTCATTTACTGGTTGCTATGCTTCTTACAATTCAGATGATGGATGGGATCTGTATGGTAATCCAGCTCCTGTAAAGATCAGCGGTTGTACTGCGGAGCATAATGGTAAAGGTTCTAATGGTGATGGTAATGGGTTTAAGTTAGGTAGCTCTGGTCAGAGCATTGCACATACTATTACAAACTGTGTGGCGAATTATAACTCTCCGGGTTGGGGTTTTACAAGGAATGGTAATGCGAAGGGAGTGATTATTTATAGCGGTTTGAGTGGGACAGGTAATGCTGCCGGGTTAAGTGATTTGTAATGTCTTAGTGAATTGTTGATTGATAATAAATAAGAAACTCGCTTTTNNAAAAGCGAGTTTCTTATTTAGTGAATTGTCTAAGAACATGTTTGAAATTCCATTTATAATATTTGCAGCAGTATCACTGAATTCGCCTCTTATGGTATGGGGATCTGCATTAGTAATCATTAACAATGTCACTACTGTAGATACTGAAAAGTTTCCGCAGGAACCAGGTATTCAAAAATTCGAGGTCATTGGCGAAGAACCATATAAGGTATCTATCTATAGATCCATCCTGAAAAAATCAAATATCCACTGGTATTTATCAACAAAACCTCATCGTAGGAGAAAATTTTTTATCATAAATATGGAGCTGGTATACAGGTCAGCCTCTATTTGGATATGACGGGATCTTTGAATTCACTCCGGTGATTTAAAATCCTAAAACCTAAACCAACATCCCCCTGGTGGTGGAAGGTCTGGCAGTCAGAGGGGAAAATACTATATCAGCATAGCACACTTATTCTATCTGCATGACTCGCATACTCAAGGCGTATTTCCCGGCATTCATCCATAAAAATAGCCTTTCCATATTTTTCTACATTTATT
>NZ_MTKN01000070.1:0-3071 GCF_001975825.1 [Flexibacter] sp. ATCC 35208
CAGCAGCAAAGATAAGGGCTGTAAAACATTATTCTGGAATGCCGAGGTCCGAATACTTACGCCACGCGAATGATCGTTCAACCTGCCACCTACCGGTTTGTGGAACAAAACCTTTTACTGTCGGCGGTTTCTGAGTTATTTCTATATTCCATTTATAGTACTTTTCAACAGTATCACTAAATTCACCCCTGTAGGCCATGTCAGTACGAATAAGCTTCATTCTTGAACTATTTTTTTCTATTCTCCACAATAAGTCAAATCCACCTACTGAGTCATGAATATCTGCTGCACTGACACTGATCGCTATTGGTAAGCCCAGACTATCCACCGCCAGGTGCCTTTTTCGTCCATTAATATGCTTTCCGCCATCAATGCCTGTTTCAATATTTATAAATGGACTTTTTTTTATACTCTGGCTATCAATCGCTGCTGCAGAAGGTGCATAATTTCGGCCCTGCATCATTCGTTCTTTTCTTACAACCTTACTCATAACCTTTTCAAAGAATCCATTTTTCTTCCACTTGTTAAAATAATAGTAAACAATCTGCCAGTAAGGGAATTCGCTGCTTAAATTGCGCCATTGACAACCCGTTCTGCAGATCCATAGAATAGCATTAAATATCTTTCGAAGACAATATTTACGCTTTCTTTTGTCTGTTAATAATTTTTCTATACTTTGCCATTGCGAATCGGTCAATAATGTGTACTTCGGTCTCATAGTTTGTTTCTGGTAAATCCAAACTAATTGATCGATTCGTTTTCAACTAATTTCCCGCCGATTTATTTTTAAACATGTTCTAACAAGTTCGATCCCTTTAACCAAATAGCGTAGGAAAATAATTGAATCAACAGTAATAGTAACTTCCCATTTTAATTATACCCTGTATTGGTCCATTATATAAATCACATGCCCTACAATGTTTCCATTTTATGCCCCGGTCATTTAGAAGAAACTCTTAGGAGTGGTCCCGACGAATTCAGATTGTTCAAGAATTGACACTTATTGACCGTTACAGAACAATTGAAATTAATGAAACAAATGAGGCAGATTAGAGTATGTTTAAAAACTGATTCTCGTTATTTTAGAAGTATACTAATGAATGCTACCTGGATGAAAGCAACAGACGATTCAGGCAGGCTTTCATGATCTTTCGAGTCACCATTTTCAACGAAAAAAACTTCCTGCCACCGTTTTGACCAATGCGAGCACATATAGATCAACAAGATCGTCGAAATGCACACATTCGACCATATATTCTCACATTTCCCGATGTAACTGGCGGTACCGATTTTTATGGCTTCCCTGATCAACCACGGCACCTGTATGCTATCCCTTTTTATACCATTGCACCAGCCGTATATAGTCGTATTGCACAACACAACCGAACGTATTCCACTATTTGCCGAGTCACGTACAAGCTGATAGATTACAGCACGGTTGACGCCGTAGCCCCCGTGCCTTCATCCGCCAACGGTTCCGGGGTTTGCTCACCACTGAGATGTTATGCGTATGCCCGGATCGTGGTGAATAAGACTAAGTGTGAGCTGGGGATGAAACAGCAAATCAATCCCTCTGATTGGAATGAGGCGAAGGGATGTGCTAAGAGTAAATCGGATGAGTTAAGACGGTTTAACAGCTATTTGGAAGAGGTAAGGGCTAAGTTAGTCTGGCATTACCAGCAATTAAGATTGGGAGATGAGGGAATAAATGCGGATATGGTGAAGCAGACATTTTTAAATTACGATAAGCCTGTAGAACAGCATTCTTTGATGTGGCTCATAGGCCATCACAATGAAATTATGAAAACAGTCCTGGCTCCCGGGACTATGAAAAAATATCGCACTACTGAGAGCTATTTACAACTGTTTATTAAAAAACATTATGGTACAAATGATGTGTTGCTCAGAGGGCTGACTTTTGAGTTTATTACTGGTTTTGAGCATTATATAGGACCCAGCCATTGAAGGAGCATGATCAATGCACAAATAATGGGACTATGAAGCATATGGAGCGCCTGAAGAAAATAATGAAATAGGCGAAGGATAATGAATGGGTAGATAAAAACCCGTTTGAATTATACAAGCTGAAATTTAAGCATAAAGAGCGCGATTTTCTCAGCTTGGAAGAGCTGAAGGCTATAGAGAATAAAGAATTTGAAAATGAGATGCTAAAGCAGGTAAAAGAGCTGTTTCTTTTCAGTTGTTACACAGGATTGGCATTTGCGGATTTATTGAGTTTAAAGCCGGAGAATATATTTACTGCTAATGATGGAATGAAATGGATTAAGACATCCAGAGCAAAAACAGGTACACCTGTATACGTACCATTACTCAAACAGGCAATATCGATATTGAATATATACAATCAAGACGCGGAGTATATTTTCCCAAGCACCACCAATCAAAATATCAATAGAGGTCTTAAAATAATCAGTGAAATCTGTGAGATAAAAAAGCACCTGACGTTTCACCTTGCGAGGCATACGTTTGCAACTACTATAACGCTAATGAATGGGGTGCCTATAGAGTCAATCAGTAAGATGTTAGGTCATACGAAGCTGAGTACGACCATGATTTATGCGAAGGTAACGCAGAGTAAAGTAGCAATGGATATGGCGATGTTACAGCAGAAAATGAACGAGAATGAATAGAATCTGAGTTGTATTACGACCTACATTTGTATAGTCATGAAAAAAGACAAGTATCCTTATATATTAAATGAAACGACTGCCAGATTTGACTTTGAGAGTACGGGGCCAAATGGTACAATAAAAAAACGGTCGTTTATACAAAATTGAAAAGTTGCAGCCGTTTGAATCTGACAAGAACTATGGAGCATTTTGGGTTACCAGAAATAAAGTTTAATTTTGATTAAAAGGAAGAAATTATGTCTACAAAAATTTCACAATTTCTTGAAAAAAGGGAAAGTTAATAGTTGGTAAATCGAGCATTCCGGATGATGCAGTGCGCAATAGCCCTTTTATAATAAAAAAGATAGAGCAGGCTATGCGCAGATTGAAGGAACATCCATTTCCAATTGAACTGTTAAAAGCAAAATAATATTTTCTAAA
>NZ_MTKN01000070.1:3125-42608 GCF_001975825.1 [Flexibacter] sp. ATCC 35208
TTTAGAAAATATTATTTTGCAAAATACGCGAGCTGAACAAAATTAGTGTTGCTCTTAAAAGTACTTTCTCCATTAATCAACATATTAATTATTCCTGGAGAAGTGAAACTGACTTTGATATTGTACTAAATTTATATCACGATGAAGGAGAAAAAGCCGAATGTAATATTAAAGATATTCAACAAAAATGGCGGTGAAAGTGAGTTCGTTAAAATAATTACAGAGGACAATGAAGACAATTATTCAGCTCAACTTAAAGGCCTTTCTGAGGATGAAAAGGGGTTAATTATTTTCAAAGAAGACGATGACAACTGGGTCTTAATTACAAAAAAACGCATAAGGTCCGCCTCAAAAGGAGTAGGATATGAGATTTTCCTCGAGGATTTGGAAGAGGTGGAGCATTGCCGTGAAAGTCTTGAAGCTTATCGGCATAAATTTATTTTAACTGATAAGGATAATAACAAGCATACACTATATTTTGATGAAATAAATGCCTTTATGACTATGACGCAGGTTATCTTCTTCCTTGCACGGTGATAATCCTCCGCAGTTGCTTAAGGCGCTGGTGTCGTAATATTTGGTCTAGGAGGTCATAGCCAATAAAATCATAACTGTCTATTGGGGTTAACAAACAATCGGTTTCTGGCTCAATAACAACAGTCAGGAGATTAAATCTTTTAATATCTTTTTTTTCAGCACATGGTCTAATGTTCTATAGAACCCCGTTTCATGGTATCCATCAATGACTATTTCTTTCCAGTCTTCTTCACTTGTTCGATCAGTCTCAACTAAAACTTCATTAATGCTGGTGTCAATCGAAACGAGTTCAGTTAATTGTGTGAGCTTGCTCCATTCGATATAGTTGGTCCATGCAAGAATGTCGGCACCATTTTCATTATTGAATTTTGCTCGGGCGGTATAAAAGAATATCATCAGTTAAATTGGCTAATGTTTTCGCAAAGTAAATGCTATTCTGCGCTTCCTAACTGACTTGTCATTAAACGCTCTTCGCCTTTTGCAAGCGCATCTAATTTGATTATACATTATTTGTTATAAGTTATTCTATCATTTTCCTTGGGTATTAAAGCAACCTCATATTTGAGGTTCCATTCCTTGATACTTTCCAAGATAGGTAAAAAGGCTAACCCCTTTTCAGACAACCGGTAATCCACCCTTGGCGGCAGTTCCTTATAGGCTATTCTAATTAGCAGCCCATCTTCTTCCAGCTCCTTAAGTTGTTCGGTCAGTACTTTTCTTGAAATATGCGGAATAATGGAATCCATCTGACCAAAACGCACGGTACGGGTACCGATCACATTGATGATGATCGGTTTCCATTTATTCCCGATTGTACCAATTGCCCTTGTAAAGGAGCAGTTTGAAGCGCAAAATCTCTCGTCTCTCATGATTTAAATTTTGTAGTTACCTGACAGTAACCAGATTCAATTCTAATAGTTACAAATATAAACTATCAATGGTAGCTTTGTGAAACAATTAAAGAATAAATAAAATGAGCAGATTAAAAAATAAGGTAGCAGTGATTACAGGCGGTAATAGCGGCATTGGTTTGGGCATTGCGTTGGAATTTAAGAAGGAAGGTGCAATGGGAGTTATTGTCGGCAGAAATCAAGAAACGTTGGACAACGCAGCGGCAAAACTGGGAAGTGGTTTTATCGCTATTAACGCCGATGTGACCAAACTGGCTGACCTAGAGAAAGTGTTTACAACAACCGCTGAAAAATTCGGCAAGATAGATGTCGTCGTTGCCAATGCGGGTGCCGGAGCAGTAGGAACTGTAGCGACTTTTGATGAAGAAGCGTTCGACCAGGCTATTGATATAAACCTGAAAAGTGTCTACTTCACAATCCAAAAAGCACTGCCCTACATGAATGATGGTGGTTCGATCATTTTAATCGGATCTAATGCGGCCCATCGGGCCTATGCGAATTTTACACTGTATGGCGCCGCAAAAGCGGCAGTGATATATTTGGCCAAAGGTTTCTCCAGCGACCTTTTGGATAGAAAGATTCGAGCAAATATAATCACACCGGGCACCACGGATACCCCGGCATTTGACAAGTTTGTTCCCGCAGACCAAATGGAAGCGGTAAAAAAACACTTTGCCGATCAAATGCCAATCGGCAGGATTGGACAACCATCTGATATCGGTAAAACAGCCGTTTTTTTAGCCTCTGATGATTCTTCGTTTATGCTAGGTGCCGAACTCTTGGTGGATGGCGGCATGACCTATTTATCTAAATAATTTAAAATTCTCAATGAATAATCCAGAAAACAATGTAGCAAAAAGCTACGCCATTATCGGCTTTGGCAAGATCGGCCAGGCCCTGGCCAAAGCATTTGTTCGTAAAGGCATCAAAGTGTCTGTTGCTACCACACGTACTCCGGAACGTTTTGCTGCCGAAGCCGCCGCGATCGGAAAAGAGATCATTCCCGTAACACTTGGAGATGCCGTTAAGGCGGACGTTATCTTTTTGGCGGTGCGTTTCGAGTCGCACCCGGACGTTGCAAGGGCCCTGCACGACTGGGATGGAAAGATGATCATCGATGTGACTAATGCCTACGGTGTGCCGCCCCACAAGCTGGGAGGGCTACCCTCGGCCAAATTTGTAGCGCAGGCTTTCACCAACGGGAAACTCATTAAAGGCTTTAACCATTTGGGAGCTGGTATCCTTGAAAAGGATCCGGCCGTACATGGCGGCAATAGGGTCGTGTTCCTGGCTGGCGACGATGAGGACGCAACTTCGGAGGTCGCAACGCTTGCGGAAAGGCTTGGTTTCGCGCCAGTCAAATTGGGCAAACTTACCGATGGCGGACTGCTGGTGCAAGCGCAAGGAAATACCTGGGGACAGTTGATCTTCCAGGACCTGATCAAGTTTAAATCTTAAATAAAAGGAACGATGAAAAAATTAGAAAACAAAGTAGCGGTAGTGACCGGCGCATCAAAAGGAATAGGCGCTGCGATTGCCAAACATTTTGCCGCAGCAGGCGCAAAAGTAGTAGTTAATTATGCCACCAGTAAAGAAAGCGCTGACAAAGTAGTTAAGGAGATTACGGATAATGGAGGTACAGCCATCTCTGTACAGGCCGATGTATCGAATGAAACTGATGTAAACAGGTTGTTTGAAAATACCCAAAAGACTTTCGGCACACTGGACATTTTAGTAAATAACTCAGTAGCTCAAGGATACGCACCTATCGAACAGATTTCGGTGGAGGCATTTCACAAAAGTTTTAACGTAAATGTTTTAGGGCCGGTATTGACTATCCAGGCGGCGCTGAAACTTTTCAGCAATAAGGGCGGAAACATTATTAATATTAGTTCCGGTGCAAGTAAATATCCGTTGGCGAATGCATCTTTATACTCTTCAACTAAAGCAGCACTTGATGCTTTCACTATCGCTTTATCCAAAGAATTGGGTGTTAAAAACGTTCGGATCAATTCTATTTTACCGGGCGCTACTGACACGGAAGGTGCCGCTGCCGCAGGCGTCACTGCTGGCAGCGAATATGAAAAGATGTTTGTTGAAAAAACACCGCTTGGCCGCAGGGGCCAGCCCGCAGATATCGCGAAAGTTGCTGTTTTTCTGGCCTCCGATGAGGCTGCCTGGATCACCGGTGAGCAGATTTCCGTTTCTGGCGGTATGTACGGCTTTTAATTTCCGTAAGCCTGAAAATGAAAGAAGATAGGCTGAAATTATAAGTGTGTAATGGCTAGGCAAAATGCATTAAATAATGGGTTCAAAAGTGTATTTCCTTTTAATCCCTGCTTTCGTAAGAAGCAGGGATTTTTTTCAAGTTTGGTTCTGCCTTGATGACTTGTAAATATGTTTATAATATCGGAGATATTCTAGTTTTAGGACGCACTCTGGGTGACTTCTTATGTAGCAGGAAATGGATTATCCCTGTTCATTCATTGATAATATTTATATTACAAAAACATTCACCTGAATACCATTTGACATTACATGTTACAAAATAAAAAATTGTTATGAAAACCCAATTAAATCGCCTTGACCGGTTAACACTCGCTATTGGAATTTTACATATTTTTAGTTTCCTACCAATAAAGGCACAGCAACAAAAAGCACATAATCCTATCATCTATGCCGACGTACCGGATCTGTCTATAATTAGAGTAGGCAATAACTATTATATGAGCAGTACAACTATGCACATGAGCCCCGGCCTGCCCATCATGAAATCGACTGATCTGGTAAACTGGAAATTGATTGGCTATGCTTACGACACGTTAGGCAATATGGATGAACTTAATCTCAGGAACGGCAAGAATACGTACGGCAGGGGGTCCTGGGCCAGTAGCCTGCGTTATCATAATGGCAAATATTACGTCACCACCTTTTCCCAAACCACAGGCAAAACTTATATCTATTCCACAAAAGACATAGAAAAGAGTGCATGGAAAGGTGTTGCATTTAAACCGATGATGCACGACCACTCGCTTTTTTTCGATGACGATGGCAAAGCATACCTGGTGTATGGTAGTGGTAAAATAAGACTGGTAGAATTAAACAGTGAACTCACAGGTATTGCATCAGGCAGCGAACAGGTGATCATTGAAAACGCCAGCCTTCCCACCTCGACTTCAGGTAGCCGGGAGGGCTTGCCGGCTGAGGGGTCACAATTATTCAAAATAAAGGGCAGGTACTATCTTTTCAACATTACCTGGCCTGCTGGCGGACAACGATCCGTAGTGATACACAGGGCAGATAAAATAACAGGTCCCTGGGAAGGGAAAACAGCCCTTCAGGATAAAGGGGTAGCGCAAGGCGGTCTTATAGATATGCCTGATGGCAGATGGTTCGCCTACCTGTTTAGGGACAACGGCGCTGTAGGACGCATACCTTACTTAGTTCCCGTAAAGTGGGAAAACGGCTGGCCTGTACTGGGTGATGATGGAAAAGTACCCATGGCTCTGAATCTCACCGCCAATCAATCGCTCTCTCCGGGCATTGTGGCATCCGATGAATTTAACCGTGGGTTACAAGATGCGTCCTTTCCTTTGGCTTGGCAATGGAATCATCAACCAGATAACGAATTATGGTCACTGAAAGGAAGGAAAGGGTTTTTACGCCTGACCACCGGCATAGTGAACAGGGATTTCCTGCAGGCAAGGAACACCTTGACGCAGCGGACTTTTGGGCCTACATCTTCTGCCTGTACATCGGTTGATGTATCCAGTATGAAAGACGGTGATTTTGCCGGTCTTTGCCTTTTGCAAAAGGATTTCGGACTGTTAGGCGTAAAAATTAATGGAACAAAGAGAACATTGGTCATGGTAAATGCCTCAGGTGATAATACTGAAGAAGTTGCCCATATAGCGTTGAATAAAAGTACTATTTACCTGAAAGCAGATTGCAATTTTACCGACAGAAAAGATATTGCCAGGTTCTATTATAGTCTTGACGGTAAATCGTGGAATTCTATCGGCACACCATTGCAAATGAAGTATACGCTACCGCACTTCATGGGATATAGATTTGGTTTGTTCAACTACGCGACCAAAGAACCTGGAGGATATGCCGATTTTGACTATTTCCGTATCTCAGACGAGATCATGGTAAAAGAATAAAGCCTCTCCAGCCCTGACTGGCAATTTCTTTTGCAGCATTATTAGCACCTATCTGTTTTTTAGCAGGGGCTATTGAAATATTTAACGCAACAAAAGATGTAAAAAATACTTATGCAGAATCCTGTGTACTTTGGGGTACTTTACTTTTCAATTCACGCTTTACGCGTTCGAATTGCTAATATCCTGCTAACTGCACTACCGGGGGTTACAGCAATGCCAATGTATCCATAAATATTGTTGTCAGCGTCTCTCAGGGGTGTAAAAATTGATTGTATTTGTATTTCGCTGCTATCCTTTCTTACATAAGTCCAATTCCGTAGTTCGGTGCACACCATTTCCTGTATTTTAGGCAATGACTTAATGCCGGTCCTTTTTCCTCGTTTTGTTTTATCTGGGCAAGATAAAAACAGTCCAGGAGAGTGTTTGCCTATTACTTCATCTGCTGTATAACCAAGCATTTTTTCGGCTTCTTTATTAAAGACTATAACGATTCCATTTATGTCTGTAGCGAAGACTCCTATACCTATGGGTGTGTTCAAAATATCTTCGAATAGCTTTTGCGATTTTGACGTTTCTATCTTTTCACGTTTGCTTTCATCAATGTCCTGGAAAGTGCCGTATATTTTAGTACATATACCATCTTTATAGTTAGAGCTACCTGTGGCCCTGACCCATTTTTCATTTCCCTGTTCTGTTATGATCTGTAGCTCTAAGTCCCAGGGAATACCTTCTGCAATTGCCAACTCTATAACTCTTTTAATACTATCTCTGCTATAACCCTGTTTGTAAAAATTGATTGCGTTTTCCAATTCAGGAACATATTTTGAATCAACTCCATGGATACTCTTTGTGATAGCTGTCCAGTGCAGGATGTTAGTCTCAATATTTAGCTCCCAGCCACCAATGGAAACAGAATTTTGGGTTTGCAGTAGTAAGTATTTATATAGTTCTTCTGATGCACAAAGAGCATCTCTGGTATCAGTGATATCAGTAAGATCGCGTGTTACTTTAGTGAAACCAATTACTTCTCCGTAATCGTCGTGTATGGCTGTCATAATTATACTTCCCCAAAATCTCGATCCATCTTTTCTTATACGCCATCCCTCATCTGTGGCTACTCCTTTTTTTTCGGCGTGGCTTAGTAATCTTTGTGGGCGGAGATTATTTTGGTCGTATTCAGAGTAAAAAACACTGAAATGCTTGCCAATGATCTCCTCAGCTGTATATCCTTTTATCTTTTCAGCACCTTTGTTCCAGTTTTCCACCTTGCCATTTTTGTCCAGCAATAGTATTGCGTAATCATCGATCTCTTCTACCATTTTATTAAAACGGATTGCTCTTAGGTCCTTTACAGCAATGGATTCAGCCACAATTTCCTTGATTTTCACGTCAAATTCATTGGTCGCCTGCTCAAACATTGTTAACCACTCACGATCAACATCAGGATATTCATCTTTAAACAGGCTAATCAAACTCATAATTGTTGTAAGTGGTTGCCTGATTTGATGTGATTGCAGCTGTGCTACTTTCATCAGTGCATTGTTTTTTGCATCTTTTTCCGCTATCTGATATTGAAGTTCTTTATGCCCCAACTCTAACTCCAGTAGGCAGGAAACCTGGCGAGCGAATAATTTAAGTGTTTCTTGCTGCTTTTCATCTATCCAGTTGGGCTTAGTGTCATAAATGCATAAGGTACCTAGTTTAATGCCATTTTCAATAACAATTGGTACACCTGCATAAAATCTAATATAGGGTTCTGAGCTTACCAGGGGATTGGTCTTAAAGCGATCGTCTGCTGTAGTATCCGGCACTATTAACAAATTCTCTTCATCAATTACATAATTGTTGAAAGAGGTCTCCTGGGGTATTACTTCTACATCTGCTCCAGGCTTAACTTTTAACCAATTAAAATCATCGTCCAGTAAAGCAATTAGAGCTACAGGCTTTCCACACAAACTGGCGACCAGATCTAAAATATCTTGGAATTCTTTCTTTTTATAAATATCGATTTTCAAAATTTTTTCAATCGATGAGATTCTATCCGCTCCACTTTTCATTCGACATAACTTTAATATAATTAATCAGTAAGAAGGTAAAATGAGGCACAATAACCTAATTTACAGAACTATATACGATGATTTAGGGCAGTTAGACTTTCAGGTAAAGTTTTTTCACTCGTTTTTAGGGGCCCCCAACGGTTAGATTTTACAATTGTTAGCTTTTAAGTGTAGTCTTAAAACTCAAATATCATTTTATTAATTAATGTTATTATTTGATTTTCAATAATCCTTCGATAAGCAAGTTTGACAATTGTCCATCCTTTCCGACATATTTAATATCAAAGGATATCAGGAGGCACCTAGAACATAGGCTTTATGGGCCTTTTGTGTTTTTGGGGTGTAGTTTAGGTGAATCGGTATCGATGTTTCTGAAGCATAAAGAGTGAATTAACTTAGTAATTCACAGATTATTAATGTATAACTCATTGTTATTTATTTCGTAAGAAGGGGTTGGGTCGTTCTTGATTGATGTGATTTCAATTCATTTTTCGTGGCTTGTGAGTGAAGTATTGGTGAATTGGTTTTAAACACGTAAAAATGATTTCAATGGAAAGAAAAGATTCCTTTGGTGTGCACTTTGTGTTGCGCCGGATGAAAAGCGGGAACAACTACATTTATGCCCGGGTAGTAGTAAATGGAACTATTAGCGAATTGGGTCCTAAACAGGAGATTGCTGCAAACCGCTGGAATTATGATTGTATAATTAAGCTACGTGAAATAGGGTTTCCTGCTGGCCTTTTTTCGTCAGCCATTTAGATGTTCCAAAATTTCTAAGTCCTGAAAAGTCTGAATATCATTATCTCGGTTTTTGTCAAAGTATGTTCGATATTTTTTGATATTCATTTGTTCCGAAATCTCTTTTGGGGTTAGAAGTCGCTTTGGTTTCGGAACTACTGGTGTAGCAATTAAAAAATCAAAGTCATTCATTTCTTCTGTCCAGGGTATTTGTAAGAAACCGTTTTTGTCTATAACAGGAATTTCGTTGTCGTCAATGCGATATTGCAAATGGTCAAAAGTCTCGCTATATTTTTGATATAGGTTTCTCCACCAATTACGGACAACATCTGCGTTTCGTTTATCTTTTGTGTCAATGTTTGGATTAACTAATAAGCCAACAGTTCCCCAACTTTTATTTATAGATGGAATTCCTATCGGCTCAAAGCCTTCTGCTGCTCCTAGCGCAAAAGCCTGGCGTTCTAACATTCTTGCGTTTTTAATTTCGTCTTTAAACCCTAAAATGAAAGCCTGTCCTTGTTGTGTAGAGCTATTGTTTGAAAAAATCATTGTGTAAGTGTCGGAACGTGTTGATGATTGTCTACCATAACGAATAGGCACAGAAACAAGTCGTTTGGTTGCTACATTCTCCAAATTCAACGTCTTCCATTTATGTCGAATAGGTGTGTCCTCCCAAAGTAAAGAACCGATAATTATAACTCCTCCTTTAAAGTTCATAGTATAATGATAGTGTAAGTACCTCTGATTGGCAGACAGTTTAAAATTAAGAAAAGTGCTTATAGATAAATGTACTTAATTTTTTGGGATTATCCACCCCTCTTTTGTAGATTCATTTTTTTTAGTTGTTACACAGGATTAGCATTGCGGATTTATTAGGTCTGAAACCAGAGAATATATTTACTGCTAATGATGGGATGAAATAGATCAGGACATCTTGAGCAAAAACTGGTACACTGATTTACTGTACCATTACTCAAAAAGGCAATATCGATATTGAGTAAATACAATCAATCCACGGAGTATATTTTCCCAGCCACCACAAATCAAAATATAAATAGAGGCTTAAAAATAATCAGTGAGTTTGTGAGATAAAAAAGCATCTTACGTTTCTCCTTGCCAGGCATGCGTTTACGACTACAATCACCCTAATGAACGGGGTGGCTATAGAATCGATCAACATAATGTTAGGTCACACGAAGTTGAGTACGAACATGATTTATGCAAAGGTAACGCAGAGTAAGGTAGCGATGTATATGGAGATGTTACAACAGAAAATGAACGAGAATGAATAGAATCTGAATTGTATCATCACCTACATTTGTATCACTATGAAGAAAGAAAAGTATCCTTATATATTAAATGAAACAACTGCCAGATTTGACTTTGAGAGTACAGGGCCAAATGGTACAATTAAAAAAACAGTCGATTATTATAAAATTGGGACGTGGATTGATGGATCAAAAGTATATAACCTTGCTTTTGGTGATTGGGATGAAAATAATAACGTGATTGATGATCTTTCACGAACGGATAATAATGACAGGGATAAGATACTAGCGACCGTTGCAAGTACTGTAATTGATATGGTGGCTGTAATGGAAGATATAGCAATATATGCAGAGGGAAGCACACCGGCGCGCACAAGATTGTATCAAATAGCCATAAATGCAAACAGGGAGGAAATAGAAGAGGTCCTCAATATTTATGGGTATATAGATGAAAATTGGCAGCGGTTTGAATCCGGAAAGAACTATGAAGCATTTTTGGTTACCAGAAAAAAAGTTTAATTTTGATTAAAAGGAAGAAATTATGTCTACAAAAATTTCAAAATTCCTTGAAAAAAGGGAAAAGCCAGTAGTAGGTAAATCGAGCATTCCAGAAGAAACAGTGCGCAATAGCCCTTTTATAATAAAAAAGATAGAGCAGGCTAAGCGCAGATTGAAGGAACATCCATTTCCTATAGAACTGTTAAAAGCAAAATAATACTTTCTGAATGCCTCACATTGGTGAGGCATTTTCATTTATTTACAAGAAAGATGACAATAATTGGGTATTAATTACCAAAAGAAGAATCCGGTTTGTTATGGACAGTGTGGGCTATGAAATTATGGTCGAAGAACTGGATAAAGGGGATTTTGTTTGGGATAATGCCGAAGCCCGTATGACCCAATTCAAACTGTTTGACCTGCAGAATAATATTTATCTATTGCATTTGGAGCGGGGAAGAGCATTTTCCTCCATGACAACTGTACTGTTTTTTATGGCGCGCCGGTGATAATGCAGGTATAAGAGGAGTGTACTTTTGAAGGAGTGAAAATAATTGTGAATTTATATCATGATTAAAGTGAAAAAGCCGAATGTAATATTAAAGATTTTCAACAAAAATGGCGGCGAAAGTGAGTTCACTAAAATAATTACTGCGGAGAATGAAGCTAATTATTCAGCTCAGCTTAAAGGTCTTCCTGAGGATGAAAAGGGGTTAATTATTTTCAAAAAAGACGATGACAACTGGGTCTTAATTACAAAAAGACGCATAAGGTCCGCCTCAAAAGGAGAAGGATATGAGCTTTTTCTTGAGGATTTGGAAGAGGCGAGGCATTGCCTTGAAAGTCTTGAAGCTTATCGGCATAAATTTATTTTAACTGATAAGGATGATAACAACCATACACTTGCTATTATGCCCTAAAATTCGTTATATTGTCAAAAATACACTTTACCTGTTAATCTTCCAGAAACCTATTAATTCCATGTTATTGTGAAATATATTTTATATATATTATGCCTGTTGTGTGTTCCACAGGTTGTTATTTCGCAACAGAGCGACTTTAACTTTGTTAACTTCACCACCAGTAATGGTTTGTCTTCCAACACGGTAAATGCTATTCTGAAAGATAAATATGGCTTCATGTGGTTTGGAACAGATGACGGGCTGAATCGGTTTGACGGTCTTACGTTCTCTGTTTACAGGCATAAGGAAGGGGATTCAACCAGTTTGGGAGGTAATTCCATACTCGCATTGCATGAGGATCGTTCCGGCAATTTATGGATAGGTACTAATAATACCTTATCCTGCTATAATCGCAAAAAAGACTCCTTTATCAATTACAAATTTACATTAAATAACACGGCACGGACCCTTTTCTGCGATCATACCGGCCAGGTGTGGATCGGAAGTTACATCGGTTTGTTCAGGTTGAACCCGCGAACCGGTAGGGTAGTTCGTTATATAGCAGATCCTGGTAGTCCAGGGTCACTGGTGTCAAACATTATCACCTGTATAGTGGAAGATAGCAGACACCGGCTATGGATAGGTGGCAATGGAGGGATCTACCTGTACCAACCACAAGCTGACAACTTTAAGCACTTTAGCCACGAAGCGGCGGACTCACTTTCTTTACCTGGCAATTCTATAAAAGCGATGACCGAAGACCATAATGGCAACTTATGGATCGGCACAGAAGATGATGGATTGTCTATGCTGCTGCCCGATGGCAGGCATTTCCGTACTTATCAGCATAGCAACACGCAAAAAAAATCCCTGAGCAGCAACTGCATCTGGTCTTTGGCAGCTGAAAATGCAAATAGGATCTGGGTAGGAACTGAGGAAGGATTGAACATCTTCGACCTGCAAAAGAAGACCTCGCAGCGAATAGAACATGATGTTAGAAATCGTTATAGTTTACAGGGCAAATCAGTGCGGAGTATTTACATCGATAACAATGGTATTTACTGGGTCGGAACATACCAGGGAGGTATTAGTAAATACGATAGGAACCTGGCTTTTTTTAATCTCAGGGAAAGCAATCCGTTTGACCCACAAGGATTGACGGCTCCAATTGTTACCTCTTTCTCTGAAGATGCCAATGGCGATATCTATGTAGGCACAGATGGTGGTGGCATTAACCTTTTTCACAGGAACACCGGCCTGTTCAGCCATCCACGTTTCTACCAGGACATCAAACCACCTGCTGTACTTTCTCTCGAACATGCCGACGGGCTACTCTGGATAGGTACTTTTATGCATGGTATATACACTCTAAATATGCAAACGGGAAAGGTGCACCACTATTTAAGAGGAGACAGTGCCAATCAGCCTTCGGGCAACGATATCTTTTGTCTGAAAAAGGACAGCCGTGGAAATATATGGATAGGAACCAATGGGAATGGGGTGAACGTTTATGATCCGGTATCCGGTGTGTTCAGACGTTTTGATAGGGTCAAGTACAAAAAGGACAGCATTACGGTTTTAAACAGAGGTTTTATCAGAACCATAGAGGAAGATAAAGCCGGCAATATCTGGATTGGTACCATTGGAGCAGGTATAATCATGTTGGATGCATCAGGCAATATAATAAGGACTTATACCATGAAAAACAGTGACCTTCCTGCTAATAACGTTCAAACCATCTGCGCCGGACAAAGCGGCAGAATCTGGGTAGGTATTCACAGTGCCGGCTTGTGCCTTTTTGATCCGAAAACCGGGAAATTTCAACGTTATGCCGAACAGGAAGGGCTATCCAACGCGGTCATCTATAAGATCCTTGAAGATGATGCCGGAAAGGTGTGGGTAACCAGTAATAAGGGAATCAGTAGTTTTGATCCTTCAACCAGCACCTTTAAGAATTATTATCAATATAATGGGTTGCAGCGTAGTACTTTCTGCCTGGGAGCAGGTTTAAAGACAGAGAAGGGAGAACTTTTTTTCGGTGGGCTGGAGGGATTTAATTACTTTATTCCGAAGCAGCTTAATTATAATAGAATTGTCCCCCGCATTGTATTGACTGATCTCAAAATTGGCAATATTTCCGTGATTCCCGGAGAACATGCTGCTATCCAATCACATATTTCATTAGCTGATTGTATCCGGCTTGATTATAAACAACACTTTACCATCAATTTTGCCACGCTGAACTATACTGCACCGCAGGAGAGCAGGTATTCCTATATGCTGCAGGGTTTCGATAAAGGTTGGAATGATATAGGCACATCACGAATGGCTGTGTTTTCGAATTTAAGGCCTGGTAAATACGTTTTCAGAGTCAGGGCCAGTTGTGACGATGGGGCATGGCATACGGAAGAAGCTGTCATCAATGTAATCATAAGACCTCCTTTCTGGTTGACCATCTATGCGTACATATTTTATTTGTTAGCAGCCGTTGCGGTTTTGTGGGGGCTGAGATACCGGGCTATCCGCAAACTGAAAACCCGGTTTGCGCTTGAGCAGGAAAGGCTGCAGGTCCGGCAGGCAATAGAAATGGACCGAAAGGAAGCGGAAAGGCAACGTGAATTTGAGCAGGTGAAGATCAAATACCTGATGAACCTGAGCCACGAATTCCGTACACCGGTTTCCCTCATTGTAGGGCCAGTGGATAAACTCATTCATAACGAAATCGCTCCCGAAAAACTAAAGCAACTGAACCTGGTGAAACGGAATGCACGTAGACTGTTGAACATGGTAAACCAGCTATTGGATTTTCGAAAACTGGAAGAGCAGGAAACGAAACTGGACCTTAGCAGGGAGGACATCATATCTTTTATAGCTGAAGTAATAGAACTCTTCAAAGATATCTCCGAGCACAGGCAGATCAGTTTTTTGTTTACAAGCTCCATTTCCCGTTATTATACAGCTTTTGACAGGGATAAGCTGGAACGGGTATTGTTTAACCTGCTTTCTAATGCATTTAAATTCACACCGAAGGAGGGTGCTATATCGCTGACTGTAGATCCTGACCCGGATGCAGGTATAATCATAAAGGTGGCGGATACTGGTGTAGGCATGAAACCAGAAGTGCAGGAAAAGATCTTTAATCGCTTTTACCAGGGTGATGAGAATCCTGCTATCCTCAACCAGGGGAGTGGAATCGGGCTCTCTATAACAGCTGAATTTGTGAAAATGCATGGTGGCTTTATAAATGTGGAGAGCATCCCTGGTAAAGGCAGCACATTTTCCGTGCTTTTACCATTGGAAAAAATGGAAGAGCTAAGACTACCGAATGTAGAGATACCTGGTGAAGCGGCGGGTCCGGATGTAGACCACCTTATATCCTGCCAACATGCTGAAGTGGCTGCTGCAGATAAACTAACAGTGTTGCTGGTTGAGGACAACAAAGACTTCCGTTATTACCTGAAAGACAATCTGCAGCCATTTTATAAAGTTGTGGAGGCGGCAGATGGGAGAGAAGGGTGGCAGAAAGCGCTGTCAGCACATCCAATGGTCATTGTGAGTGACATAAATATGCCTTATATGGACGGTATACAATTGAGCCGTAAGGTCAGGTTCGATAAAAGGACCAGCCATATTCCTGTCATTCTCCTGACTGCACTTGCAGGTGATGCGTTTCATATTAAAGGATTGGAAACGGGCGCTAGCGACTACCTTACCAAGCCTTTTAATATTGATATATTAAATATCCGGATCAGGAACCTGATATTACTAAATAAGCGTCTGAAAGACACCTATAAGCGGCAGTTAGATGTAATGGTTTCTGTTGACGATGTCGAATCGGCAGATGAGAAGTTCCTGGTAAAGGTAAAGCAGTATATAGAAAACAATATTAACGACGACAGTCTGACTGTGGAAGAATTAAGCAGGCATCTTTTTATGAGCAGGGCTTCTCTGTATAATAAAGTTGTGCAGCTTACCGGGGAAACGCCGGTTGAATTTATCCGTTCTATAAAACTAAATAAAGCGGCTTGTCTGCTGGAGACCAGCGATATGAAAATTGCCCAGATTGGCTATGCTGTTGGATTTTCTACCCCTAATTATTTTGCCAGGGCTTTTAAGGCGAAATTTAACCAGCTACCTTCGGAATACCAGGCCCAAAAGAAAAGGTCAGTTTAGTGAGGATATATGAAGTTTAATTTTATGCATTAGGTGTTGTTTAGGAGTAAAGATGGAGATAATGATTTTGCTTTTAAACATTTGTGCTATTCATTTTAACAAATAAGCTACTGATACTGCGCCTGTCATCCTAGATTCGCTCCTGTGATTCCCACGACCAGTAAACCAAATAAATCTGATAGAATGCTACTTGGTTACCTCACCTGTCTGCCGGCACTGCAGACATTGACATGAGTAGCACAATACCTTAAAAGTCAGGCATTATGGATAAAATAATTTCCTTTGTCCTTATAGTTTTTACCTGTTGCATTTGTACAGGTAGCAACAGCCCGTCTTATACGGGCAAAATTCCTTCCCTGAAAACCGTCTTTAAAGAGGATTTTATGGTGGGTGCCGCCCTTAACAGGCACCAGATAAATGAGACTAATCCCATGGCAACTGCATTTATATCCTGGCAGTTTAATACCCTCACGCCTGAAAATGACATGAAGGCTGCATTGATACACCCGGAATGGGCCCGGTATAATTTTACAGAGACAGATAAGATCATTTCTTATGGTCAGCAGCACCATATGCAGGTTAATGCACATACGCTTATATGGCACAGCCAGTTACCCGCATTTGTATTGCAGATGCATGATAAGGATTCGCTGCATCAGTTCTTTAAAGACCATATCAGTATTATTGCCTCCCGGTATGACGGGAAGGTGTATTCCTGGGATGTAGTGAATGAAGCCCTTAATGAGGACGGTACAATGCGTAAATCCTTATTCCTGAGATACCTTGGCGATGATTATGTCGTGGAGGCATTTCAACTAGCAGGGAAGGCTGCCAGGCATACAAAATTATATTATAATGATTACAACATAGAACAGCCCAAAAAACGTGCGGGGGCGGTGGCGCTCATCCGGAAAATTCAGGCAGCGGGTACCCGTATAGATGGTGTAGGTATACAGGGGCACTGGCACCTGGGAAAGGTTCCTTTAAAGGATATTGAAGAGAGTATCCTGGAATTCTCTGCTTTGGGAATTGATGTAATGTTCACAGAACTGGACATCAGCGTATTGCCAGATCCCAAAGGTGTAGAAGGGGCAGACGTTAACCAGCAGAAAGCGTATAACAGTATACTGAACCCCTATTCCGGTTCTCTGCCTGACAGTGTACAACAACAACTGGCCGGGGATTACGAGAATTTATTCCGGCTTTTCCTGAAGCACAAAGCTAAGATAAGCCGGGTCACCTTCTGGGGTGTCAATGATGGTGATTCCTGGTTAAATAACTGGCCGGTGCCAGGCAGAACAAATTATCCTTTGTTGTTTGACAGACAATTCAATCCAAAAATGGCTTTTAATAAAGTAGTAGCACTTCAACCCGGTACTGGAACAAAATAACGACAACTGATACAACTGTAGCCTAGAAATTTAAAGCATCAATGTTATGAATTAACTGCCTTCCATCGGGAAAACACCTGGTACTGATGGAAATATCAACCTATTCCCTGCTACAACAGTAGAACCGATTTATATATGCCTTTTACGGCATCAGGATCCCTGCGCCCTAAGCATGCAGGGCGGGGACTACATTTTTTAGAAAACTGAATAAAACCACGATTATGAATTTTTCTTTTACGCATCACTTACAGAAGATGTCGCCCTCATTCAGCCTGCTGTTGAGGATAACGATGCTGCTATTTATTTTCATTTGGAGTAGTTCTTATGGGGTAGGACAACAAATTACCGTCAGCGGCCGCATTACCGCCGAAGATGGCAATGTGGTCCCTGGAGCCAGCATCCAGGTGAAAGGCACAAAAATGGGCGTGCTCAGTAACGACGAAGGGTATTATAAAATCAACACTCCTGCTACCGCTACCTTAATCATTACTTCAGTAGGATTTATGAACCGGGAGGTAAACGTGAACCGGCAGACCGTCATCAATGTTTCAATGAAACCCACGGTCAGCGACCTGGAACAGGTGGTGGTAATTGGATATGGAACGGCAAAAAAGAAAGATGTAACAGGAGCCACCGTATCTGTGAAGGGAGAAACACTCCGGGAATTGGGGAGTCCAAACGTGTATAACCAGCTTCAGGGAAGGGCTGCTGGGATTGACATTGTCAACAATGGTTCCAGTATAGGCACCGGCGGTGAGATCAGGATCAGGGGAAACCGCTCCCTGGCATCAGGTGCTTCAGCTAATAATTCGCAGAATGGCCCCCTGGTGGTGATAGATGGTATACCGCTTTCCGGCGGCAGTATAAATGATATCAATCCAAATGATATCAGTACGATCGATGTGCTGAAAGATGCTTCTGCTACTGCCATTTACGGTTCCCGTGGATCAGGTGGGGTGATTATCATTACTACAAGAAGAGGCCGTCCGGGGAAATCTGTTACCAGTTACGATGGCTATATCGGCTTGTCAGAAGCTGTGAATACATATAAACTGTTTAGCGGACAGGAATATGCCGCCTTCAAGGACGCAGCCAAGGAGGGCCAGCCTAATCCCAATAATCCCAACCCCAATGCACTAACACCCATTGAGCAGGAGAACCTGGCCAATGGTGTAAATACTGACTGGCAAAAACTATTGCTAACTACCGCTATCCGCACAGACCATAATGTGAGCGTAGTGGGTGGCAATGAAACCACACTATACAGCTTCGGGTTTGGTGTATTTCGGGAAACAGGTATCATACCGGATCAGCGATTCGACAGGGGATCCTTTCATATCGCTCTTGATCACAAAATGAGTGAACGCTTAAAAGTTGGACTCACTACCACCAATACAATGAGCTGGGCCAATCGTATCAACACCAGCGCTTTGGGTTCAGCAACGAGACTGAGCCCGCTATACCTGCCGTACAATGAGGATGGCAGTATCAATTTTCAACCTGCCATACAGCAATCCAATGATGCGCAGCAGATCAGCCCTCTCACATCTATCGGAAACAATGATAAGATAAAAGCCCGCACCCGCCGGTTCAGAACATTGACGAATGTATATGGAGAGCTCGAGATCATAAAAGGATTGAAACTGAAATCCAGCCTGGCACTTGACTGGATCCAGACAATGAACAATAACTATAATGGACCCGGCACCGTATTTAATACCAATACAACTACAGCAGGTGCTACCCTTAGTCAGTCAAACAACGAGACATGGAGTTATACTTTCGATAATTCACTTACTTACGAAAAGACTTTTGCAGAAAAGCATAAAATCCAGGTGACAGCATTGCACGAAGTGGTAAAGAACTTCAATCAAAGTCAGCAAATCAACGGACAAGGTGTGCCGGCAGACTATATCCAGGATTATAATTTACAATTAGCGAATTCACTCACGGCGGATCCCTCCGGTTACAGTAACAGGGGATTGTTGTCTTATATGGGACGTATCTTTTATACCTATAATGACAGGTATATGTTAACGGCTACTGTGCGCGCAGATGGCGCTTCTGTACTAGCTCCCGGCAACCAGTGGTTTACATATCCGGCCATATCAGCAGGCTGGAACATGGCAAACGAAGAATTCATGCATGATGTAAAATGGATAAATAACCTCAAACTTCGTGTAGGATGGGGTGTCAGTTCGAACCAGACCATTGCGCCCTATACAACAATAGGTAGTCTTTCTTCCAATTTTTACAATTATGGGTCAGGTACCTCAGCCAATATAAACTATGTATCAGGGTACCTGATCAATACGTTGCCTAATCCGAAGCTTACGTGGGAATCTACGAGGGGATACAATTTAGGCCTCGACTTTGGTCTGTTTGACAACCGTATAAGTGGTGCAGTAGAATATTATAATGTCAATACAAGGGATATACTTTTAAGCAAGGAATTACCAAGGAGCAGTGGGGCCAATTCTGTGCTTGTAAACCAGGGAAAGACAACAGGACATGGGCTGGAAATCACACTTAGCAGCCTGAATGTAAAAAACCGTAGCGGATTTACCTGGAGTACAGATCTTAACTTTTCCATGGCAAGAGAAAAGATTGTTGCATTGCAACCAGGATTAAAGCAGGATGTTGGTAATGGTTGGTATGTAGGGCAACCACTGACAGTTATTTATGACGTGAAGAAAACAGGTATCTGGCAGTTGAACGAAAAAGACCAGGCGGCTACTTATGGTGCTGCCCCCGGCGATATTAAAATTCAGGATGTGAATGGCAACGGTACTATTGGTGCCGAGGATCGCCAGGTAATTGGCAATTTTCAACCCAATTTTGTATTTGGTTTCAATAACAGGTTTACCTACAAAAATTTCGATCTGAACATTGTGACCTTTGGCCGTATAGGCCAGACTGTGGTAGTTACCTATCTGACTGCTGACGGTGGTGCAGCTGGCTATCCATTCTTTATGAACGGCCGCGTAAACCAATACAAAGTTAATTACTGGACACCCGATAACCCTACCAATGATTTCCCACAGCCTGATGCCAGCAGGGATGCATTGCAATATACCTCCACCTTGTCTTACCGGGACGGGTCATTTATAAAGGTCCGGTCTATCAACCTGGGATATAACCTCCCTTCGAAGATCACCGGTAAAATGGGGCTCAGTTCTTTGCGGTTTTACCTGGCAGTCCAGAATCCATTTATCCTCTGGGCACCATTGGTGCGGGATGGTCTGGGTATAGATCCGGAAGGTAATGGAAATGGTAACGCAGTCGGATCTACGGCGGGAGGGACCCCAGTGGTGGCCCGTGCTATCACCGTTGGTATGGGTACCCCTCCTACAAGGCAGTACATGTTTGGTGCTAATGTGAAATTTTAATCCTGAAATTAACTTATTATGAAATTCAACATAAAATTATCCGGGCTACTTTTATTGTCATTACTTACAGTGTGTGCGGGTTGTAAAAAAATACTGGAAGAACAACCCCGTGCTACAATCGATCCTGCTTATTTCAAAACGCCGGAAGGCTTAGAGGGCGGTGTGGCCGGTATTTACTCGTCTTTTCGCAGTTTTTGGGGCACACAGATTTTTACGCAGCTGTTCAATGGAGGCACTGATGAAATGATCAGGGGTGGAGCAGCAGATGTGCAGCATAACTTTACCTATTCTCTGCTGATGAAGAGCAATACAAACGATTACAGCGGTTTTTGGAATTCCCTTTACATAGATATCAATACCGCCAACGGAGTCTTGCAATTCGGACCGGAAGCGAGCATGGATGAAACTAAGAAAGGGCAGCTCCTGGCCCAGGCAAAATTTCTCCGGGCATTTTGTTATTTCCAGCTGCTTACAACTTTTGGGGATGTGCCTTTGCATCTTACATTCAACACCAACGTTTCAGCAGCTGATAGCAGGGCACCCATTGCTGAGGTGTATGATGCGATCATCAGCGATCTGAAGGAGGCTGCTGCCAGTCTTCCCGATCAGCCATCCGCCGGATTGGGTAAACCAGCATTCAAAGCAACAGCGCTGTACCTGCTTGCAAAAACCTACTTGTGGAGAGGGTGGTCTTCAGCAGCAAAGGGAAGTGATTTTACAGATGCATTTAACACTGCAAAGAGCATCATCGATAATAAAAGTGCTTATGGAATTGATTTATGGCCTGTATTTGCGCAGGGTTTCCTGGAAGGTAATGAATATGGAAGGGAGACGCTTATGGTCATTGAACATACAAAAGACCTGAAATTCGGCGAGAACTCACAGACGGGTACCGGCGCATCTAACCTGAAAGAAAACAAATCCAACTTTTTTTTCCGGCCGAACTATCCGACAGTGAATGCCAATTATCCTGCTACAGGAGGTGCTTATGTTTGTGTAAGAGATGTACAAAACGGCCGTCCATGGCAAAGAATAAGGCCTAATATGCGCTATGTACTAAATGTTGCTTTCGCCAACAGGGCCACGGACTCGAGGTATAACGGTTCATTTCAAACCATTTGGTTGTCCAATAGTGTAGCTGCATCGGGGAAAGGTACAACAGGTGCAACCACACCCAGGGGAACCCTTGTGAATGGCATAGACACAGCCATCTGGATGGCAGACAGGATTGTGACACCTGCTGAAAGAGCAGCATTTAAGGGAATTATTTTTGAACCGGATTACCTGCCAGGTGCCACCGTACCCTATACCAGTCTCCTGTATCCATCTTTAAGAAAATGGGATGATTCAACAAGAGCCGATATGAATGATTATTCTGACAGACCTTATATCCTGTTCCGCTTTTCAGAAGTATATCTCATCGCCGCTGAAGCAGCACTGAAAGGTGGCGGTACATTGCAGCAGGCGGCAGATATGTTAAATGTGCTCAGGGTGAGGGCGGCCCGCATACCAGGGCAAACTGATGATCAGTATGCGGCAGCCATCACTGCACAGACAATTACAGCTGCAGAGGTGACACTTGATTTTATCCTGGATGAGCGCACCCGTGAACTGTATGGAGAATGCAACAGGTGGTATGATCTTTCAAGAACCAAAACACTTGTTGCAAGGGTTCAAAAATATAACGATGAAGCAGCTGCCAATGTCGTAGCTGAACATATGTTGAGACCTATTCCTCAGCAGCAGATAGACCTGGTCACAGAAGGACCTGCATTTCCTCAAAACCCATGGTATAGCAATTAACAAGTATAACCATCAAATTGAAAAACCATGAAAGAAAACCCACCCATCTAGCGGCATATGAAAGGCTCACACAACTCGTGTGGGCCTGATAACAGCCATTTGAAAAACAGTTGATTAAACTAACAATGTAACTATGAAAACAAACCCTTTTCTCAGCAACCTGGGAGTATCTTTTCTTTCCCTCATTTTAATGATTAGCTCCTGTACAAAGCAACCGGCAGCAGATGTATCTGCTGCAGACAATAAGCAGAGCGGTGATTTAAAAGCTGCAGCAGATGTAAGTGTGATGGCAACAGCGACCATCGATGCCAACACTTTCCAACAAACTATCCAGGGATTTGGTGGAATGAGTGTGCCGATCTGGATAGGCGATTTAACAGCCGATCAGCGAACAAAAGCTTTTTCCACCAGCAGTGGTATCGGGATGAGTATTCTGCGGGTAATGGTCCCTGCCAATAGTAGCCAGTTTGCAGCCGAAAAGGCAACAATCGATGCTGCAAAAGGTTTTGGTGCAAAGGTGATCGCTACTGTTTGGAATGCCCCTTCTTCCATGATGGACGGTGCTTACCTGAAGGCAAGTTCATGGAGTGATTTTGCAGCACATTTAAGGGCTTACACACAGGCCGTAGGAGGTGTCTATGCATTGTCTCCGTGGAATGAACCCAATTACCTGGCATCAGAATGGATGCATGCTTCTGCTACAGAAGTGGCAAACTTTGTGGCGGCATATGGTGATAACTGCGGTGCTCCGATCATGGCTCCTGAACCATTTAATATGGATCAGACTTTTATCAATACTTACCTGAGCAATGCAACTGCGAAATCCAAAACACTGTTCGTCAGCGGCCACATTTATGGTAAGACACCTTATAATTTAGGCAATATTGGCAAATCAGTATGGATGACAGAGCATTACACAAATTCTTCTATCAGTGGCAATGACTGGCCCAATGCTATGAATGCTGCTAAGGAGATTCATGATTGCATGACAGCTGGTTGGGCCGCTTATGTATGGTGGTATATCCGCCGGTTTTATGGTCCAATTGACGAAAATAGTGCAATCACCAAGGTAGGATATGTGATGGCGCATTTTGCCAGGTATGTTCGGCCGGGTTATAGTAAAATTGCCTGTGCGGCCAATCCCAGCACCGGTATATATACGACTGCTTACAGGAACGGATCAAAAATTGTGATCGTAGCTATCAATACCAATGCAGCTGTAACCTATCAGCCATTCACAATCAGTGGTGTAACAGTTAGTAGTTTCAGTCGTTATGTAACAACGAGTTCCTCTAATCTTGCAGCAAGTACGCTGAGTATTTCAAATAATGCATTTGGCATTAATCTGCCCGCATCCAGTATAACAACCCTGGTTTCGAACTGATCCTATTCTTTCAGCATAATTGTTACAACTATGAAACAGTTACAATACATAGCTGCGGTGGTTACATGTTTGCTTTTGTGTGCTTCATGTACCAAAAAATCATTGGATGGCGCAGGTGGAGTAACGGATAAAAACAGGGTGGCGGCTACTGCCACAGCAATAGCCAATCCTACCTGGTATGCAGATGCGAGATGTTTCCTGGATGGTCCTGCAGGAGCATTCGACGATCTGGCGGTGAAGGATCCTTCCATTGTTTACTCCGGTGGTAAATATCATCTCTATTACACAGGTCGTGATAAAGGAACCGGGGGTCTCTGGCGGATGGGGTATGCAGCTGCTACTTCTATTGCCGGTCTTAAAACTGCCAGCCGTACTTATATGAGTGCATTGAATGCAGGTTCATATTTCTGCGCGCCCCAGGTATTCTGGTTTCCGGCTAAGGGCAAGTGGTTCCTGATTTACCAGAGTGGACAAGGAGCTTCTTTTTCAACATCCACAGATGTTGGCAATCCCGGTTCATGGACACCTGTAAGTAGCATGGGATTTACTGATGGCATTGATTTCTGGTGTATTTCTGATGGCACCTACATGTATTGTTTTTATTCTGCCCAGGATGGGTCACGTACTATAAAAAGACGCAGAACTACCGTGGCTAATTTCCCATATAACTGGGAAGCGCCGACTGTAGCAGCCACTAGTACATTTGAGGCAGTGCATGTTTATAAAAGCAAGGCAGATGCTAAGTATTATATGATCGTAGAAGACATCAACCGCTATCAGGAGCTATGGACAGCCAGTTCGTTGGGAGGTACCTGGACACAGGTCGCAGAGAAGTGGGCAGCGAGGGATAATCTCCGGTTCCTGTCAGAAGTATGGACAGACCAGGTCTCTCATGTAGAGGTGATTCGTTCCGGTACTGACGATAAATTGGAGATCGATAATATTGACAGATGTCAGTTATTGATACAGGGTGTGCCGAATGGAAGCTATGGCGACTATGGTAATATCCCATACGATCTTGGAGTGATCAGAAATTATCAATAAAATACAATAATATACAGGGTAAACAACGCAAAAGAGCAGCATCCAAAGTAGCTACATTGAGCGTTGTTTATCCTGTATTATCGTCATCCATACAATTGTTGGAAATATCCACATATGAAGTATTTATTTTTATTGCCGGCTTTCCTTTGCCTATTTATATTGACTGATTATTCCCAGGAAATTGTTCAACAGGCACCAGCGGGTTTTGATTCCCTGCATGCAGGTATTGCTCACGGTACTATTGATACTGTTAGTTATTCCTCCAACACTGTTGGTGTAAAAAGAAAGGCCCTGGTATTACGCCCGCATAAGCGGCTAACTATTAGAAGTATTTGCCGAAAGGAACATAGTTAGTAGGCGCCATAGCAAATGGTGAGGTTCCCATAAGCACCTGTTCCTGCTTGGGGACCCCGAGATGCCACTGGACTTGATGAATAAGCTTGTGAAAGGATGGAGGCAGGATACGGTGGCTCAATTACCTCTCCCATCAATTACCGAGTCTACTATTACAAGTAATATTCTACCCCAAAAAATACAGTAAATTGCTCCTCATAAGGGGAACCAATACAATTACTCCTATTTCTTTCATGCTGTACCTCTCTGCCTATCAGCCTGGAAAGTGTAGCAATTCTTCAAAAAAATAAAAACAAACACCCAAAAAATGAAAACTACAATCTCCCTGATTGTTTGTGGGGTGGCCTTTGTCCTGTACTGCTGTTCTTGTCAAAAGAATACAGACACCAAACCTACCTCAACGACCACGTCCTCCAAAAAAGTAATGGTAACCCTCCAGCCCGGAGGTGAATTTACCGTCGATCAGTCTGCCAGAAAGACAAACGGCAGTATTACCGCCAAAACAATTCGGGATAGCACTTACTATTCAGTCGAGATATGGAACGGTTCTACCAAATATGCATTAGGTATCTTTGACAACCTCGACTCTATCCATTTCATGCTCGACCCTGCCTATACCTACAAAATTAGGCTGGTAGTATTGCAAAAAGGCACCGGTCCCGGATTATATTATGATCTTTATCAATGGGGATCGTTGTATGGCAATACAGAGGATGACGGCAAACCCCTATTCAACTATCCCATTGGTGGCATCCTGCAAAACCATATGGATTACACTCCCAACATTCCTAACTACGCTTATGGATTTGGGGAAAATGGCACCGATTATCAGACCTATACCAGTGATAGCACCAACGGAATCGTGACCCAAAGCTTAGGAGAAGCCACTACCTACGCCGGAGATGTACAAGGTTACACCGTCGATACTACCCACCCCAGCATCACCATTCCCATGCGCCGGCTGGTATTCGGTATTAAATACATCTGTCCCCAGCTTACGCAGGGACGACTGGTAGTCACTTTCGGCTGGCCCAATTATTTACCCGGGAAAGTATTGTATCCAAACACAATCGACAATAATCTGAGCATCTATTCTGCCGTTGGATTCTTAACAGCAGATACCTTAGTAATGGATGATGGCATCTATGATATCAGCGCAAGCATCAAATGGGAATTACCTGATGGCCGGACTTACAACATAGGTAGTAGCACGACTGCACTCCCTACGCCAGACCGGAATCACCTCCTCAACGTGAATATCACACTGCCCGTACTGGACAGTAGTGCTACTTCAGGCAATAGTACGCTAAGCCTGAAATATTCAACTACATCATGGTCAACAAATACTCCTATCAGCTTCTAAGCAAGTTTCATTATGAAAAATTACCTACTCATACTGGCAGCACTTTTTCTATCCTGTAAAAGAGATGCTACCACGCAGCCTGCTACTCCTCCCATTACTGCTGAAAAGGTGACTATACACTTGCAGCTTAGTGGCGACATTACTACCAGCATAGGCGACCTCCGCAAAGCATGGATCGCCGCCAGATCTGCCTATGACAGCACCATTTATGGTGTGAATATCAGAACAGGTCAGGGCACATTATACGCGCAGGGATTATTTGACAACACTGATAGCATCAGCATTGATCTGCTGAAAGACAGCTCCTACATCGTCAATGTAGCTGCTATCAAAAGAGGCAGCAGCCTGGGATTGTGGTGGCAGCTTTCTACAGATGGGTATAAGCAATATGCCTATCCTATACATCGTACCCTGCGCAATCGTATGTTCTATGCTGCAAATGAAACAATGGAAACAGGTTTCATTGACTCTCTGAACAATATGAGTATCGTAACCGATACCCTTACAAACACATTTGCTAAATACCCCTTGTCAGAAGCCGATACTTATTTCGGCAGCACTAACTACACCGCCCGCGATTCAAGCAATACGACGATTAGTCTACAGTTAAAAAGACTGGCCTTTGCCATCCGCTATGATATCCACAACCTGACCAGTGGATATTTACAAGCTACCTACGGCGGACAAATGATCCCCGATACCATACATACAAACGATACTCTCCCCATCCAGATATACACTGCTGATCTTTTCAGAACACAGGATTCTATCCCCGGTGCACAGCTACAGGTCACACTTACCTGGATCAATGGAAGTGGAAATGCGGTCGTATTAGGTACCAAACCAATCCGGCCAAAACGTAGCTCGCTGACAGCTATCTCCGTTTTTCTGACTACAGATTCGTTGAATGTAACGCCCAATTTTCAGTTGACAGATACTACCTGGACAGGAACAACAGATTTCGATTTTTAAAAACGCAATAAGGGCTATCATCAGCAGTGAAATGAAGATAGCCCCTTTTTTACACCATTCCATTGTTGCAAAAAAACAATCAGGTAGTCAATTTATAAAACCATGTCTTCACTAGCAGCTCATCCAACTGTGTTGTATAGGAATTAAGTCTTGTTTTTCTGGCAGCAGTATTTACGGAGTGGGTTCAAAGCTGTTCGCTACTGTCAAAACCTACCCAGTGTCTGGGCAGGGAATGATTCAATAAATTGAATAAGTGCAACGCCTTCTATGCTTTATTGACCACCCGTGCCTGAATTTTAATAAAGGAGCCAACATTGTCACCATTCGTTGCCGGCATTGTGATTTCGTGGTAGGTTAGCCCGATTAATCAATGAGCCAGGTTGTATCAATCAGATCCATTAAAACATACTGAAAGAAATGATTAATAGGAGCTATAACAAAAATTGTATAATCACATCGTCAACTGATCAAATCCAGTGATGTGGATGGGTATTATAATCCAACTAATCTGCCCACAAATGGAAAATAATCGAATAAAACAGTGAAACAAATCAGTATTGAATAAATCTATTTTACCAGCCAATAACAAATATGCCCGCCCTTGACAAGGCAGGCATTCACTTGCATACTGTTTTACGAAAAAGAGCCATTCAACCAGTCTTACACCATGGAATAAATGGCTCTTTTAATTAAAACCATATATCAAAAAAATGATCTTATTTTTTACTAAATAATTTATTTACCCTTACTCTCCAGCCTTCAATTATCATATATACACAGGGTACCAGTATCAGGGTAAACATCATGGAGCTCGTCAATCCACCAATGATCACCCAGGCCATTGAACCTTTCGTTTCCGAACCTGCGCCGGTAGACAGTGCCATGGGCAACATGCCGAATATCATGGCCAGGGTAGTCATTAGAATCGGGCGAAGTCGTTCTTTACCCGCTTCTATAAGTGCATTTTTTACAGGTAATCCTTCTCCTTTCTGTTGATTAGCAAAATCGACTATTAAAATAGCATTCTTCGCCACGAGACCTAACAGTAGAATAATACCTAATAAAGAAAATATATTGATCGTTTTCAGCGTAAGGGCCAGGGCCAGGATAGCACCTATCAAAGCCACCGGCAATGAAAACAGGACTACGAAAGGATATACCACGCTTTCGTAC
Organism: [Flexibacter] sp. ATCC 35208; assembly: GCF_001975825.1. GTDB lineage: Bacteria > Bacteroidota > Bacteroidia > Chitinophagales > Chitinophagaceae > Chitinophaga. The sequence goes on from NZ_MTKN01000070.1 coordinate 31,246, forward strand.
AGGGCTACCATTATCATATACATCAGTAGTATCCCGATTCCGATAGCCAAAAAAAGATTTTTGAATGAATCTGTCTGGTTTTTATTCATTCCCTCTTCTGAGACTTCTACCCCGGCCGGCAATTTTACTTTTGCCAGCTTTGCCTTTATTTCCTCCATAATGCTACCTGCCGGCCGGCCTACCGTGGCTGCATCTATTTCCATTGAATTCATCCTGTCCTTTCTCTCCAGCACGCCCTGCATCTGAATCTCCTTTATCACTGCAATTTCATTGAGAGGAACGATGCCACCCCTGTCATTATATATATTCAGGTTCCGTACATTGGAGATATTACTTCTGTCAGCATTATCCATCTGCAGGTTAATATTATATTCCTGGCCACCTTCCCTGTATTTCGTATTGTCATTACCTTTGAATGAATATTGGATAGCAGTACCTACATTCTCCACAGATACACCCAGCTGTGACATCTTATCTCTGTCCAGCTGAATGGAAATTTGCGTTTTGGCTTCTTTGGTACTATACTGTACGTAGTCAGCTCCTGCTGTGCCGGCAACAATCTGCTTCACAATCGCTGCTGCCTTTGAAATGGAGTCCCTGTTATTCCCCTTCACCGCCATCTGCACACCATAAGATGCATTACCGGTGATGCCGGTTAGTTTAATGGTTGGTTTTACACCTGGAACTGTATTGATTTCTTCCCGTAGCAGTTTCCCGAAGTCTTCTGTTTTAATCTTCCGTTCTTTTTTGTCTACCAATGTGACCGTCACCTCTGCCAGGTTACTGTTATTGGAAGCATTTGAGCCAATGCTCGCACCGGACTGACTGCCCACATTTGAAAATACATCCTTCACTTCCGGATGTTTTAAGATCAGCTCCTCTACCTGTGATACCACCTGGTTGGTCTGTTTCAATGAACTTTGTGAAGCCAGGTCCAGCTGGATATTTAATTCTCCCCTGTCACTCTGCTCCATAAATTCGGCACCAAAAAATCCCGCCGGTACCAATGCAATGGTACCTATAATGAGGAATGTGATAAAGATGATGATATATCTTTTATGCGTCAGTGACCAGTTCAATATTGTGACGTAGAACTCCCGCAACTGGTTGATTAATGACTCAAACCAGCCGTTAACTCTCCCCCACACCGTATCATTTGTAAAATGACTTAGTTTGCCCCACCTGGATGCCAGTAAGGGCGTTAATGTAAATGCAACAAATAAACTGAGCAGGGTGGAGAAAACAACTACCAGGGCATATTCTTTCACGATGTTTCCAATGATCCCACCTGCCAGTGCTAATGGAAGAAAAACAACCACGTCCACCAGTGTAATGGCAATGGCGGTAAACCCGATTTCTTTGCGGCCATCGATCGCAGCACTCCGTTTATCTTTCCCCATTTCAAGGTGCCGGTAAATGTTTTCCAGTACAACTATACTATCATCTACCAGGATCCCTACTACCAATGACAAACTCATAAGTGTCATCATGTTTAGGGAGAATTTGAATGCCCACATCAATATAAAGGTCGGTACCATGGCAGACGGGAGCGCTACCAGTACAAAACTTGAGCTGCGAAGGCTATGCAAAAAGAACAACATCACCAGTGCCACAATCACAATCGCCAGAAATATATCTTCAATTACCGCATCTGCCGATTCCAGTGTATATATCGACTGGTCAGAGGCGATATGGTACTGCAGGTGATTATCTGCATATGTTTGTTTTAATGTTTCCAGTTTTTTGGCTGCCAGCTGACAAACTTTCACCGTATTGGCATCAGATTGCTTTTTAATCTCTATACCGATCGCAGGCCTTCCATTCAGACGGTTCAGGGTGCTTTCTTCCTCATGCCCATCTGTAACCGAAGCCACATCACTCAGTAAGACCCTGCTTCCATCCTGGTTCTGCCTGACAATAACCTGCTTTAATTCTTCAGGACTTGATACTTTTGCATTCAGATCAATAGAATACCGTGTCTGGTTATCGGAAAGAGACCCCGCAGGATAAGTTGCACCACTGTAAACAACGGCCTGGTTGACCTCACTGATAGACAGGTTGTAGGCTTTCAGTTTATCATTATCCAGCATCACATTGATTTGCTGCTCTATGCCCCCCGTAATATCTACCTGTGCGACCCCGGGAATATTGGTCAACTGTGGCTTCAATTCATTATCAACAAAGTCATACAGCTTGGTATCAGACAGTGAAGAAGTCAGACTGATCTTCATAATAGCCTGATCATCTGTACTGAACCTGGACACAACCGGGTCATCCGCATTATCCGGAAGACTTGACTTTATCTGGTTTATTTTCCTTTCTGCATCCAGCTGCGCCTGTTTTACATCGGCATCATTTGTCAACTCTACAGAAACGCTTGACGCACCCTCCTGAGAAGAAGAACTCACCCTGTCAACACCCTCAATTGCGGCTACCGCATCTTCTATCGGTTTAGTCACACTGGTCTGCACCTCCTCTGCCGAAGCGCCGGAGTAGGAAGTGGTTATACTGATCATATTCGTCTCGAACTTCGGTAGCAGGTTATAATTCAGGCTACGATAGCTTAGGTATCCAAACAGTAGTAAACATGCAAATATTACCGTAATGAATAGTGGACGTTTTATTGAAAATTCTGTTAAACTCATACGGAACTATTTGCTTTTGTTGATCGCATGTACGTTATTTCCTGATACGATATTAATAAGGCCACTGGTGATTACAACCTCTCCTTCAGACAGTCCGCTCAGTACCTCAATCATATCATTGTTTTCCCGGCCAACCGTAATTTTTACAGCGACTGCTTTATTATTCACGATGGTATAGACATATGGATTTTTTGCACCTTCAGCCAGTGCAATTTTGGGTATCTGCAATGCATTCACTATCTCATTTTCCATCAGGGTGGCTTTCACATATAAACCTGCTTTTAATAGATGACCGTTGGTATTGTCTACCACCAATTCTACTGTAAAATTATGGTTGTCATCCCCTTTGGGGCTGATGAAAGCAACCGTACCATGAAAGACCTTTCCCGGCAAAGATTCGGTCGTGATCACCGCCTTTTGACCGGCCTTTATTGCCATGATCCTGGATTCAGGTACATAAATCCGAGCCTTCAAAGTAGTTGTATTGACCATGGAAGCAATTGCTCCGCCCGTGCTTACATATTCACCTGCTAATACTTTCTTTTCTATAATAGTACCTGAAACGGGTGAGATAATATTGGCTTTACTGATAGTGGCACGTAGCTGATCAGCTTCCAGTTTTTTACTGTCCAGGTCATACCTGGCATCATTGACCGCATTTGCATTGGTAGCATTCCCCTGTAATAACACTTTGTTGCGTTCATAATCCCGTTCCAGCTTTGAAATGGATAATTCTGTCGAACTCAGTTTTATTTTGTTCTCCGTCATGTCGATGTGTCCAACCACTTGTCCCTTGTTGACATATGAACCAAGTTCTATATGCAGTACATCAATACGACCTGAGGTCTCGGCGGTAATGGTACCTTCATCCTTTACAATGAGAGTAGCCGGTAATTGTAAGGTGTTGGATAAAGGTTGTTTCCTCACAGTATCTGTAAGTACATTGACCGCTATCTTTGACCTGTCTTCCGGTTTTTTATCCTCATCCAGTTTCTTTTTGTTCTTAGTCAGTGTTAGGAAAATAATACCGACTACAACAACTGCAACGACTATAGTTATTATTCTTTTTCCAGTCATATTATTCAAGATTGTTAACGTAATTCAATAAACTGCCGTTTGCCTTTTCCATGGCTACTTTGGCATTGAGGTAATCTATCAGGGAATTAATGTAATTACTCTGAGATTCTTTGTAGGAATATTCTGTGTCCAGGTACGATGAAAGATCTGTTTTCCCTTCCTTGAATTCTACGGTAGCTTCAGATAGGAGTTCTGACGCCAGTGAGAGATTTTCTTTATTTTTTATCAAGGTCGTATAGGAGCTATATAAGTTCGCATTCGCATCCTGGAAATCAAGCTTATATGTTCTGGCATTTAACGCGGCAGTCAGCTGCTGATTGGTCAGTGCGATTTTACTTTGCTGGTATTGACTTTGCTTTTTGAACCCACTGAAAATAGGCACACTTAGCTTCATGCCTATGACAGAATAGTCAAACCAGTCATTAAATGCATCTGAACACTTCGTTCCATATGCATTTACTCCATACTTTGCATACAGGGAAAGCGTAGGAAGGAAGGCGGCCTTTTTCTGTTGTGCAGCAATCTCCTGCTTACGCAGTTGTTGTAAATCAATGTTATAATCAGTAAGCTGGGTTAATGGTAAATTGGTGAAGCCAGGTGATGGCGCTGATTCATCGAATTTGATCCGGGTGCTGATCGCTACTTCCGTTTCAAGATCAGCCCCTATTTCTTTTTTCAGCTGGTTTAAAGCCAGCCGGTAGTAATTTTCATTTGAGCTGATTTCGGTCTGAATATTATTCAGGTCCACGCGGGTTTTATCGTACGAGCTTTTCTTTACTACACCCTGTTCATACCTAAGTTTCAGAATTTGCTCGAGTTGGAGATATTCTTTTTCATTCTCTTTCAGTAACCGGACTTTCTCTGCGTAGGACAATACGTTGTAATATGCCTTCACGGTATTATATACAATTAGTTCCTGCTGTTTTCTTAAATTCAGATCGGCCAGGTCTTTGTCTGTTTTCGCGGATTTTATATTCAGCCAGTTAGCTTTATCAAAAAGGGTTTCATCGGCTTGCAGGTAAGCCCCCGTGCTATACTTACTACCCATCTGCAAATGAAGTTCTTTTTCTGAGAGTGCGCCGGCTGGGATGACGGACGTTTGCAGTTTAAGGTTATAATCAAATGACGCATTGCCACTGACCGTCGGTAATAGTACCGATTTACTTTCCCGGATGGCTTCTTTCGATGCTGTTACTTTGTTTGCATAGATGAGGGAATTTTCATGATGGCCGAGTGCAAACTGTATGCAATCTTTAAGCCTTAACGTATCTGCCTTTTCCTGTGCTGCACTGTTGGCCTGAAAAAGCAGCAACCATGAAACAAAGCCAAGCATCATTCTTTTCATATAATTTTAATTGATGCTCAAAATTAGGGTGGCAGGGGAATGGTTGCAAAATAATCGGGTGAACCCATGAATAATAATGGAGAATCAGCTATTCTTACTTTTAAGGATCTGGGCTATGTTCGTGCGATATGTATCCCCGATAGGAAGTGAGATATTTTTCAGTTGCACTATTTTACTATTATAGGATACGATATCACTGACAGGGATAATGAAAGAGCGGTGTATTCTAAGGAAAATCTGCTGGGGAAGTTTCATGGCGATCTCTTTCATGGACATTAAGGCGATGATAGGTTTGGATTCCTGGCGGGTAAATATCTTGACATAATCATTTAACCCTTCCACATACAGGATTTCCGATAGCAAAATATTTTTTAACTGGTATTTATGCCGGATGGTAAGAAATGACTGAACATCCGGCTGTGTGTTCTTCATTCTTAACAATACCCGGTTTACGGATTGTTGTAACCGCTCCGGGTCTATGGGCTTCAACAGGTAATCGACCGCGTCCAGCTCAAAACCTGCCACCGCATAATTGCTGTAGGCGGTAATAAATATAACCGGAGGTTTCCTGGTGAGCGATCTATAAAAATCAACGCCGTTGAGATCCGGCATTTCAATATCAAGAAAAATAAAATCTACCGGGTAGTCGGATAGATAGTTCTTCGCTTTTTCCTTGCTGGTAAAAGTCTTAAACAATGTCACCTCTGGAATGAGCTGTATGTACTCTTTCAACACATCTAACGCCAGTGGTTCATCGTCAATTGCAATACAACTTAACATAAAAGGTCAATTTTTAACTCCACATAATATTTCCCTTTTCTGGCAAGATGTGAGAGCGAATACTTGCCGGGATAGGTCATATCCAATCGTTTGATAGAATTGCTGATGCCAATACCCGAGTAAAAAGAAGGCATATTATTCTCATTTATATCATTGATACTGGAAAAGAAAACATAATTGTCAATGTAATGGATATCTATAATTATGCTGCTTTCCACTTCTGAAGAAATCCCGTATTTAAAAGCATTTTCTATAAAAGGTATGAACACCAGCGGAAGTATATTTACCTGTGACATATCACCTTTTACAGTGAGAGATACATGATTGTTTTCACTGAGTCTCATTTTCTGCATTTCAACATAATTCGTTACATAGTTGACCTCTTTTTCGAGTTCTACCAACGTATTGTCGGAATCATATAGTACATACCGCATGAGGTTAGATAATAATAACACCGCCTTAGGAGCCATTGGCGACTTTTTAATGATCATTGCATAAATTCCATTCAGGGTATTAAAAAAGAAATGCGGATTCAATTGCTTTTTTAAATATACAAGCTCTGTTGCTTTTATTGTATTCTCCAGCTCTTTTTTTTCCTCCCGCATTCTTTTCCAGTCTTCAGAGAATCGCATGGCAAATGCCAGCACTAACCCCATGGCAGACATAAGGATAGTGCCTATGATGAAATTTGATGGGCGGATATCAGGATTATGTCCGTAAAGGTAGTCAAGAACGACATTTACTAAATTGGGTGTTGCTAAACAGGCTAATGCAATGGGAATAGTGTAAATTATGTATTTATAATAATTTCCGGAAAGTATGAACCTTGGTATTAGCAGGCTGTAATTGATATAAAATACAAATACTGCAAATAAATTGTTGACGATGATTGTCACCCGCCATTCATCCGGTTTAATTTTCATGGGGAAGTCGGGAATAATGAATAAGGGAGCATAAAAAAATGCTGCTAAAAATAACACATGAACTATTATTGTGATCAATCTTGCTCTCATCGGGGGAAAAGTAAAATTTTCAATCATCCAATGTAAAATTAATCGATTAATCCACCAATTTACCGGTAAATATGCTACCGCTGATAAACTCGTTTATTTCCTGCCTGCAATGCTTTTTATTCTCCCTGACAATCGGTTGGTTTACCCATTTTTTTGTTGAAGAGTTAGTTTCACTAATAGATTTGTAAGATACGATCTACAATTTATGAAGTACTTCCTACAAATCATTTTTTATTGTCTTTTAGTTTCCTTTGCTTATGGCCAGTTACCTGCAACACAAAAAATTCTTATCATTAAAAATCTTCAATCAAAGGTTTGTGATACTATAAAAACAGGGAGCTTCATAAAATTATGGTTCTGGTCAGATAAAAAGATAAAGATGGAACAACCCCTCACCAGGACTGATTTTAACAGGCATACCTATTACGTTGAATCAGTACTGATCGGTGTAACTGACTCATGCCTTGTATTTGTTAAACGGCCGCCATTTATCCCTATTCCTATTCCTGTTAAACTAGGGGCGCCAAGCTTTGACAGTGTTAAATTTACAAATATCAGGGCCATAAAACCCCTGAATAGAAATGTAGATGCCGCTGCGAAGGGAGCAGCCATGATGCCGGTGATGTCCTTTTTACCGGAATATTTTTCTTCTTCCCCCGGTATCTGGATCATGATGCCATCTATGCAACTGGCTACTACTTACTTTGGCGATGCCATTTTCCCTTATCATCATGTAAACAAAGAAAAGAGTAAATATAGCCTGCTTACGGGGGAAATTCCGGCTGATACGATGTATTATGTTCAGAAAAGGAAAATGAACGGTGATAATGACTACGAATGGGAAGTTGAAAGACTGGCACGGTATGAAAAAATGTATAATCATCTACGAAAGGAGATGACTGACCAACTGCTGGATTCCTATTTAAGCAACAAGGTCATCAGTATTACATTTGGTAATACCTATATTCCGCGTAGTTATCAAACACCTGAGGATGTGAAAACGAGGATAAACATCGCAGAAAAGAAATTTTACTTTGGTATAGCCTCTGAGAGTTTTATCTCAGATAGACATCGGATAGGAACGGAGATCCAGATGAATAGAACAGAACGGTATATGGCCCTGATTGGCAGTAATGGTTCCTCGATCAGTGCAAGCACCGGGTTTATTTTATCAAATTATTCCTATTTTAAATGGGGGCTGGGCGGAATTTATAGCAAGAGATATAAAGCGAATCAGTGGATGAAGATTAGAGCACTGGATGAGGAAATTGCGAAAGAGAATGATGAAATCGAACTTGGTTATCTGAATAGCCGGAGAAGTTTCCTGAGAGGCTTGTTAGCCGCAGAACCAAGACCTTATTTGATGTTGGGAGTGGGGGCCGTAAATACTACCCTGATTAAAATAAAAGGAACCATGGCTGATATTGACGCCAAGGATTATTCGCAGAAACGTTTTTCTATGGAAGCGGGGGTAGGTATGTTTACCAGGGCAGGCAAAAGATTCGCCTATGATTTGTCTGTTAAATACTTGTGGACTCCTAAATATGATCCTTATATCGGGGGGCTGGAGCGGTATAATGGATTTAGGGTACAGCTGAATATCGGGTATATGATGGGACCGGCATTTGCCCGGTATAAAAGAATGTTGAAACAGGTGGGAACGAACCGGGAGCATTAACTTCATAGAGGAACGGTATTGTCAATCTTTGGGCCATTGTTGGGGTATTGGTCCCGGACTTTCGTGAGATGTATGCGTTTGAAGAATTATAGCACCTCATAGAATCGATCTTTACCTGGCATTAAGAATCATCTCCCTTGATGAGTCTAGTCATTTCATTTCCCCCCGGAATTTACTAACTTACCTAAGTCCTCCATCCAATACCAATAAATCAGCCGGCATGAAAAACGTCAATTTAGAACCAGGTTTTTCAGGTTTGAGAAACATGGACGTACCTGCACTTGTCAGGCAATATGGTAAAAACCAGTTCATAGCAGCCAGGGAACATGGGTTTATCAGAATGGTCTGGGAAATAGTGAAAGAACCTATGTTTCTTATGCTTCTACTTGCCTGCCTGCTATATTTCATACTGGGAGAGGTAAAAGAAGGACTACTTATGCTGGCTGCGATGGTTTTTGTCGGAGCTATTTCCATCTTTCAGGGGGTCAAAAGCTCCAAAGCCCTGGCGGCGCTCAAACAATTCACACAGCCAAAGGTTACCGTAATCAGAGATGAGAAAGAACAGACCATATTCTCGGAGGACCTCGTACCTGGCGACATATTGTTGCTGGAAGAAGGTAACAGCATCCCAGCCGATTGTACAATTGTACACGCCAATGATTTGAGTATCAATGAATCAATTATTACTGGAGAATCTCAGCCGGTAGATAAAAGTGCAGCTGAGGGGCACAACCTGCTTTTCCAGGGCACCACCATCAATTCGGGAAGTTGTTACGCAATCGTCACTGCCATTGGCAATAGCACTGTTCTGGGAAAGTTAGGGAAATCCATCACAGCTATTTCAACCTCGGGAACGCTGTTGCAAAATCAGATCGCGCAATTCGTGAAAATTATGGCGGCCATTGGTTTTATCACCTTTGCTTTAATCTGGTTAGTTAATTATCTTCATTCCGGAAGTATTATTCAAAGCCTTCTGTTAGGTCTTACCATTGCGATGGCCGTTATACCAGAAGAAATTCCTGTGGCATTTTCTTCATTTATGGCACTCGGGGCATTCCATATGTCAAAATTAGGCATTATAACACGACAACCGTTAACTATAGAAAATCTTGGGGCTGTAAGTGTCATTTGCCTCGATAAAACAGGTACCATCACCGAAAATAGGATGGAAGTCAACAGTATCTATGATTTTGAAAAAGACATTACAGAAATTATAACGCCGGAAAGTGCTATTAAGAGCGATAAAGTGCTTCGATACGCGAGGTTGGCCAGTGAACAAGCGGCTTTTGATGCCATGGAAAAAGCTATCATCGCCGCTTATGAACGAGTTCCCCGGGAACAGGCCGAAAAGGAAGAAATGATCCGGGAATACCCGTTAAGCGGCGTGCCACCCATGATGACCCATGTTTACAGGATGAACGGCCACCTCATTGTTGCAGGAAAGGGAGCTCCAGAGCGAATCCTGGCGGTCTGTAAAATGTCCCCGGCAGCTATCGAAAAAGTAAATGCTGTTATCAGCAGTATGGCAGCCAAAGGACTTCGGTTACTGGGCATTTGTTCCGCCACCTTCACCGGGAAGGATTTCCCGGAACTGCAGCAGAACTTTAACTGGCAGTTCGAGGGCCTTCTCGCTTTGTATGATCCTCCTAAACAGGGAATAAAAAAGGAATTTGACCAATGGTATGCCGCAGGCATAAAAGTAAAGCTCATAACAGGCGATAATAAAGAGACTGCTATGCATATTGCTAAGCAGGTCGGCATGCAATTGAATGGTGCCGCTATCACGGGCGAACAATTAATGACCATGACGTCAGCCGAAATTGGCAAAATAGCGGGGGAAGTAGTTGTTTTTGCCAGGATGTTTCCAGAGGCCAAGCTGAAGATCATTGAAGCATTGAAAGAAAACGGCGAGACCGTTGCCATGATGGGAGACGGTGTGAACGATGGCCCGGCCCTGAAATCAGCCAATATAGGAATAGCGATGGGGGGCAGGGGCACGGAGATCGCGAGAGAAGCTTCAGACCTTATTCTCACGGATGACCGCCTGGAAAAAGTAACTGAAGCTATAAAACAGGGAAGAAAGATCTACTATAATCTGAAAAAAGCTGTTCGCTACATCATTTCCATTCATATACCGATTATACTTACGGCATCCCTTCCTTTATTACTGGGTTGGAGGTTCCCTAATATCTTCACCCCCATTCATGTGATATTTCTTGAACTGATCATGGGCCCAACCTGCTCCATCTTTTTTGAAAAGGAGCCGGTAGAAAGCTCCATTATGATCCGGCCACCCCGCAAGGAATCTCAAAGTATATTCACCGCGAAGGAACTGCTGATCAGCCTTATTCAGGGTTTCGTCATCGCATTCGGAATCCTTTCCCTGTACTATGGTTTTATGCAAAGCGGTTATACAATCGAATACGTGCGCACAGTTATATTCCTTACGCTTGTAATCAGTAATGTATTTCTCACTTTCGTCAACCGGTCTTTCCAGGAAAATGTTTTCAAAACCTTTCGGTTCAAAAATAATTTGGTCCCTTTTGTCTTGTCTGCCTCGCTGATTTTTCTGGCAGGAATAGCTTTTATTCCGTTTATACAGCGTGCGTTTCAATTAACCCGGATAAGCGCGCGGGATTTTATACTTTGCGCGGGGGTAAGCCTGATTATAACAGGATGGTTTGAAGTTTATAAAACGCTTGTAAAAAAGAAATAAAGTTTGTTTCACCTTACCAGTCAAACTCATATATACTGGTAAGTAGCCGTATCATTCGGATATTATTTCTTTTTTCTGAAATAACCTCTTAATGAAGTTGTTTATACTT
>NZ_MTKN01000007.1:0-11819 GCF_001975825.1 [Flexibacter] sp. ATCC 35208
TAAACAACTTCAATATAAAATTAGTGTCTTTGAACGACAAATAATGGATGTCTTCGATATGGCGGGTTTTAATGGTCTGCGGCCAGCTGGGAATGCGTCCCTTTATGTCAAAATAAAAAACCTTCATGAAAGAAGGAATTCACCAATGGGGATGAAAACCATCTTTAGAATAAAAAGGGAAATTCACCAACGGGGATGAAAACCATTTTCAGAATAAAAAGGGAAATTCACCAACCGGGATGAAAACCATTTTCAGAATAAAAAGGGAAATTCACCAACGGGGATGAAAACCATCTTTAGAATAAAAAGGGAAATTCACCAACAGGGATGAAAATCATTTTTAGAATAAAAAGGGAAATTCACCAACGGGGATGAAAACCATTTTCAGAAAAAAACTAATCATGCAGGCGATCAGGCATCAATTCCCTAAATCAAAAAAGCCCCTCCTGCTGGAAGGGCCTTTTCACATTAAAAACATCAATTATTTTCTTTGGACATCATCAGGTAAGCTTTTATAAAGCCTTCCAGTTCTCCGTCCATTACAGGCCCAACGTTACCTACTTCAAAATCTGTACGGTGATCTTTGATCATCTTGTACGGATGGAATACATAGGAACGGATCTGTGAGCCCCATTCGATTTTACGCTTATTGGCGTTAGCGGCATTTTTCAGCTCTTCGCGCTTGCGCAGCTCTTCCTCATACAGGCGTGATTTCAACATGGTCAATGCCTTCTCACGGTTTTCACCCTGTGTACGGGCCTGCTGGCATTCTACGATGATGCCTGTAGGAACGTGCTTGAGTCGCACGGCTGTTTCCACCTTGTTGACGTTCTGTCCGCCCTTACCACCAGAACGGTAGAATTCCCATTCCAGGTCGGCCGGGTTCACGGCAATTTCGATGGTATCGTCCACCAACGGATACACATAGACTGAAGCAAATGAAGTATGCCTGCGGGCATTAGCGTCAAACGGAGAGATACGTACCAGACGGTGTACCCCGCTTTCAGCTTTCAGCAATCCATAAGCAAAGCTACCGTCGAACTCCAGGGAAGCTGATTTGATACCAGCACCATCCCCGTATTGCACGTCGATTTCAGATACTTTCCAGCCTTGTTTTTCACCGTACATACGATACATACGCAACAGCATCTCGGCCCAATCCTGGCTCTCGGTACCACCGGCACCTGAGTTGATGGTGAGTACTGCCGGCATCTCGTCTTCCGGCTCGTTCAAGGTAGACTTGAATTCCAATTCATCCAAAGCGGCCACTGCTCCCTGGTACGCAGCTGCTACTTCTTCTTCAGAGGCTTCACCCTCTTTCTGGAAGTCCAGCAGTACCGCGCTATCTTCAATAGAGGTTTTCACCTGCTCGTAAAGATCGACCCAGAACTTGTTGACTTTGATCTCTTTCAGAATTGACGTAGCCCGGGCATTGTCGTCCCAGAAGCCGGGGGCTAACGATAATTGTTTGTCATTTTCGATTTTGGCTATGCGGTCCTGGACGTTAAAGAAAACCTCCCAGGACATGGAGACGGTCCCTCATAGCTTTGAGTTGTTCTGCTGTCATAATGGTGGCAAATGTAAGGAAAAAGGGGAACAATATTTGTTGCAGTTTGACATTATTCTTCGCCCTTAAATTAAAATTTTCAACTATCCATGAAAGACTCTCTTTACTACAAGAACAGCGCGATTTTTAACGCATTAGGGTATCTGATGGTCATTGGTGTAAATGCACTTGCTGCTTTTGGCATGATCAACGGCAATACCCCCGCACAGGTGTCGGAGAAGTATGATAATCTCTTTGTGCCTGCGGGTTTTACTTTTTCGATATGGGGCGTAATTTACCTGGCATTGCTGGGGTTTATTATCTACCAGCTTTGGCTGGCGTTTGCGCCCGGATATGAGGAATTGCTGGAACGATTTATGAAAAGGATGCGCGGTTGGTGGTTGATCAGTTGTATGGCTAATGGTTGCTGGCTTTTTGCCTGGCATTATGAACTAATACCACTGGCTATTTTACTGATGCTCACCTTATTAATATCATTGCTGGCTATCCATTTAAATTTTAATATTGCTGCACCGGGCGCCAGCCGTTCTGTGCAATGGCTCATACACGTTCCCTTCAGTTTGTACCTGGGTTGGATCTGTGTAGCCACGATGGCCAATATTGCTGCACTGATGGTGTATTCCGGCTGGGATGGTATGAGCGTACCTATCACAGCTATACTCATCCTGATGGCCTGTGTAGGCGCCACCCTGCTGGTAGTAAAGCGACATAATATCGTAGCAGGAATGGTAGCTATCTGGGCATTTTATGGTATCATTGCCAAACGGCAAAGTGAGGTGACGACCATGGCCCTACCAGTGATCGTATGTTGCCTGACGGCGATCGGTGTTGTGCTGATTGCAGGCGTTCGGGAGGCATTTCATAAAAAGGCCGTTAAATAATTTATTACATTTGGAGACTAAAAAATCAACTCATGTTCCCAACGACAAATCCTGAAACAACAAAAGCCTGGCAGGAGCTGCTGAAACACGCAGACCAGATGAAACAAACACACATGCGCACTTTGTTTGCGGAAGATGGCGAAAGATTTAAAAAATTTAACCTGCGTTTTGAAAATATCCTGTTCGACTATTCCAAGAACATTATTACAGAAGAAACGCTGACTAAGCTGTTTGCACTGGCGAAAGAGTGTGGTGTAGAAGATGGCATTAAAGCAATGTTCAGCGCTGAAAAAATAAATGCTACTGAGAACAGAGCTGTGCTGCATACTGCATTGCGCAATTTCTCAGGCGATCCTGTGCTGCTGGATGGTAAAGATGTGATGCCGGATGTAAAGGCGGTGCAGAAGAAGATGGAAGAGTTTTGCGAGCGTGTGCACAGTGGTGAATGGAAAGGATATACCGGCAAACCTATACGTTATATCGTGAATATTGGTATTGGTGGTTCTGATTTAGGTCCGGTAATGGTGACTGAAGCATTGAAACCTTACTGGAAAAAAGATATGCAACCTTACTTCGTGTCTAATGTGGATGGTACACATATCGCAGAGACACTGAAGAAAGTAAATCCGGAAGAGACCCTGTTCTTAGTTGCTTCCAAGACCTTCACTACGCAGGAGACAATGACCAATGCACTGACTGCGCGCAGCTGGTTCCTCGGGCATGCGAAGGATGAAAAGTTTGTAGCAAAACATTTTGCTGCATTGTCTACTAATGAAAAAGCGGTGAAGGAGTTTGGTATCGATCCTGCGAACATGTTTGAGTTCTGGGATTGGGTAGGTGGACGTTATTCACTGTGGTCTGCAATTGGATTGAGCATTGCGCTGACTGTAGGATTTGATAATTTCAAACAATTGCTGGAAGGTGCACATGCAGTGGATAAGCATTTCCAGACCACTCCGTTAGAGAAGAATATTCCGGCTATCATGGCGCTGGTGGGTCTGTGGTATGGTAACTTCTTTGGCACTGCCACTGAAGCCATCTTAGCTTATGATCAATATATGCATCGTTTTGCTGCTTATTTCCAACAGGGTAATATGGAGAGCAATGGTAAGTATGTAGATCGCAATGGTAAAGCGGTGAATTACGAAACCGGTCCGATTGTATGGGGTGAGCCTGGTACAAATGGACAGCATGCGTTTTATCAGTTGATCCATCAGGGTACACGTATTATTCCGGCTGACTTTATCGCACCTGCCATCAGTCATAATCCGATTGGTGATCATCATGTAAAACTGTTGTCTAACTTCTTTGCGCAGACAGAAGCATTGATGAATGGTAAGAGTGAAGAAGAAGTGAAGGCGGAGTTAGTGAAACAGGGATTGAAAGAAGAAGAGATTGCACACCTGACGCCTTATAAAGTGTTTACCGGTAACAGGCCTACGAATTCATTCCTGGTGAAAGAGATTGATCCAAGAACGCTGGGTTCACTGGTGGCGCTGTATGAGCATAAGATCTTTGTGCAGGGTGTGATCTGGAATATCTATAGCTTTGATCAATGGGGTGTTGAATTAGGTAAGCAGCTGGCGAATAAGATCCTACCTGAATTGGTAAGTGATGCGGCAGTATCCAGTCATGATAGCTCAACAAATGGATTGATCAATGAGTGGAAGAAGATGAAGAAGTAAGCTTCCATTTGAAACAATAATAAAAGAGGGGTTTGCAAACCCCTCTTTTATTATAAAAAAAACCTCTGGAAAAATCCAGAGGTCGTATAAGAAGTTTAAGAAGTCAATATTAGCCTTCCCTTACCACTTATCTACATCTTCACTATGTGAAGTAGCAGATGCAGTAGCGGCAGGTGCAGCAGCAGCTTCAACAGCGGCTTCCACAGCAGCATCAGAAGAAGTTCCTTCTGTGCCTTCTCCCTCTTCATCATCACGTACATAGTCGTGGTTGTAGGCATCAAAATCGAAGTCGGGCATCAACTCAGTCTTCACGTAGTTGATGGTCTCTGTTAATGCATTCAGGAACTTGTTGAAGTCCTCCTTGTACAGGAACACTTTGTGCCTGTCATAACCATTGTCATTAAAGCGTTTTTTGCTTTCTGTAATGGTCAGAAAGTAATCATTTCCCCGAGTGGTCTTTACATCAAAGAAGTATGTTCTTCTTTTGCCCGCTTTCAATCGTTTAGAAAAGATACTGTCATTATTTCTTTCCTGCTGATTGGTATTTTCGTACGCCACAGTTGATAGATTTAAGTTGTTAACGAATCAAATCCTTTTTCCAATAAGCAACAAATATACTATTGTTTTACAAATATCAAAATAATTTTAAATGATTTTGAAAAATGATAGAAACACAGCTTAGGTACTGGTTTTCAGGCATGTATAATATTTTGATCCTTATTCCATTATGGATTCATCTTCCCCAGATTGCTGCCGGGCGTATAATTCTGAGTAGTAACCGTTTAATGATAATAATTCGTTATGTGTGCCGGTTTCGACGATGCGTCCATCATCCAAAACTATGATCTTATCAAACTCAAAAAGGGCAAATATCCGGTGGGTAATAATTATAGCGGTTTTGTCTTTCAGGTATGCATACAGATTGCCAATGATCTCTTTCTCTGTACGGGCATCTACAGCCGACAGACAGTCATCAAACACCAACAGATTCGGATCTTTGATCAAACCACGGGCGATGGAGATACGTTGTTTCTGACCACCACTCAATGTCACACCCCGCTCCCCTACTACCGTATTGAAGCCTTCGGGGAATCCCAGTATGTCCTTCTCCACCGATGCCTGACGGGCTGCACGACGTACAGTTTCTTCATTGGCTTCAGGGGTACCGAAACGGATATTGTTGGTGATCGTGTCTGAAAACAGGAATACATCCTGTGGTACATAACTGATCTGTGTACGTAAGTCTTCCAGTTTCAAGGTTCTAAGATCCATACCATCCAGCATCACTTCACCTTCCTGCGGATCATACATACGAATCAGCAACTGTGCCAGGGTAGACTTTCCGGAACCGGTACGGCCAATCACCGCCACTTTCTCTCCCGGTTTTACCGTCAGGTTAAAGTTTTGGATGGCCTGTATTCCTGTATGTGGGTAGGTGAAGGATACATTTTTGAAGACCACTTCACCTTTTACATCGATGGACCTTGCATCGGGTCTGTTGTAAATAGCTGGCTTGATATCGAGGAACTCATTTAAACGTTTCTGACTGGCAGATGCTCGTTGTATCATACTGGCCACTATCCCGATAGAAAGGAATGGGAACATGAGCATGTTTACATAAATCACAAATTCTGCGAGGTTACCTACGGTGATATTGCCATGTATGACCTGGATACCACCAATAAAAATGGTGAGGAGTACACTCAGACCAATCAACAATGCCATGCTGGGTTGGAAGAGGGCATCTGTCTTTGCAAGACTGACGGAACTGATCTTGTAGTCTTCGCTGGCTTTTTCAAAATGCCCGATCATGCCTTCTTCCTGTACATATGATTTGATCACACGGATTCCGGAATAAGACTCCTGTGCAATGGAGGTGATATTGGATAATTGTGCCTGTATCTTTTCACTCTTGCGGTGAATGATATGGTTCACATAATATATAGTGAGTGCCAGAAAAGGCAGTGGTGACAGGGTATACAGTGTAAGCAACGGGTTCACATCTATCATGAGATACACGACGATCACAAGCATGAAGATGGTGCGGGTGGCATACATGATAGCAGGGCCGACATACATACGTACACGTGATACGTCTTCTGTGATGCGGCTCATGAGGTCACCGGTGCGGTGCATCTTAAAGAAGTTGAGATCCAGCAGCTGGTAGTGCTGGTAAATTTCGTTCTTGAGGTCAAATTCAATGTGGCGGCTCATCACGATGAGCGACTGCCGCTGAAGATATAAGAAGAAACCACTTAGTAATGCGAAGATGAGCAGCATGACACCGTAGAAGGCGAGGACTTTGGAGAAGTCAGAATGGAAGGTGGTTTTAAGATTGGTATCGCTGATCAGGTGATAGTTGTTGAGATTCTGGGCCAGCAGATCGAAGATCTGGCGGACCATGATAGGTTGAAACACACTGAATACAATGGAGATGACTGTGCAGACTAATCCAAGCAGGAAACGCCATTTATAGCGAAGGAAGTATTTATTCAGTACGGCGAGGTGTTTCATTGGTCTATCTTTCGTAAATATCCGTTTAGCATGGTTTCAGATAAATCGAGGGATCGATCTGATGGTTTTGTTTCGTTGAAGCAGTGCTTATCATTTTCAAAATCGCGTTAGCTTCCGGAGAATGAATTGTTTTTCTTTCAAAGAAGAAAATCCTACTGCTACAATTAAAAAGGGAGAGGTTCCCCTCCCCCTTTTCTGATAACTTATAAACTATTCAGTGTTTCTATGATCTTTTTCTCGCTATCGGCTTCACTTACGTTTTCCTTCACGAATTTCTGACCAGTGATATTTTCGAATAGTTCGATATAACGTTCGCTCACGGTGTTGACGAATTCATCGGTCATTTCAGGCACCTGTTGGCCCTCTTTACCCTGGAATCCATTTGCCATCAGCCATTCGCGTACAAATTCTTTTGAGAGCTGTTTCTGTGGTTCGCCCGCTTTTTGTTTTTCTTCGTAGCCATCTGCATAGAAGTAACGGGAAGAATCCGGTGTATGGATCTCATCGATCACATAGATGGTATCTCCAATTTTACCAAATTCATATTTGGTATCTACAAGGATCAAACCGCGTTTAGCTGCCAGTTCTTTACCACGTGCGAAAAGGCCGAGTGTGTACTGCTCAAGTCTTTCGTAATCTTCTTTGCTTACAAGTCCCTTTGCAATGATATCCTCGCGGGAGATATCTTCATCGTGACCTTCGTGTGCCTTGGTCGTAGGCGTGATGATAGGCGTTGGGAAGTAGTCGTTCTCCTTCAGACCTTCCGGCATTGTTACGCCGCAAAGTTCGCGTTTACCGCTTTTGTAAGTTCTCCAGGCATGGCCGGTAAGGTTACCACGAACCACCATTTCTACCGGGAAAGTTTCACATTTTAAGCCGATGGTTACATTTGGCAAGGGCACAGCCTTTACCCAGTTAGGCACGATGTCCTTAGTAGCTTCCAGCATGATTGCAGCTACCTGGTTCAGCACCTGACCTTTGTAAGGAATAGGACGGGGCAGTACCACATCGAATGCGGAGATACGATCGCTGGCTATCATTACCATCTCTTTGTCATCGATGGTGTATACGTCTCTTACCTTTCCTTTGTAAAAAGCCGTTTGCTTTGGAAATTTAAACTTTGGCTCTAACATGAATTATTACCTTATTAAAACAATTAACGAATATCCTTTATTCACCCGGCAAATATTGCCTGTTATGCATTCAGATGCGCAAAAGTACTTAATTAACTAAGAAAACTTTAAAAGCCGGGAATTATTCGCGCCGGCAAACTGGTGGATCAGGTTTAAAATATATTCATTCTCTGGGTACTGCGTAAGCCTGTCTTTCACGTCTTCTTCCACTGTGATGGCGGTATCGCGGGAAATGTAGCCCATGCCGTAGAACTTCCCTTTTTCCATCAGGATATAGCTCTGTTCCCCTGCATCGCGGCCGGTATCGACGATGATAAAGCTCGGCTGCTGCATTTGCATGTGGATGATGGCGGCTTGTACCCGGAGGTTATAGTATTCAGGTCCTTCCTTTTTATCGCAGGCACCTTTACACTTGTGGCCTGTCAACGGTTTGCAGGCGCCATCGCCTTTCTGGAGGAAGCATAGACGGGGGCAGAGATCGAATTCACGGATCAGCCCTTTGAGCATCGTATGGCCCTGTACCAGTAAAGGGAATGAGTGAAGTGGCCGGGTATACTTGCGGCGGCGTTCGATCACGAGGCGCAGGTAGCCCAGCTGGTCTTCAAAAGTGTAGAAGCCGTATTTGAATTCTACGTTCTTCTGACTCCTGTTATATTTTGGCCACAACCGTTTGATCTCCACGCTTTCGAGAATATTGGCCATCAGTTCTGTACCTGTCACTTCGTGAGAGACACTATAGATGTTGCGCAAAAACTCCTGGCGCTGGCGACTGGGATTGTTGCCGGTAAAATGGCTGTTGACCCGCTTTTTTATGTCTTTGGCTTTGCCAACATAGATGACTTTCCCTTTCTGATCGTGGAAATAATATACACCCGGGTTGGCAGGTAATTTCTTTACCTGATCAGGGGGCAGGTGTGGTGGCAGGAACTGTTCCTTGCTGGTGGTTTTGAGTGCTGCCGAGATAGCGTTGTTCGTATCCAGACTCAGGTAGAGTGCCATAAGACGAACGGTGGCAGCAGCATCGCCGGCAGCACGGTGACGCTGTTCTACATTGATTTGCAGAGAGCGGCAAAGGTTACCTAGACTGTAACTGGGTAAACCAGGAACGATTTTACGCCCCAGGCGTACGGTACACAGTTTTTTGGTGCGGAGGTCGTAACCTGCCTGCAACAAATGATATTGTAAAAATGAATAGTCGAAGTTGACGTTGTGAGCAACGAAGATCTTGTCTTTTAGCAAAGCAAATACTTCGCCGGCAACATCTGCGAATTTGGGAGCAGTGGCTACCATGTGGTCAGTAATACCGGTAAGCGACTGGATGTAACGGGGAATAGGTACACCGGGATTGATCAGCGATTCGTATTGCTGAACAATTTGAGATCCATCATAAATAAAAATGGCTATTTCGGTGATGCCATTGGCACTGGCGTGCCCACCTGTGGTTTCGATATCGACAATTGCGTACATAACTCCCTTACTCCGAAAGCAAAGATAGGGGGTGTGCAGCAATATAAAAAAGAGTTGTTAGTCACCAGGTCGACATTCCCGAATCCAATTCACAATGAAACCTTCCTGGCAACTAACAACTACAAAATTCTTATTATTTCTTCTTCAGCAAACTATCCAGCATCTTCACATGCGTCTGATGCGCCTGCAGCGTAGGCAGTGTCTTTGCAGCGAAAGCTTTCAGCTCAGGATCAGTTACGTCATTGCTTGCTTTCTGGAACAGGTCTACAGCATCGTTATGGTCTTTTACCATCTCATCCACATAAGCCTTGTCGAAATCCTTACCGGTTTTCTTGCTGATATCCTTAATATCCTTTGTATAGTCTTCTCCTACACTATCAGGCAGTGTAATGTTTTTGGAAGCTGCAATCGCTTTCAATTCATCAGCAGCTTTAGAATGGTCTGCTACCATCTGCTCGCCAAAAGCTTTTACCTGAGGATTTACACCTTTTTCCTGTGCAATCTTGCCAAGCTGAATTTCTTTCATACACGCATCGGCAGCTTTTACAGCGAATTCAGATGAATTCTGGTCTACCGGAGCTATTTCTTTATTTACGGCATTTGCGCTATCAACAGCGTCATCATGCTTTGCTCCGGTGTTTCCTCCGCCACAGGATTGTAGCATCCAAACGGTCATCAACGTGGCAGCTACATAACTTAGTCTTTTCATGTCTAACTTTTTTAGGTTCAACAATTATTACATGGGAAGAGGCAAAAAAGGGGCCACTGCCGACAGAAGGTTCTATTAACCACTCCAATGCCTTGCTGGGAGAGGATTTTCATAATACAACCTCTACCATAATGATTATCAAACAATTGTAGACGTGTTTCTACAAATATGGAACAGTCGTCTTTTTTTATTTGGAACATTCATTCTGAAATTATATTTTTGTACCATCATGGCACGTAACAAAGCATTCGATCCTGAAGAAAGGCTGGAAAAAGCAAGAGACCTCTTTTGGCAAAAGGGGTACAACGCGACTTCTATGCAAGACCTTGTGGATGGCATGCAACTGAACAGGGCCTCTATATATGATACTTACGGCGACAAGCATGCGCTGTTCCAGCAATGTCTCTCTAACTACGCCAAACAGGCGTTGAAAGATTACAAGCAATGCTGCCAGGTATGCTCCCCGATTGCCGCTGTTGAACACATTGTACGCAAAGCCATTGCAAACAGAAAAGAAGGCCAGACCTGCCTGATGGTAAAGACTTCCTTTGAACTGGCATCTATGGACCAGGGTATCAAAGATCTTGTTAAGAACCAGGCATTGGAACTGATCTTTGTATTGCAGGAATTGCTTGAAAAGGCAAAACAGATGGGAGAAATTCCTGCGGATAAAGACCCGGGAGTAATGGCCCGCTTCCTGTACAGCAGCTTTAGCTCACTGTGGATGATGGATGTATTATTCAATGATAAACAGTTGGTTGATCAGTTGACTGATCATATTTTAAGTAGCATTAGAAAGTAAAAAATTTTTGATCATTTCCAGAACGATCATTCTAATATGTATCCAGCATTATTAACACAAGCAACTATAGGCAAATACGCCCTTTCTAATAAAGTCGTGATGGCGCCGGCTGTAACCAAGCGCCGCGTCAATGATGGGGTGCCAAATGAGCTGATGGTGGAGTATTACAGCCATCGGGCAGGCGCCGGACTTATTATAGCAGAGGGCACCAGCCCTGTGGAAAGCGGAATGGGGCATGCACATATGCCGGGCATTTATAGCAAAGCACAGGTAGCGGGTTGGAAAAAGGTGACGGAAGCCGTACATGCAAATGGCGGTAAGATCTTCCTTCAAATCATGCATACGGGCAGGATCTCTCATCCTGCAAATATGCCGGCAAAGACGAGGATCGTAGCACCTTCGGCAATTGCCGCCAATGGACAAATCTGGACAGCGGCTGGTTATCAACCTTATGGTACGCCAAGGGCAATGAGTACAGCTGAAGTTCAGGAAATGGTGCAGCTACATGTAAAGGCCGCGAAACAAGCGATTGAAGCAGGTTTTGATGGTGTGGAACTGCATGCGGCGAATGGGTACCTGATGGAGCAGTTTCTTCATCCTGATACAAACCAGCGTACCGATAAGTATGGTGGGACTATTCCGAACAGGGTACGGTTTATTCTGGAAACGGTGGCTGCGGTGAGTGCAGCGATTGGAAAAGACAGGACAGGGATCAGGTTGTCTCCTTATAGTAAGGTGAATGATCTGCAACATCACGGACAGATTAATACGACTTATGAATATTTAGTGGATGCGTTGGATACGTTTTCACTTTCATATATACACATTGTAGATGGGCATAGTTTAGGAGAACCGGAGATACCAGCGATATTGCTGGCAGGAATCAGAGCGAGGTTTAATGGCCCGCTGATACTAAATGGGAATTTCGATGCACTGAAAGCAGAGGATACTTTGCGGAGTGGGTTAGCGGATTTTGTTGCATTTGAACAGCCTTGTAGCAGCGGGGTAAAATTGTCCGGTCCGCGGATGATCGCGGATTGTTTATCATAAATAATGTTTGG